>JBHEOB010000001.1:0-70949 GCA_046261775.1 Guyparkeria sp.
GATCGAGCCCTGGACGGTGTCGCTGACCACGATGTTGTTGCCGGTAAAGTCGGCGATCAACTGCAGCAGCGGGCGGACCTGGATATCCTGGAACTTCAAGGTCAGGCGCTCGCCCGTGTATTCCTTCTTGCCCAGCGAGGTGCGCGGCTCTTCCTCGGGAATCGGCTGGACCTCGATCACCAGGCGATTGCCGGTCTGGTAGGCGAGGTGCTCGCCGGCGTCCTTGGTCTTGAGGGTGACACGGCTGCCGTTGCCCTCGCGGCGCACGTCGACGCGTTCGACCGGCGTGGCGAAGTCATTGACGTTGTAGCCGCCTTCCTCGATGCGAGTGCCGGGCAGGCGCAAGATGATCTGGCTGCCCTGGCGACGGATGTCCATCGGTGCCTCGGTGCTGCCGACATCCAGCAGCAGGCGGCCGGCGCCGCTGGAGGCGCGGCGGAAATCGATCGGCTGGCCGGCGTCCATGGCTGTGGCTGCGGAACTGCCCCGGTCGGTCACGGCCAGGCCACTTTCCGTGGTGGTCGCCTGACGCGCCTGGTCGAAGGAGATCGTGACGCGGTTGCCATCCTGGTCGATCGAGTAGGGCACAGACTGGTCTAGGCTGAACACCGCCCGGGTCTTGCCGTTGGCCTCGGCCAGCATGACCGAATTGACTGCACCCAGGCCGATGTCGGTCTGGCGGCTGCCGGTGAGATTGTCGACGTCGGGCAGGTCGATGGCCACCCGGGCAGGGTTGTCGATCTTGAAGGAGCCCGGTTCGCCGGCCAGGGGTTCCGAGAGGTTGAAATGCACCTGCACCTTGCCGTCACTGGTGCGGTCGTAGCTGATCTCGTTGAGGTCGCCGGCCAGTGCCAGGCACGGGGCCAGAGCGGCGGCCATGGTGATGGCTGGGAGGCCAAGCCCTCGACGCAGTCCGGTGATCAGGCGTGAAGGTTTCGTGAGGTTGTCCATATCGCTGCTTCCCATCATTTAGCTCCGGCCGCTCTGAGACTTGACGACCGTTGTCTGTTTTCTCCAGCCACCCTGTCCATCGGGCACGATTTCCTCCAGCGTGACGCTGGTTTCGCTGATCTCCATGACTTCGCCATAGTTGCGGCCCATGTGGTCACCCAGCATCACCTCGTGAATGACGCCGTTGCCATCACGGATCAAGGCATAGGTAATGCCCTGGCGGCTGATGATGCCGCGCATGGCGAGCGCGTCCAGCGGGAACTGCTCCAGTGGCTCCCGGGGGCGATCGACATCGGGCTTGAGGCCATCCGAGTCGTCGACGTCGTCTTGCGTCATTGGCATGAACGGCGTTCGGGCCTCTTCGGGCACGCTGTAGGCGTATTTGGGCAGCGGCTTCATCTCCGGGATCGGCTCGATCTTGCCGCCTGGGCGCGCCTCCATCTCGGCTACCTTGCGCTCGAGATCGTTCATGTCCTGGGCGCAGCCACTGACGGCGCCGATCAGTATGATGCCCGCGCCGACCAGCCCGAGTCGGGCCAGGTCAACCGGGACCCTGCCGGTTCGCTTGCGATCCATGTTCATTGGCCGCCTCCTTGCTCGCCGCTTTCCAGATAACGGTAGGTCTTCGCCTGGATGTCCATCGTCAGTTCACGTTCGGCATCGTCATCCATGGCCTTGCCGTCGTGCGGGTTCATCGCCGGGTTATGCAATGTGACGATCCGCGGCAGATTGGCCGTGTCGCTGATGAACTGGGTCAGTTCGCGATAGGTGCCCCGCAGCGAGAGGTGATAGGTCATCTCGGCGTAGAAATCGTGCCTGACTTCGCCACCGGGACGGATCTGTTCGTTCTTCAGCCCGTTGGAGAGCGAGGTCTGGGCGACGTTGTCGATCAGATTCTCGGCCTCGCGCTTGTTCGGCAGCTGGCGCAGCAACTCGCCGAAACGCGTCTCCATTTCCTTGATCTGGGCCTCGTAGGCCGCCAGGTTGGCCGCCAGGCTCTGCTTCTGGTCGACGGTCTGCAGCAGGGACTTCTCCTCGCGCTGCTCGCGCTCGAGTAGTTCCTTCTGCGGTAGGGTGTCGAAATAGACCACCGCACCGACGATCAGCAGGAACACGAAGGCGAAGATGACCAGCCGGGTGCCAAGCGAGGTCAGGCCGACAGTCTGAAAATCGAGATTTCTCAGTTCGTTGAGATCCATGGCTCAGTTCTCCTGGTCCGCGTCGTCTTCCTTGGGCGGCGTGGTCTTCGCTTCTATCGAGAACACGTATTGGCCGGCCTCACTGGCCTGACCCGAACCCTCGGCGAGTATCCCCGATCCCACCAGGCTGGCACTGCCGATGTAGTCTGCACTGTTCAGACGGCGGAGATAGGCCGCGACTCGTGCCTGGGCGTCGGCCTTGCCCTGGAGGCTGATCTTCGCGTCGTTGGTCACCGTGATGTCGGTCAACTGGACGCCGTCCGGCAGGGTGGTGACGATAGCTTCAGCCAGGTGGACGATGGTCGGTCGGCTGGACTGGAGCTTCTCGATCACCTGCATGCGTGCCGTCAACTCGGCCTTGCGCTGCTTGAGCTCGTTAATCGTCTGGATCTGCCGGTCAAGCTTCTTGATCGTGTCCTCGAGGAAGGCGTTGCGGGCCTGCTGATGCTCGATCTGCGACTGCATGTAGCTGTGAACGCCGAACGCGACGGCGACGGCGATCAGGGCGGACAGCGCCAGGTGGATGACAAAATCGCGTTGCCGTTTCTGGCGCCGTTCCTCGCGCCAGGGGAGAAGGTTGATCCGTCTCATCAGTCGAAGCTCCTTAACGCAAGCCCGCAGGCGATCAGCATTGCGGTGCCGTGCCGTGCCATTTGCTCGGCGGACACGCCAGGTCCCTTGGCGAGTGCGGCGAACGGATTCGCCAGCCGGGTCGCAACCCCGGTCTCGTTGTTGATGCGCTCGACGGCGCCGGCGGTGTTCGCCGTACCCCCGCCGAGCAAGATCAGGTTAACGGTACTGCCGCTCGACTCGGAGTAGTAGTACTGGATGAACCGTTCGACGTTCATCGCGAGCGAGTCGAGGTAGGGCTGCAGCACCTTGCGGGGGTAGTCCTCGGGGAGGCTGTCGTCCCGTTTGCGTTCTTCGGCCTCATCGAGGGTCAGGCCGTACTGGGTGGCGATCTCGCTGGTGAGTTGCTGGCCACCGCCTTCGTGTTCGCGGGTGTAGACGATGTCGTCGCCGACGAAGACGCTCAGTGTCGTGGTGGTGTGACCAAGGTCGAATACCGCGACGGGCTGTGAGCGCTCCTCGGGGGCGAGGGTCGGGGCCAGTATCTCGGTGAATGCGTTCTGCAGTGCGAAGGACTCGATGTCGACCACGTCCACCGTCATGCCGGCCAACTCTGCCAAGGCTACCCGGCTGTCCACGTTGTCGGTGCGCGTGGCGGCCATCAGGACGTCGACGCCTTCCGATTCGCCTGAACGCTGTTTCTTCTGCTTGCCAAGTATGTCGGTCTGGACTGGTTCGAAGTCGAAGTTGACTTCGTCGATCGGGAAGGGGATGTACTGGTCGGCTTCCAGCCGCACCTGTTCCTCGAGTTCGAATTCGTCGCCGGGGTTATCGATATGCAATACCCGGCTGACGGCGGACGAGGTCGGCACCGCCATGCACAGGTGTCGGCCCTTGAGCCGAGCTTGGCGAACCGCGCGCGTCAGCGCGTCGGCGACGGCTTCCGTGTCGGTGATCGACTTGCCTTGCACGGCACCCTGCGGCAGGGGTTCGATGGCGAACGCCGTGGTGCGATAACCACCACGGCGTTTTTCCAGTTGGATGAGCTTGACGGCGGTCGAACTGATGTCGACCCCGAGTCGAGCGGGTTTAGCGCTGAATAGTGGCACGGTCATTCCCTTCCTTTTGAGCGTGCGTTAAGGTTTCGCACACACGCACCTTGTCTCCCAGAAACGCATCCTATGGCATAACCGTCGTGCTTGTCGACAACGGCGCCCGGGCGTACACGCAACAACGGTCATTGGGCCATTTTTTCTCTATTCGAATGAAGCTTATCAAGATTATCTCGTATCTGGTTGGTTTGGGTGTGATCCTGGCCTTGGCTGGCGTTGGTGTTCTGTATCATCTTTACAACACGCAGCTGCCCAGCGTCGACGAGTTGGGTGAGGTGCGCTACCAGATGCCGATGCGCATTCACGACCGGGAAGGTGGCCTGATGGCCGAATTCGGCGACCAGCGCCGGCTCCCGGTTTCCTACGACCAGATCCCGTCGGTGGTGGTCGACGCGTTCATCGCCGCGGAAGACGATCGGTTCTTCGAACATGTCGGCGTTGATTTCCTCGGGCTGGCTCGTGCGGCCATCGAGCTGGTGCGTACCGGCGAGAAGTCGCAGGGCGGCTCGACCATCACCATGCAGGTGGCACGCAACTTCTATCTTGGTCGGGAAAAAACCTATACCCGCAAGCTCTACGAGATCCTGTTGGCGATCAAGATCGACCGTGCCTTCAGCAAGGAGGACATCCTCGCCCTCTACCTGAACAAGATTTTCATGGGGCATCGGGCCTACGGGGTCAAGGCGGCGGCCCAGGTCTATTTCGACAAGGATCTGCCGGAGCTGACGGTCGCGGAGGCAGCCATGCTGGCCGCCTTGCCGAAGGCCCCCTCGACCACCAATCCCGTCAGTGATCCCGAACGGGCCCTGGCACGCCGCGCCTACGTGCTGGGACGCATGCTCAAGCTGGAACTGATCGATCAGCCGACCTTCGATCGTTCGGTCGAGGAACCCTTGCCTGGGCGCCTCTTCACCTCGGCGGAGGTAGTGACCCGAGCGCCCTACGCCGCGGAAATGGCGCGGCGTGACCTGGTCGATGAGTATGGGCAGGAAGCCTACGAAATGGGGCTTGCCGTGCATACGAGTATCGACCCGGCGGCACAGGAGTCCGCGACCCGAGCCCTGCGCCGCGCCTTGATCGATTACGACCGGCGCCATGGGTACCGCGGCCCGGAATCCGAGTGGAGCGAATGGATCGAGGATCGCGAGGCCCTCGAGGAACGGCTGGCGGACATCAGTCGAGTTGGAGGCCTGCTGCCGGGCGTCGTTCTGGAGGTCGGCGCGTCCGAGGCGCGAGTGCTGGTCCGCGACGCTGGTGAGGTTGGTCTGGATCTTGATGCGATGAGCTGGGCCTGCGAATACCAGTCAGTCGATCGCTGCGGCCCCAAGCCCAAGTCGGTCGACGCGGTGCTTGGCCGGGGGGATCTGATCCGGGTCGAGCCGATTGAGTCCGACGAGGGTGTGACTTATCGACTGGCGCAGATACCCGAGGTGACCGGGGCGTTCGTCGCACTCGAGCCCTCAAGTGGAGCGATTCGCGCCATGATCGGCGGGTTCGATTTCTTCCACGACAGCGAGTTCAACAACGTCACCCGCGCCGAGCGGCAGCCCGGGTCCGGCTTCAAGCCATTCCTCTACTCCGCGGCCCTCGAACAGGGATTCAACTGGGCGAGTCTGATCAACGACTCGCCGGTCGTGGTGGAGGATGGCGTTCGCGAGGGTATCGACTGGCGTCCCAGCAATTACGGGCGCAGTTTCGGCGGCATGCGCCGCATGCGCGAGGCACTGACGCGCTCCGTGAACCTGGTTTCCATCCGATTGGCCCGGGCGGTGGGCGCCCCGGCGGTGCTGGAGTACGCCGGGCGCTTTGGCCTGCCGGTGGAGGACTGGAAGCCGACCCTGTCGATGGCGTTGGGCAGTTACAACCTGACACCACTGGATCAGGCGGCCGGTTTCGCCGTTTTCGCCAACGGTGGCTATCGCGTTACCCCGTTCCTGATCACCGAGCTGGATAATCCGGACGACGGCGTGATCGACTCGCATCCCGCAGTCAGCCTTTGCGACAACTGCCCACCCAACACGGCCGACCCGAGCCTCGCTCCGCGCGTGATCTCGGCCGAGAACGCTTTCCTGATGCGTTCGGGGCTCAAGAGTGTGGTCCGTCAAGGCACGGGGGTGCGTGCCTGGCGTGCACTGGAGCGAGAGGATATCGGCGGCAAGACCGGCACCACCAACGATCAGCGCGACGCCTGGTTTACCGGCTTCGGTCCCGCTTGGGTGGCTACCGCCTGGGTGGGGTTCGCCGACAACAGCGAGTTGGGTGGGCGCGAAACGGGCGGCAAGGCAGCGCTGCCGATGTGGATCGATTTCATGCGCGACATGTTGCCGCCGCCCGGGCAGGCCGAGGAACCGCCGGCGGGAATCGTCACGGCATGGATTGACCCGGATACGGGCATGCGTGTTCCCGAGGGTCACCCGGGGGCGATCCGCGAGTATTTCGATTCGACCAATCCACAGGCAAGCCTGCCCGAGGAGGACGCGGCCGCCGCGTCCGGCACCTCGCGTGAGGTGATCGACAACCTGTTCTGACGGTCGAGGGGCGGACTGGTTGCTGTTTGCCCCGATCAATGGGAGAGCCTGAACATGGGGCCCGCTTCACTGGAATTACTGCGTCTTGCGGCACGCCTGGCGGCAGACGCGCCGTGGCAATCCCGACGTGATTCGTTGCGTGCCGCCGCCCAGGAACTGGGTGAGCGACTGGATGCCCGCTTTCGGGACGCGGATCTCGAGCGGCTCGAGCTGGAGTTGAGGCAGTACCAGGCCACCTTCCGCCCGGAGCAGCAAGGACAGCTGGATACGCTCAGGCGGGCGGCGCTCGAGGCAATGACCTTTTTTGCCGAGTTCCGGCCGCGGTTGGTGGGCGACGTGCTTGCCGGGACGGCCGACGCGTATTCCTCGATCGAGCTGCAACTGTTCGCCCCGACCCCGGAACGGGTTATCGAGTGCCTGGTCGGCCATAAGATCCCGTTCGAGGAGTCCGAAACGAGCTATCACTACCGCGACGGTCGCCAAGAGCGGGTGTCGGTGTTCGCCTTCGGTGCGGGCGACGACCATATCGTGCTGGAGGTCTTCCCCGAGAAGCGCTTGCGCGAAACCCCACTCGCCCCGGGCGGGGGCAAGCTGCGACGAGCCTCGCGGCGGCAGCTGGAGGCGCTCATGCGCGAAGGGGCCTGAATCTCGGCGATCTGAGCCAGCTGCACCCAAACGAAAATGCCCCCGGGAAGCCGGGGGCATTGGCATTCGGTGCAGGCTGCGCGATTCAGTCGCTGGCGCTGAGGCGGTGCACCGCGTCGACCAGGACCTTGACCTTGTCCGGATTGACGTGCTGGTGGATCCCGTGGCCGAGGTTGAAGACGTGGCCCGGGTTGGGGCCGAATTCTTTCAGGATGCGAGCCACTTCACGCTCGATCACCTCGTCCGGTGCATAGAGCACGCTCGGGTCGAGGTTGCCCTGCAGGGCGACCCGATCGCCGACCTGCTCGCGGATGGTGTCGAGATTGACGGTCCAGTCCAGGCCGATGCCGTCGGCGCCGGTGTCCGCGATCCAAGAGGCCCATTGGCCGCCGCCCTTGGTGAACAGGGTGACCGGGACGTAGCTGCCATCCGGGCGTTCGCGGTTGAGCCCATCGACGATCCGCTGCATGTACTGCAGCGAGAAATCACGATAGTCGTGCGGGGCGAGCGCGCCGCCCCAGGTGTCGAACACCATCAGTGACTGGGCCCCGGCCTCGATCTGGGCATTGAGGTAGTCGGTCACGGCGTCGGCAAGCCGTCCCAGCAGGTCGTGTGCCGCCTTCGGATCGCTGTAGACCAGTCCCTTTACCTTGGCGAAGTCCTTAGTGCCGCTACCCTCCACCATGTAGGTGGCCAGCGTCCACGGACTGCCGGTAAAGCCGATCAGCGGTACGCGGCCGTCGAGCGCCTTGCGGATGGTGGATACGGCGTTCATGACGTAGCCCAGATCCGAGCCCATGTCCGGCTTGGGCAGGCGAGCGATCTCGGCCGCGCTGCGCACCGGGCGCTCGAAAACAGGCCCTTCGCCGGCGACAAACTTCAGTCCCAGCCCCATGGCATCCGGGATGGTGAGGATGTCGGAGAACAGGATGGCCGCGTCGAGATCAAAGCGTTCCAGCGGCTGAAGGGTGACCTCGCAGGCGAGATCCGCCGAGCGACACAGGTCCATGAAACTGCCGGCGTGCTGGCGCGTGGCCTTGTATTCCGGCAGGTAGCGGCCTGCCTGGCGCATGATCCAGATCGGGGTGCGGTCGACAGGCTGGCGCGCCAGCGCACGTAGCAGGCGGTCGTTCTGCAGCGGAGCGGTCATGAAGCTATACGTCCAGGTAGTCGAGAATGCCGAAGGCCGCGTTGCGACCTTCGAAGACAGCTGTGACCACGAGATCCGCCCCGCGCACCATGTCGCCGCCGGAAAAGATCTTGGGGTTGCTGGTCTGGAATTCCGGCTTGTGCCGGTCCTTGTGGACCATCACGCGGCCGCTGGGGTCGAGTTCGATCTTCTGGTTGTCGAACCAGTCGGCCGGAGAGGGCCGGAAGCCGAACGCGATCAGTACGGCGTCGGCCTCGACCACCTGCTCGGAGCCCTCGATGGCCACCGGGCGGCGGCGGCCGCGCTCGTCCGGCTCGCCCAGGCGGGTCTCGACGAATTTCACGCCGGTCACCTGGCCGCCCTCGCCGAGGACCTCGACCGGCTGCAGGTTGAACATAAAGTGGGCGCCTTCCTCGCGGGCGTTCTTCACCTCGCGGCGCGAGCCCGGCATGTTGTCCTCGTCCCGGCGATAGACCGCGGTCACCTTGGATGCCCCCTGGCGCAGCGAGGTGCGGGTGCAGTCCATCGCTGTGTCGCCACCGCCAAGGACCACCACGCGCTTGCCTTTTACGCTGATGTAGGGATAGTTACCGCCGTATTCGAGCAGGTGGTTGGTATTCCCAATCAGGAACGGCAGCGAGGCGTGCACGCCCTCGAGATCCTCGCCCGGGAAGCCGCCCTGCATCGCGTTGTAGGCGCCCATGCCCATGAACACCGCGTCGAATTCTTCAAGAATTTTGTCGATGGTGATGTCGCGGCCGACCTCGGTGTTGAGACGGAATTCGATCCCCATGCCTTCGAAGATCTCGCGCCGGGTCTGCATCACGTGCTTTTCGAGCTTGAACGAGGGGATGCCGAAGGTGATCAGGCCCCCGATCTGCGGGTGACGATCGAACACCACGGCTTGAACGCCGTGGCGTGCCAGGATATCCGCACAACCCAGGCCCGCCGGCCCGCCGCCGATGACCGCGACGCGCTTGTCGGTGGGCACCACGTTGGACATGTCCGGGCGCCAGCCCATCTTGAAGGCCTCATCCGTGATGTACTTCTCCACCGAACCGATGGCGACGGCGCCGAAACCGTCATTGAGTGTACACGCACCCTCGCAGAGCCGATCCTGCGGGCAAACGCGGCCGCAGACTTCCGGCAGGGAGTTGGTCTTGTGCGCCATCTCAGCGGCCTCGAGCAGATTGCCCTCCTCGATGAGCTTTAGCCAGTTGGGGATGTAGTTGGCGACCGGACACTTCCACTCGCAATACGGATTGCCGCACTCCAGACAGCGATCGGATTGCTCCGCCGCCTGATCCGGCGTGAATTGACCGTAGATCTCGTTGAAATTGTGGACCCGTTCCTCGGCAGGAGCGGTCTCCGGGTCGCGTCGCGGCACGTTCAGGAACTGGAAAGTCTCACCCATGGCTCGTTCTCGGATTGATGGTTCGGATCAACGCGGCGCCCGGGGTGAGGGTCCGTCGAGGCGGACCGCGGCCCGGGGCGATCCCCGTGGCTCAGGCCGAGAGGCGGGAGCGAACGGCCTGGCTGACGGCGGCCATGTCGGCACGTCCGGCCAGGCGTTCGCGGGCCGCCTTCATCACGGCCCCCATCTGGCCTAGATCGGTGGCCTGCTCGGCGGCAATGATCTCGGCCACCGCGGCCTCGATTTCCTCGGGGGACAGCGGCTGAGGTAGGTAGGTCTCGATGATCGCGAGTTCAGCTTCCTCGACGGCCTTGAGGTCGTCTCGGCCGGCGGACTCGTACTGGGCGATCGACTCACGGCGCTGCTTGGCCTGCTTGGTCAGGATCGCCATGGCCTCATCTTCCGAGACCTCCCGGCGCTCATCGATCTCCCGCTGCTTGATCGCGGCGATCAGCATGCGGATCGTGGTCAGACGCGACTTCTCGCCGCTCTTCATCGCCGTCTTCATGTCGGCGGTCAGGCGCGTCTTGATCGTACTCATGCGGTAGTAGCCGTCACGAACGCGATCAGTACAGGCGAACGCGGCGTGCTTGTTCCTTCGAGAGGCGCTTCTGGTTGCGCTTCACGGCAGCGGCAGCCTTGCGCTTGCGGGCAGCCGTCGGCTTCTCGTAGTACTCGCGCTCGCGCATCTCGCTGATGATGCCGGCTTTCTCGCAAGAGCGCTTGAAACGACGAACTGCAACCTCGAAAGGCTCATTTTCCCGAACACGTACAGAAGGCATGAATGCGTTCCACCTCGTTGAATTAGAACTGAAATGTTTGGCTTCGGACCCCAGCGGCCCAAAATAAAAGGTGTTGTAGTATAAAGCGTTGCTCGAGGTGTGCAATAGGCAAATGCCGGCCAATCCTGGCGTCGTGCCCTCGGGTTGCGAAACGAAATCTTGTGCAAAGGAGTCCCCGAGCGTGCGTGTTCTTGCTATCGAGAGTTCCTGTGACGAGACCGCCGTCGCCATCTTCGACGGGCACGCCGGCCGGTTGCTCGCCCATCGCGTTCATTCGCAGACCGACGTGCATCTCGAGTATGGCGGGGTGGTGCCGGAGCTGGCGGCCCGCGATCACATGCGTCGGCTGCCCAGCCTGACCCGCGCGGCGCTCACCGATGCTGGCCTCGGTTATGACGCCATTGACGCGGTTGCCTACACGGCCGGCCCGGGTCTGGCCGGCGCCCTGATGACGGGTGCGGCGTTCGCCAAGGGCATTGCCGCGAGTCGCGTGTTGCCGGCGCTCGGCATCAATCATCTCGAGGGGCATATCCTGGCGCCGCTGCTGGGCGATGATCCGCCGGCGTTTCCGTTTCTGGCCTTGCTGGTTTCCGGCGGCCACAGCCAGTTGATCGAGGTGCGCGAGGTCGGGGGGTATCGGCTGCTGGGGGAAAGCATCGACGATGCCATCGGCGAGGCGTTCGACAAATCGGCCAAGCTGATGGGGCTGGGTTATCCCGGCGGGGCGGCGCTGTCGCGGCTGGCCGAACAGGGTGATCCGGCCGCGGTTCCCTTTACCCGGCCGATGGTCAATCGCCCCGGCCTGGACCTGAGTTTCAGCGGCCTGAAGACCGCGGTGGCGAACGCCATTACCGCCGGCAAGGCCCACGCGGATGTGGCGGCCTCGTTCGAGCGCACGGTCATCGACACGCTTGAGATCAAGCTCAAACGGGCGCTGGAGCAAACCGGCCTGGATCGGCTGGTGGTGGCCGGTGGGGTGGCGGCCAACGGCCCGTTGCGTCGGAGGCTGACCGGGATGATGGCCGAGCGTGGCGGGACCGTGCATTTCCCCGAGATCGAGCTGTGCACGGACAATGCTGCCATGATCGCGTTGGCGGGTTGTCTCCGGCTCGCCGCCGGCGAGTGTGATCCCCAGCCGGGGTTCCGAGTGCGGGCCCGCTGGCCGTTGGCCGAGCTCGAAACGCCGGGTTCGAAGACCTCGGCGAGCGCGGTCACTCCTTGATCGAGGGCTCGGACTTCTCGCCGATGCGCGGCTCCTCGCCCCGTACCAGCCGGCGAATGTTGCCGTGATGGCGGAGTATCAGCAGCAAGGCCATCAGCGAGATGGCCAGCGCGATGAACGGTGGGGCGAGGAAGGTGGCCAGGGCCGCGGCGACCACGGCGGCGAACAGGGCGGACAGGGAGGAGTAGCGCGTCGCCCAGGCGGTGCTCAGCCAGCCGACGATGGCGACCAAGCCGATCATCGGCGCCATGGCGAGGATCGCGCCGGCGGCCGTCGCCACGCCCTTGCCGCCCTTGAAGCCGAAGAACACCGGGTACAGGTGCCCGAGGAAGGCAAACAGGCCGGCGGCGCCCATCGCCGCCAGATGCGAGGTGCCGCCGACGGCCAAGCCGGCGACGATCACCGGGGCCAGGCCCTTGAGGAGATCGCCCACTAACGTGACAATGGCCGCCTTCTTGCCGCCGAGGCGAAGCACGTTGGTGGCGCCCGGATTGCCCGAGCCGGCTGAGCGCGGATCGGGCAGGCCCAGCAGGCGCGCGGTGATCACCCCGGTGGACAACGAGCCAACCAGGTAGGCGGCGACGGCGATAATGAGCAGAAGGGGCCAGTCGAGGGCAGTCAATTGCTGATTCCGGGGTTTGAATGGGGCTGTCATTATCACGGTCCGGCCGCCTGCCGGCAAACCACGGCAGCCCGGTGGGCGTCAGGCCCCGTCCAGCCGGCGCGCAGGCGCTGCGCGTGATGGCCGGTGTGCCGTCCGCGGGCCCCATGTCGATCGGGTTGGTCGCCGGCTGGTCCTTCCCAGCGACGGTGTTCGATCCGCTGCTGCGTCACTTGCCCCGTGACGAGGTAATTACCCTCGACTGGAACGGTTTTGCGGCCGGCTGGCTGGGGTCGGAAGGGCGGGGGGAGGTGACCGCACCGTCTTGCCCGGCCACCTGGTTAGGGTGGTCGCTGGGTGGTGCCTTGCTGCTCGAGGCCGTGCGGCGGCACTCCCTGCGCCCGGCGCGCCTGGTGTTGGTGCAGGCCACGCCGCGTTTTCTCGCCGCCGATGGCTGGCCCGGCATCGATTTCGATGACTGGCAGGCCTTGCGGCGGGCGGCCGAGCGGTATCCCACTCGGGCGGCCGCGGCGTTTCGCCGGCGGTTCGGCTTGCCGCTCAACCCGTCGTCAGACGCGGGGCTTGCCGACGCGGTGGGGCTCGACTGGCTGGCTCGGCTGGACCTGCGGGACACGCTTTCCGGCATTGGTGTCCCGGTCGAGATCTGGTTGGCGCCGGACGATCCGCTGGTGCCGTACGACTGGCCCCGGCATATGGATCTGCCGGCCCATGTGCGGGTGCATCGGTTCGAACGGGGCGGTCACGCCGCCTGGCTCGATCATCCGGCCCGCCTGGCGCGTTTCATGCTCCGCTCGCCTGCCCGCTGATGCCGGTGCGTGGATATCGGGCCGGGCCGCACCCAACCTAGGGTTTCCGTCCCGTCGTCTCATTCCCATCCACCCTAAAATTCACTTCTTGGTCGCGAGTTCGTAACCTTTGCATGTCTGCCTTGCCCACCTTTGATCTGCGCCGTGTGCGCGACCGCTTCAACCGCGCGGCGGCCGACTACGATCGACACGCGGCGGTCCAGCGAGAGATCGGCCGACGTCTTGACGAGCGTTTCGACTGGCTCAAGCTCGACCCGGGCAGGGTGCTCGATCTCGGAGCGGGGACGGGGCAGATGGTTCGCGCGATGCGGGAGCGCTACCCCGAGGCCGATGTGGTCGGTCTCGACCTGGCGGATAACATGCTTCGGGAGTTACCGCGGCAACGCTGGTGGTCAAGGCATAGGGGCGGTGTGGCGGCCGACATGCACGCCTTGCCCCTTAAGGGGGGCAGCATGGATGTCGTGGTTTCCAATTTCGCGGTGCAATGGAGCGACCGGCCGGCGGCGCTTTTCGGCGAGGTGGCTCGCGTGAGTGCCTCGGGCGCGCCATTTGCCTTTACGACGCTGGGTCCCGACAGCCTTCAGGAGATCCGGCGCGCCTGGGCCGAGGTCGACCCGTCTCCCCATGTGCACCAGTTCCTCGATATGCATGACCTGGGTGACGCGCTGGTCGGGGCCATGCTGGCCGATCCGGTCATGGATCGAGAGACGGTGACCGTGACCTATCCCACCGTCGAGGCGCTTCTGGCCGATCTGCGCGGCGTAGGCGTGGGTAACGCCCAGGCCGGGCGGTCTGCCGGGATGACCGGTCCCCGGGCCTGGCGGCGATTCCGGGAGGCGCTGGCCGCCCAAGCGATCGACGGTCGCATCCCGCTGAGTTACGAGATCGTCTATGGTCTTGCGTGGGGCACCGGGGTGTCTCCGGTTGCCGAGTCGCCACACGGTGTCGTGCCCGCGGTTTGAGATCGTTTTTCGGACGGCGTGGCGGCTCAACAACAGATAAAACATGATCGCCAGTCAATCATATTTACTTATGAGTGGCGTAATATCGGCGCTAACTGGTTGAAAGAACGCATCGGGCGCGCTGAGCACTCGAGTACGTTAGTAAATCCATAGGTTTTTGTCGGCAAGCGATTCGATTATGATTGCCGACCGATAAGAAGGGTCCGGCCGCCGCGGCCGGGATGAACCTAAGAGTCTGGAGGGGTCCCGATGTCCACCAATGCAGTGCCGGTAGCTACCGAGCAGTACAACTACGGCATCGTCAAGAAGTTCGCCATCATGGCCATGATTTGGGGCGTGTTGGGGATGCTTGCCGGTGTCTACATTGCCAGTGAGCTGGCATGGCCGTTTTTGAACTTCAATATCGCCGAGATCACCTTCGGTCGTCTGCGCCCCGTGCACACGACGCTGGTGATCTTTGGCTTTGGTGGTAGTGCGCTGTTCGCGACGTCCTACTACATCGTGCAGCGTACCTGTCAGGCGCGTCTCTGGGGCGGCAAGCTGCTGCCCGAGCTGACCTTTTGGGGCTGGCAGCTGGCACTGGTGCTGGGCGTGATCACCTACATGGCCGGTTACACTCAGAGTCGTGAGTACGCTGAGTTCGTCTGGCCGATCGACCTGTTGATCACCGTGGTCTGGGTGATTTACTTCGCCGTGTTCGCGATGACCCTGGTCAAGCGCAGCCAGCCGCACATCTATGTGGCCAACTGGTTCTTCATGGCGTTCATCCTGGCTACCGCGCTGCTGCACATCTTCAATAACCTGCAGGTGCCGGTCGCGTGGAACAGCCTCGAGTCCTACTCGCTGTTCGGCGGGGTGCAGGACGCAATGACGCAGTGGTGGTACGGCCACAATGCGGTCGGCTTTTTCCTGACCGCCGCCTTCCTCGGCATGATGTACTACTTCGTGCCCAAGCAGGCCGGTCGCCCGATCTACTCCTACCGCCTGTCGATCGTGCACTTCTGGGCGCTGTCGTTTCTGTACATGTGGGTCGGCGCTCACCACCTGCACTGGACCGCGTTGCCGGACTGGGTCTCCACCCTGGCCGCGACCTTCTCCATCCTGCTGCTCCTGCCTTCCTGGGGTGGCATGATCAACGGCATCATGACCCTCTCCGGTGCTTGGGAGAAGCTGCGCACGGATCCGATCATGCTGTTCCTGATCACCGCGCTGGCCTTCTACGGCATGTCCACCTTCGAAGGTCCGATGATGTCGCTCAAGTCGGTCAACGCCCTGTCGCACTACACCGACTGGACCGTGGGCCACGTTCACTCCGGCGCACTGGGCTGGGTCGCGATGATCACCATCGGCTCGTTCTACCACCTGATCCCGCGGCTCTGGGGTACGACGCTGTACTCGACGAAGCTGGTGTTCGTCCACTTCTGGCTGGCCACCATCGGCGTGGTGCTCTACATCGTCGCCCTGTGGGTCGCCGGTATCGGTCAGGGCCTGATGCTGCGTGCCTTCGATGAGTACGGCAACCTCGCCTACACCTTTGTCGAGACGGTTTCGTTCCTGCACATCCCGTACGTGGTGCGTGCCATCGGTGGTGCCTTCTTCCTCTCGGGCATGCTGCTGATGTCGTACAACATCTACATGACGATCTCGGGTGCCCGTCAGACGGCATCCGATGAAGGCCGCGACACCGTTGCCGCCGCCGCACGCTAAAGGATCGAGGTCAAGCGAATGAAACACGAAAGCATTGAAATCAACTCCGGCCTGCTGATCGTCCTTACGCTGGCGGTCATCAGTATCGGGGGGCTGGTCGAGATCGTCCCGCTGTTCCACATCGAGGAGACGGTCGAGGAAGTGGACGGCGTTCGTCCCTACACGCCGCTGGAGCTGCGGGGCCGAGACATCTACGTGAAGGAAGGTTGCTACACCTGCCACTCGCAGATGATCCGCCCGTTCCGCGACGAGCAGCTGCGCTACGGTCACTATTCGCTGGCGGCCGAGTCGCAGTACGACCACCCGTTCCAGTGGGGCTCCAAGCGCACCGGTCCGGATCTGGCCCGTGTGGGTGGCAAGTACTCCAACGAGTGGCAGACCCAGCACCTGGTCAACCCGCAGTCGCTGGTGCCGGAGTCGATCATGCCGGGCTACCCGTGGCTGCTCGAGAACGAGCTGGACTACAGCCAGATCGAAGACCGCATGGTCGCGCTCAAGCGCGTCGGCGTCCCGTACTCGCAGAGTCAGGAAGAATACGACGCCAACGTCGAGGAGTTCGGTGCCGAGATGGCAGACAAGCTCCACGTCTCCAACGCGACCGACGTGCTGGAGAGCCAGGCCGCGGCGGACAACTGGGACGGCGACCCCAATCGCATCACCGACATGGATGCGTTGGTGGCCTACCTGCAGATGCTGGGTACCATGGTGGACTTCTCGAAGTATGAAGACGGCCACTTCAACCAGTTCCGTTGATACATGACACGGCCACCTTTGAGGTGAACTCTTGATTGGCGATATTTTTGCTTGGTTGGGTGACATGGAGAACAGCAAGCCGCTGGCGCTGATTCTGTTCTTCAGCACGTTCGTCGGCATCATCGTGTACGTCTACACCGGCAAGCGGCGCAAGCAGCGGCTGGAGTCCTACAAGGACATTCCCTTCATGGACGACGACGAGCTCGACCCGACCCAACAAAAGAAACAACAGGTGAAGAAAGATGAGTCAACCGGAAAAAAATAAGAAGGGGCAGGTCGAGACCACCGGGCACGTCTGGGATGGTGACCTGCGCGAATACAACAACCCCTTGCCGCGTTGGTGGTTGTGGGCGTTTTACGTAACCATCGTGTTTTCGGTGGTCTACTGGATCCTCTACCCGGCCTGGCCGTACGGCGATAGCTACACCAAGGGCATCAACACGGTCGAGTACACCGTGGAGGGCGAGGACGGCGAGGAGAAGACCGTCAGCGAGCACTGGAACACCCGTGCCCTGTTCACTCGCGATATGCAGTCCAGCCCGTCGGCGCTTGCTCAGGAGGAGTGGGTCGGCAAGGTCGAGGACATGAGCTTCGAGGAGATCGAGCAGGACCCGGACACGTTGCAGTTCGCCATGTCGGTCGGACACGCGACCTTCGGTGACTACTGCGCGGCCTGTCACGGCGCTGGCGGTCAGGGAAAGATGGGGCTGTTCCCGAACCTTGCCGACAACGCCTGGTTGTGGGGCAACTCCTACGAGACCATCGTTAGCAAGATTCACGACGGGATCAATGGCAATATGCCCGCTCAAAACGTGGCTGATGACACAATCGACGATCTGTCGCGTTACGTCCTGAGCCTGTCTGGCAACGCCGATATCAGCGGTGAAGCGGCCAGCCGTGGCAAGCAGGCGTTCGCGACCTGCGCCGGCTGCCATGGTGCCGAAGGCAAGGGTAACGAAGCCCTGGGCGCACCGAATCTCACGGATGCCATCTGGGGCATCGCTGACGTTCCCGGCTGTGGTGACGACACGGCGTGCAAGATCAACGAGATCAACCACGTCGTGAATAACGGGATTCAGCGCCAGATGCCTGGTTTCAGCGAGCGCTTGACGGACACCCAGGCACGCATGCTTGCCATCTACGTCCGTCAACTGGGTGGTAACTGATCGTTTTGCGCGATTGATACCTCCCACAACGAAAAAACACCGGCCCGATGGTCGGTGTTTTTTTTGCAGGGTACCAAAATCGGCGTGGGGCTGACCTCTTCAGTCACGAGCGGTTGAACTCGTCTACCTTTCTTTCGACGTCCATCTGCGATTTTTAATTTTGGGTTTAGTGAAAAACCCTATGGGATATAAGATATTCCCCCGTGTACCCATGTGGAGACCGATGAATGGCTCAACACGACGATCCGAGCTACCCGGCTGACAACCTCTACCAGGCTCGTGAGCCGATCCACCCCAAGGGTATCCACGGCCGCTTTCGCCGGTTCAAGGATATCGTCCTGCTGATTGCCTTCGGGGTGTTCTTCCTGCTGCCGTGGGTGCGCTGGGAGCGAGCCGTTGGGCCGGACCAGGCGGTGATGTTCGATATCCCGTCGCGGCGCTACTACCTGTTCGATCTGGTGATTCATCCGCAGGACATGTTCCTGCTGGCAGGTTTCCTGATTCTCGCGGCGTGGCTACTGTTCTTCGTTACCGGCCTGGTCGGTCGGGCCTTCTGTGGCTACTTCTGTTTCCAGACCCTGTGGACCGACGTGTTCATGAAGGTCGAGTCTCTGGTGCAGGGCGATCGCAATAAGCGCATGCGACTTGAGAAGCAGCCGTGGAACGGGGAGAAGATTGCCAAGAAGGGGATTACCGTTGCCATCTGGGCCCTGATTGCATTCTGGACCGGTTTCACGTTCACCGCCTACTGGGGTGACGCCCCGCAGTTGTTCGTCAACTTCTTTACCCTCGATGCGGTTAGCGCGGCCTACACCACCACCGGGATTCTCACCGCCACCACCCTGCTCGCCGCCGGCTTTGCACGCGAGCAGGTCTGCATCTACATGTGCCCCTACGCCCGCTTCCAGAGCGTGATGTTCGATAGGGAGACCCTGACGGTCGCCTATGACGACGATCGCGGCGAAGGCTCTGCCGGTCGGCAGAAGCTTGGGAAGGGCCTGATGACGCTCGAGGAGCGCCACGCTCAGGGTGTCGGCGATTGCATCGACTGCAACCTGTGTGTGCAGGTCTGTCCGACCGGCATCGATATCCGCGATGGGTTGCAGCTCGAGTGCATCTCCTGCGGGCTGTGCATTGATGCCTGCGACCAGATCATGGCCAAGCGCGGCTGGCCGGCCGGACTGATCCGGTACGCCTCCGAGCAGGAGCTGGAGACCGGCGAGAAGCCCAACCTGCTCAAGTTCCGCACCATTGGCTACGGGATTGCCACGGTCGCGGCCACCGTGTTGTTGCTCTACGGCATCTTCGCGCGCGCCCCGGCCGACGTCTCGGTGGAACAGGTGCGCCAGCCGCTGTTCACCATGCTCGCCAGCGGTGATATCCAGAACAACTACAACGTCAAGATCAACAACAAGCTCCAGGAGCCGCTGGCGTTCGATATGGAAGTGGTCGGTATGCCCGATGCCCGTGTCAGCGTGGTGGGTGATTTCGAATCACTCGAGTTGCCGGCAGACGGCTCGCGCAAGTACCTGGTGCATGTTCGTGCCCCGCGAGATGCCCAATTGGACCGTCGCGAGATACAATTCATCCTCACCGAGGAAAACGGACTCGTCGAACCGCTGGCACATGACGCCAGCTTCGTGTTCCGCTGATCACCCGCAATCTCTTGCCCTCACCGACAGCGGCCGTTGGTGGGGTGCCAGTATCCAACCGGACTCCTGAAAATGGCTGTATTGCTGCCTGCCGCGCTCGGCATGACCATCATCCCGATCCTGTTTTTCCTGTTGCGCTGGCGCTTTCCCAGCGCGGGGCGTCAGATCGCATTCATTCTGGGCGTGTTGTCGCTGGCGGCCTACGCGCCCTACGCCATCATCAACTGGCCGGGCCTGGACGTGGTGGCCATGGTGGCGGCGATCCTGGTGATGACCGCCTTCGTCCTCGGCTTCATCTCGCCACCCAAGCACGCCGATTCGCAGAAGATGACGTTTCATCGTGGCCCGGCGACCATCATCGCCTTCTTCGCCGTGATCATCCTGCTTGACTCGATCTTCCTGACCATCGCGACCACCGGGCTGAGCGAGAACGTGGCGCGCCAGATCCTGCCTGAACCGCAGGGCGGTCCGGTAGCCACTTCCTACTTCCCCGGCACGGTCGCGCACGACTACCAGGAAAAGGTACGTGCCTTTGAGGAATATGACGCGGCCCGCGAGGAGCAGTCCGAGCGCGGCTGGCAGATCCGGCGCGGCTGGGTCGGCGAACCGGTGGTCGATCAGTCGACGCCGTTTCGCGTTCAGGTGCTCGACCGCGAGGGTGAGCCGGTCTCCGGCGCATCGGTCGAGACCCATTTCCTGCGCCCGTCGAGCACGGGGCTCGACTTCGTCAAGGGTATGAGCGAGGTTGAGCCGGGTGTCTACGAGGCAAGCGCGATGCCGACACGCCCTGGACGCTGGGAGGTCATAGTCGAAATTCGTCGCGGCGATGATCGTCACCAGCTGCGTAGCATGACCGAAGTCGCTTCCCGCTGAGCGGCGGGAGTCGGTTGATGCCTGTTTCCATTTGATGTCGGTCGAGTCGAACAGCGCCTCCCGTCGCGACGACGCATCGAAAGACGATGGACTGGATTGTTTCCATTGTGGCCTACCCGTGCCCGCGGGGGCGGACTACCGCACTCCCGTGCTCGGCGAAGAGCGCGACATGTGCTGTCCCGGCTGCCAAGCGGTCGCCCAGGCGATCGTCGAGGCCGACATGGAGGACTACTATCGCCACCGCACGGAGGCCTCGCCGCGTCCGGACGATGACCTTGAGCGGGTGCTCGAGGAACTGGCGATCTACGACCGTCCGGAGATGCAGAAGTCGTTCGTCGCCAACCGCGAGGGTGACCGACGCGAGGCATCCCTGATCCTCGAGGGCATTGTCTGCGCGGCCTGCATCTGGCTGTCCGAGCGCCACGTGCGCCAGTTGCCCGGGGTGGAATCCTTCTCGGTGAACTTCACCACGCACCGCGCCCAGGTGGTCTGGGACAACACCCGGGTGCAGCTCTCCGAAATCCTGCGGGCGATCGCCGCGATCGGCTATCGCGCCTATCCCTACGATCCCGATCGCCAGGACCGTGTCTACAGGCGTGAGCGCCACGACATGATGCGCCGCCTCGCAGTCGCCGGTCTGGTCTACCTGCAGGTGATGATGGTCTCGTTGTCGCTGTACTTCGGCGACTTTCTCGATCTCTCCGAGGACCTGCGCTACTTCTTCTGGTGGGTCAGCCTGGTGCTGTCGACGCCGATCGTGCTCTATTCGGGTCAGGCGTTCTTCCGGCCGGCCTGGCGGGACTTGAAGCAACGACGCGTGAGCATGGACCTGCCGGTGTCGATCAGCATCCTGCTCGCCTATGGCGGCAGCGTCTATGCCGTTCTGACCCACAGCGGCGAGGTCTACTTCGACTCGGTCACCATGTTCATCTTCCTTTTGCTCGCCGGGCGTTTCCTTGAACAAGGGGCGCGCCACAAGGCCGGCGAGCTAGCCGAATCATTGAACAAGCTGGTGCCGCAGGTGGCCAACCGTTTCGAGGCCGATGGCTCGGTGGCGGTCATCCCGGCATTCGACCTGACCCCAGGGGATCGCATCCTCGTGCGTCCCGGTGGGCCCGTGCCGGCAGACGGCGTGGTGATCGAGGGCGAGAGTGGTATCAACGCCTCGATGCTCACCGGCGAGAGCCTGCCTGAGTTCAAGCGCCCCGGGGATCGCGTCTCCGCCGGCACCGTCAATACCGAGAGCCCGCTGGTGGTCGAGGTCGACAAGGTCGGTCAGGACACCATGGTCTCCTCGATCGTCCGCTTGATCGACCGGGCCCAGTCACAAAAGCCCCGGGTCGCCGAGACCGCCGATCGCTTCGCACGCAAGTTCGTCATCGGCCTGCTGGCCACCACCGCGCTGGTTACGGCCGCCTGGCTGTTTATCGACCCATCGCGTGCGTTCTGGATCGCGGTGGCGATACTCGCCATCACCTGCCCCTGCTCGCTGTCGCTGGCCACCCCCGCCGCGATCGCCGTGGCGGTGGGGCGCCTGACCCGCTCGGGCCTGCTGGTCACCCGCGGGCGGGCGCTGGAAGGCCTGGCGAAGGTCACGCACGTGGTGTTCGACAAGACCGGCACGCTGACCACCGGCGAGCTGATGGTGCGGGATGTGGAATCCGTGGCGGGGGATAAGACCGCTCGCCTGGCCGGGATCGTAGCGGCCCTGGAGCAGTACGCCGATCACCCGGTCGGTCGGGCGTTGTCCGGCTGGGGTGACGAGCACGCGGCCGGAAAGGCATGCGCGGCAACCGGAGTCGAGAGCGCCAGCGGGCGGGGTGTAACCGGTTGGATCGACGGAGAGCGCTTCGCGGTTGGTAATGCCCGCTTGATGGCCGAGTTGGGTGTCGACCTGCCCGACCCCAGGGCCGCCGTCGACGAACTGGTCGTGTGGGTGGCCCGTGGCTCCGAGCTGATCGCCCGCGCCGTGCTCACCGACCAGTTGCGCGACGATGCCCTGCAGGTGGTCGAGCACCTCAAGGAGCAGGGGGTGTCGGTTTGGCTTCTTTCCGGTGACCATCCTGACCGCGCGGCCATGATCGGACAGTACCTGGGCGTCGATCATGCCGAGGGCGGACTGCTGCCGGAGGATAAGATGGCGCGCGTGTCGGCACTGCAGGCCGACGGTGGCCGGGTGCTGATGGTGGGTGACGGTGTCAACGATGCGCCGGTGCTCGCCTGCGCGGATGTCTCGATGGCGATGGGCGGCGGGACCGCGGTCGCCAAGCACAGCGCCGACATGGTGCTGCTCAACGACCGGGTGGCCGAAACGGCCTTCGCGGTGGGCTATGCGCGGAGGACCATGGGCGTGATCCACCAAAACCTGACCTGGTCGGTCTGGTACAACGGCATCGCGATCCCGATCGCCGCGCTGGGCTTCGTTCAGCCGTGGCTCGCGGCGATCGGCATGTCGGTCAGTTCGATTGCCGTGATCGGCAATGCCCTACGCCTGCGGCGGGGGTAGGTGTCTCGTATCGTCAAGGAAGGCCTGCACGCATCCGGTGGTGCTCTGAGTGACTTGAGCCGGGTAGATGCAAGGCGATCGTCCGCCGCGGAAGGGTGATTCCCTTCACCAAGGACGACAACGCAGCAGATGCCCGGCTCAAGGGGGGGCTTGGGGGCGTCAGGCCAGAGCGCCGCCGGATGCGTGCAGGCCTTCCTTCTTACCCGCCCATGCTGTGGATGTACTGGTTGAGCTGGGCGACGTCGGTGCTGGTGCGGCGATAGAGGTGATCGAGGCTGACGATCGCGTATTCGAGCAGCAGCACGGTGAAGACCGGGTGCTCGAGGCGCAGGCGATTGTATTTCTTGCGCGGCAGGCGCAGCAGTCGCACCGACGAGCGCGCCCGCATGCGGACATTGCGCGGCTGGCGATCGAAGAAACTCATCTCGCCGAGCATCTCGCCGGCCTTTATCTGACCGACCGGTACCTCGTTGGTGGTCGGGCCGAAGATCAGCTCGGCGGTGCCGTCGAGCAGGAAGTAGAGCGATTCGCCCACTTCGCCGATGTCGGCGATGATGTGGCCGCGATCGATGATTTCGAAGTCGCAGAAATCGAGGAACGCACTGACCTCCGCGCGGGTGAGGATCTGTGTGTCGACATGGCGGGCGAGAAAGTCGACCAGGGCGTCGCGGTCGTTTTCGGTCATCATCGCGTGGTTGCTCCCATGCGGTTTTCGGAGAGGATTTCCTTCGCCATTGTCGCGAGCCGGCGGGGTTTTGTCGATCCTCGGCTGGCTGCCGGTCGCGATGACGCGGATTCATGGCGTTGTTGCACATCGCTCCCACATGTGGGGGAGTCGACCGGGCGCGACATGCTAGAATTTGCGGCATCGTTCGGTCGCCCTCGGTAGTTCTCGGGGCGGCCGCTTGCCTTTCCGACCCGACCAGCCTGCGGGTCGCGCCAAAATTGCTGTCACCTTTTTCAGGAGTCGACTCCATGTTTGCCAAATCCATGACCATCGCGGGCTACGACCCGGAACTTGCCGAGGCGATCACCGCCGAGGTGCGTCGCCAGGAAGATCACGTCGAGCTGATCGCCTCGGAGAACTACGCCAGCCCGCGCGTCATGGAGGCCCAGGGGTCGGTGCTGACCAACAAGTACGCCGAGGGCTACCCGGGCAAGCGCTATTACGGTGGCTGCGAGTACGTCGATGTGGCCGAGCAGCTGGCGATCGATCGGGCCAAGCAATTGTTCGGCGCCGACTACGCCAATGTCCAGCCGCACTCGGGTTCGCAGGCCAACGCCGCGGTGTTCCAGGCGCTGGTCGAGCCGGGTGACACCGTGCTCGGCATGAGCCTGGATGCCGGCGGTCATCTCACCCACGGTGCCAAGCCCAATTTCTCCGGGCGTATCTATAACGCCGTGCAGTACGGCATCGACGCCGAGGGCTACGTCGACTATGACGAGGTTGAGCAGTTGGCGAAAGAGCACAAGCCGAAAATGATCATCGCCGGCTTTTCCGCCTACTCGCGCGTACTGGACTGGGCGCGCTTTCGCGAGATTGCCGATGCGGTAGGCGCCTACCTGCTGGTCGACATGGCCCACGTCTCCGGCCTGGTTGCTGCCGGTCTCTACCCCAATCCGGTGCCGCACGCCCACGTGGTCACCTCGACCACGCACAAGACCCTGCGCGGCCCGCGCGGCGGGATCATCGTGGCCAAGGCCAACCCGGATCTGGAGAAGAAATTCCAGTCGCGCATCTTCCCCGGATCGCAGGGCGGGCCGATGATGCATGCGATTGCCGGCAAGGCGGTCGCCTTCAAGGAGGCCCTGGAGCCGGACTTCAAGGCCTACCAGCAGCAGGTGATCGACAATGCCCGTGCCATGGCCGAGGTTTTCGTCGAGCGCGGCATCGATGTCGTTTCCGGGGGCACCGACAACCACCTGTTCCTGGTCAGCTTCGTCAAGCGTGGCCTGACCGGCAAGGCGGTCGACGAGGCGCTGGGCCGCGCGCACATCACGGTCAACAAGAACGCCGTGCCCAACGACCCGCAGTCGCCGTTCGTCACCTCGGGCATCCGCGTGGGCACTGCCGCGATTACCACGCGTGGTTTCGGTAACGACGAGGCCGGTGATCTGGCCGGCTGGATGTGCGATGTCATCGACGACATCGATAATGATGCGGTGATCGAGCAGGTCCGCGAGAAGGTCACGGCGCTCTGCCGTCGCTTGCCGGTCTACGAGGCCAACCGGGCCTGATCGGCCTGCGAGGCACGCCATGCGCTGCGCGATCTGTGGCAACGACGAGACCCGGGTGATCGACTCGCGGGCGATCGACGCCGGCGAGGGGATCCGCCGTCGGCGTGAATGTGCCGCCTGCAGGCAGCGATTCACCACCTACGAGCGGGCCGACCGGCAGATGCCGCGCGTGGTCAAGTCCAACGGCGCGCGGCAGAACTTCGACGATCGCAAGCTGCGCGACGGCCTGATGCGGGCGCTGGAAAAGCGGCCGGTACCGACACGCCGGGTCGAGGAGGCGATAGAGCAGATCGAGCGCCAGTTGCGCAGCCGTGGCGAGCGCGAGATCGCCGCCCGTGAGATCGGCGACATGGTGATGGCCCAGTTGCGTCGGCTCGATCACGTCGCCTACATCCGCTTCGCCTCGGTGTACTTGAGCTTCGACAGCGTCGAGGCCTTCCGCGAGGCGATTGAATCGCTGGCCAACGACGTCATCAGCGACCCGGATCACCAACTGCCCCTGATCGGCGATGCAAACTGATTCCCCCGCCGACCGGGCCACGCCTCGCGAAGACGGTCATTGGATGACCCACGCGCTGGCCCTGGCCGAGCGCGGCCGCTACACCACCTCGCCCAACCCGCGGGTGGGCTGTGTGCTGGTGCGCAACGGCCAGGTCGTCGGCGAGGGCTTCCACGCCCGTGCCGGCGAGCCGCACGCCGAGGTGCATGCCCTTCGCACCGCCGGCGAGCGGGCACGCGGGGCGACTGCCTACGTCACGCTCGAGCCCTGCAGCCATGTCGGCCGTACCCCGGCCTGCGCGCCGCAACTGGTTGAGGCCGGCGTGGCCCGCGTGGTCACCGCCATGAGCGATCCCAATCCGCAGGTGGCCGGCCGCGGCCATGCCACCCTGCACGAGGCGGGGGTCGAGGTGGTCGAGGCGATCGCCCCGGCGGCGGCCCGGGCGCTCAATCCGGGGTTCGTCTCGCGCATGGAGCGCGGTCGGCCCTGGGTGACGGTCAAGGTGGCCCAGTCGCTCGACGGTCGCAGCGCACTGGCCAGCGGCGAGAGCCAGTGGATTACCGGGGAGGCGGCGCGCCGCGACGTGCAGTTCCTGCGTGCCCGCCAGTGCGCGGTCTTGAGCGGCATCGACACGGTGCTGACCGACAGCGCGCGGCTGAACGTACGCCTGTCGGCCGACGAGCTCGGCATCGAGGGCGAGGTGCGCCAGCCGGTGCGCGTGGTGCTGGATTCCGGGCTGCGCCTGCCGCCGTTCGCGGCAATCTTCGATGCGCCCGGGCCGGTGTGGATTTACACGCGCGACGTCGCCGACGGGGTACATCAAGAGGCCCTGCTCAGGCGCGAGGCGAGCCTGATCGAGGCGCCGGCGGCCCCGCGGCTGGGCCTGGACCTCGAGTTCATCCTGGCCGACCTGGCGCGCCGCGAGATCAACGAGGTGCTGGTCGAGGCGGGCGCCAAGCTCGCCGGGGCGTTCGTCTCCGCCGGCTTGTGCGACGAGTTGCTCGTCTACCAGGCGCCGATGCTGCTCGGTCACCAGGCCCGACCGGCACTGGCCCTGCCCGAACCGACGGCGCTGGCCGACGTCATGCGTTGGACGTTGGTTGACGAAACACGCCTGGCAGACGACCTTCGCCTGACCCTGCGCCCGGCGCAATAGTTCATAACCCGCGGAGAGAGTTCATGTTCACCGGCATCATCCAGACCGTCGGCACCCTGGTCGAGCAGACCCCCACGGGCGGCGATGCCCGCCTGACCATCGAGGCGGTGGGGCTGGACCTGGCGAATACCGCCATCGGCGACAGCATTGCCGTCAACGGCGTCTGTCTGACGGTCACCGATCTGGATGGCGATCGCTTCTCGGTCGACTGCTCGTCCGAGACCCTGCGCCTGACCACGGTCGGTCAGCTCGCGTCGGGCTCGCGCGTCAATCTCGAGCCGGCGCTGACCCTGGCCACGCCGCTGGGCGGACACCTGGTCAGCGGGCATGTCGATGGGCTTGCGATCGTGGATGCCCGGCGCAGCGACGCACGAGCCACCGAGTTCTGGCTGCGGGTGCCGCCCGAGTTGGCGCGCTACGTGGCCAAGAAGGGCTCGGTCGCCATCGACGGGGTGAGCCTGACGGTCAACGAGGTCAGCGGCACGCGCTGTCGCCTGACCATCATTCCCCATACGCTGGATGTGACCATCATGGGTGAGTACCGGCCCGGGCGGCAGGTGAACCTGGAGGTGGACCTGATGGCCCGTTACCTTGAGCGCCTGCTGCAGGCGGGTGAGGGCGCGGCCGGCAGCGGCGGGCAAAGCCCCTACCAAGCACTGACCTGAATGCAGCGGGTGGCTTGGTGGCCGGGTGGTCTACCGTCGCGCCCGCGATGATACAATGACCGACTGCCTTTGATGTCCTTGAGAGCTTTTATGAGTTTTAGTCCCACTGACGAGATTCTCGACGACCTGCGCGCCGGGCGCATGGTCATCATCGTCGATGACGAGGATCGCGAGAACGAGGGCGACCTGGTCATGCTCGCCGAGCAGGTGCGTCCCGAGGACATCAACTTCATGGCGCGCTACGGGCGAGGGCTGATCTGCCTGACGCTCAGCCAGGCACGTTGCGAGCAGCTCGATCTGCCATTGATGGTCAGCCGTACCCGCGAGGCGTTCCAGACCGCGTTCACAGTGTCGATCGAGGCGGCGCGCGGCGTGACCACCGGCATCTCGGCCGCCGACCGGGCCACCACCATCCGCACGGCGGTGGCCCCCGAGGCCCGGCCCCTCGACCTGGTTCAGCCGGGCCACGTCTTCCCGCTGATGGCCCGCCCCGGTGGGGTGCTGGCGCGTGCCGGCCACACGGAAGCCGGTGTGGACCTGGCCCGGTTGGCCGAGGCGCGCGAACCGTCGGCGGTGATCGTCGAGATCCTCAACGAGGATGGTTCGATGGCACGCCGGCCCGACCTGGAGCGATTCGCGGCCGAGCACGACATCAAGATCGGCTCGATCGAGGACCTGATCCGCTACCGCATGCGCCACGAACGCTCGGTCGAGCACCAGTTCGCCACCGAGATTGACACGCGCTACGGCCGATTCATGCTGCACGCCTACAAGGATTTCACCAGCGGGCAGTTGCAGTTCGCCGCAGTGCGCGGTACCCCGGACGCCGAGACGCCCACCCCGGTGCGGGTGCACGTCCATCACGCGGTCTGCGACCTGTTCGAACCGCAGGGCCGCGATTGCGGCTGGCCGTTCTCCGACGTGCTGGCGCGCCTGGCCGACATGGAGACCGGCGTGGCGGTGGTGCTGCGATCGACCCCCAACGAAGACGAGATGCTGCGCCAGCTGCAGGGCTGGGAAGAGCCGTCGGCCGAGCCGGTCGGCGGCGAGGTCGAGGAACTGAGAAACTACGGCGTGGGTGCCCAGATCCTCAAGGATTTGGGCGTGCGCCAGATGCGCGTGATGAGCGCGCCCAAACGCTTCCATGCCCTGGCCGGCTTCGGTCTGGAAGTGGTTGACTACATTCACGACGAGGCGGGATGACCGCCGCTCACGGGACAGACAGGCATGAATGAAGTTCAGGTGATCGAAGGCGGGCTGACGGCCCGCGCGGGACGATACGCCATCGTGGCGACGCGCTGGAATGCCCAGGTGGTCGATCGGCTGCGCGATGGCGCGATCGACACCCTGCGTCGGCACGGGATCGACCTGGCCCAGATCACGGTGGTGGTGGCGCCGGGCTCCTTCGAGCTGCCGCTGGTCGCCCAGCGTGTCGCGGCGAGCGAGAAATTCGACGCGATCATCTGTCTGGGTGCGGTCATCCGTGGCGCGACGCCGCACTTCGACTACGTCGCCGGCGAGGCGGCCAAGGGCATTGCCGGTGTGGCGACCGACTTCGACATGCCGGTGATCTTCGGCGTCTTGACCACCGACACGGTCGACCAGGCGATGGAGCGCGCCGGCAGCAAGGCCGGCAACAAGGGTGCGGAAGCCGCCGCCACCGCCATCGAGATGGTCAACCTTCTCGATCAGATCGACCAGATTGCCTGAGACGCCATGATCAAGCAGTTTCCCCAGGACGAGCCCACCGGTGACGAGATGTCAGAGGGCCCGAGCGGCACCGAAGGCAACCCCTCGTCTCGCGGTGGCAGATCCTCTCCGGCGCGCAAGCAGCGGCGCTGGGCGCGTGAACGGGCCGCCCAGGGGCTCTACCAGCAGCTGATGAACCCGATTCCGCTCGACCAGCTCGAGGCGCAGTTCATGGAGGATGCCTTCATGTTGCGGATCGACCTGGAGTTGTTTCGCCGCATCATGCGTGGTGTCGAGCAGCATGGCGCCGAACTGGACTCGGCCATCGAGCCGCACCTGGACCGTCCGGTCCACGAACTCGACCCGATCGAGCATGCCATCCTCCGCCTGGGTGCCTTCGAGTTGACGCACATGCTCGAAACCCCGCGCGCGATCGTGATCAACGAGGCTGTGGAGCTGGCCAAGCGCTTCGGCGCGACCGACGGGCATCGCTACATAAACGGCGTGCTCGATCGGCTGGCCGACCACGCCCGTCCCACCGAGCCGCGCCGCCGGGACTGACCTTCCCCGCACCCCGGGCCACTTGCGAGCACACTGGCGGTCATGCAGGAATTCGACCTGATCCATCGGTTTTTCGACTGGCCTCCGGCGCATCCGGAAGTGGCGCTGGCCGGCGGCGATGACGCTGCCTTGCTCGCACCACCGCCGGGCGAGCAGTTGGTGATCGCCACCGACATGCTCATCGCCGGTCGGCACTTCCCTGAATCGACCGCCCCCGAGGCGATTGCCCACAAGGCGCTGGCGGTCAATCTCTCCGATCTGGCGGCGATGGGCGCCGCCCCGCTGGGCTTTACCCTCTCACTGGGCCTGCCGGAAACGGATGCCGCCTGGCTGGAGCGTTTCTCCACTGGCCTGCGCTCGGCGGCGACCCGCTGGGACTGCGATCTGGTGGGCGGGGATACCGTGCGCGCCCCGCAACTGACCCTGTCGATCACCGCGTTCGGTTCGGTTCCGGTCGGCAAGGCCATTCGGCGCAACGGCGCGCGAGCCGGTGACCGGCTGGTCGTGACCGGAACGATCGGCGATGCCGCGCTGGGCCTGATGGTGGTCCTGGCATCGGAACAGCTGCCACCCGATCTGGGCCAGGCGGATCGTGACTATCTCCTCGACCGGCTCGATCGCCCCGAACCTCGGCTTGCCGCGGGCCAGGCCCTCGCGGGCCGGGCATCCGCTGGGCTGGATGTCTCCGACGGCCTGTTGCAGGACCTCGGTCACATGCTGGATGACAGCGGTCTCGCGGCCGAGATCGACCTGGATGCCATCCCCTTGTCGCCCGCCGCCTGCCGCTGGCTGGATGCCCGTCCGGTGCATGTCGATCGGGTGCTCGGCGGGGGGGACGACTACGAGCTGTTGCTGGCCCTGCCGGCCGATTTGGCGCTCGACCCGGCCTGGGGGCTGACGGTGATCGGGCGCCTGGATGACGCGGGCGCGGTGGGCGAGATCCGCGAGGGCTCCGGTCGGCCCCTGCCGGGGCAGCGCGGCTACAACCATTTCGCGGAGGGCAGTTGATGACCACCGGCAAGGCGGCAAGACGGGTAGGCATCGCCGAGCTTGGACGCAGCCCGGTGATGTGGCTGGCCTTCGGTGGTGGCACCGGGCTCTCGCCGCGCGCACCCGGTACGGTCGGCACGCTGCCCGGCATCCTGCTTGGCTGGCTGCTGATGACGCTGGCCGCTCCGTGGGGTGAGGTGGCCGTGATCGGCCTGCTGCTGGCGAGCACCGTGCTGCTGTCGGTCGTCGGGGTGTACCTCTGCGGCGAGGCGAGCCGGCGCCTGGGCGTGCACGATCATGGCGGCATCGTGTTCGACGAGATCGTCGGTGTGCTGCCGGTGTTCGTGATCCTGCCCGATGCCTGGTGGCAACTGGTCCTGATCTTCGCCTGGTTCCGCGTCTTCGACGTGATCAAGCCGTGGCCGATCGGCTGGCTGGATCGGCGGGTGCACGGTGGACTGGGGATCATGGTCGACGACCTGTTGGCGGGCGTTTACGCGCTGGCGGCCGTCTGGTCGAGCCTCTGGGTTATCGAGCGCGTTGTCGGCTGAACCCGGGCGGCCTTCAGCGTTCGTTGAGTCGCGGCATCAGCTCGACCAGGTTGCAGGGGCGCTTGCGGTAGTCGAGCTGCGATTCGATCAGGTTGTCCCAGGCATCCTTGCAGGCGCCGGTTGAGCCGGGCAGGACGAACAGGTAGGTGCGGTTGGCCACCCCGGCGGTCGCGCGCGACTGCAGCGTCGAGCTGCCGATGGTCTGGAAGGACAGGGCGCGGAACATCTCGCCGAAGCCGTCGATGCTCTTGTCGAACAGCACCGAGATCGCCTCGGGGGTGCCGTCGCGGCCGGTCAGGCCGGTGCCGCCGGTGGTGATGACCACGTCGCAATCGGACGCGGCGATCCACCGCGACACCGCCGCACGGATCTGGTAGATGTCATCTGGGCACAGGTGGCGTTCGTACAATCGGTGACCCACACCCTCGAGGCGCTCGACCAGCAGATCGCCGGAGCGGTCCTCGGCCAGGCTGCGGCTGTCGGAGACGGTCAGGACGGCGATGTTCAGCGGCTTGAACGGGCGTTCTTCGCTCATGGTCGATTTCCCTCCGGGGGTTCCGGTTGCGGCATCGGGTCAGGTTCGGCCCCGTCGACGCACTTTCGGCAGGGCAGCGTCGTGCCGAGCATGGCGATGCGCCCCAAGCTGTGCACCACCCAGGGGCGGTTGATCCACGGCGGGTCGTGACGGGTGTGCTGGTTATGGTCGCAGTCGAGGCGCGCAAACCAGTGGCCCTCGGCATCGCGGTGGAACGAGACGATGGATCGCGGCGGTGCCTCGGCCAAAGTCATCAGGGGACGGGGACGCCCCACAGATCGTGCTCGTCCGCCTCGACGATCTCCACCTCGACGAAGTCGCCCGGCCGGACGTCGGTGACCTCCGGCAGGTAGACCACGCCGTCGATCTCCGGGGCGTCTGCCATGCTGCGGGCCAACGCGCCGGAGTCGTCCACGGCATCCACCAGTACCGGCATACGCTGGCCCACCTTTTGCGCCAGCTTGGCAGCGCTGATGGCCGCCTGCTTTTCCATGAAGCGCGCGAGGCGCTCCTGCTTGATGTCCTCGGGTACCGGGTCGGGCAGGTCGTTGGCGGTTGCCCCGTCCACGGGCGAGTAGGCAAAGGCCCCGACACGGTCGAGTTGCGCCTCGTCGAGGAAGTCGAGCAGTTCCTGGAATTCGTCTTCCGTCTCACCGGGAAAGCCGACGATGAAGGTCGAGCGGATGGTGATCTCGGGGCAGATCTCGCGCCATTTCGCAATCCGCTTGAGTACGTTCTCACTCGAGGCCGGACGCTTCATCAGCTTGAGGATGCGGTGGTTAGCGTGCTGGAAGGGGATGTCCAGGTACGGCAGTATCAGCCCCTCGGCCATCAGCTCGACGGCATCGTCCACGTGTGGATAGGGGTAGACGTAATGCAGTCGTACCCAGGCATCCAGCGAACCCAGGGCGGCCGCCAGTTCGCGAAAGCGGGTCTTCAGCGGTCGGCCGCCCCAGAAGTCGAGCCGGTAGCGGGTATCGATGCCGTAGGCGCTGGTGTCCTGGGAGACCACCAGCAACTCGCGCACGCCGGCGTTGACCAGGTTCTCCGCCTCGGTCATCACCTCGCCGATCGGCCGGCTGACCAGGTCGCCACGCAGACCGGGGATGATGCAGAAGCTGCAGCGGTGGTTGCAGCCCTCGGAAATCTTGAGATAGGCGTAATGACGCGGAGTGAGCTTGACGCCGACGGCCTCTTCCAGCGACAGAGTGTCGGTATCGGCCTGCCCGTCGCGGGCCGACTCCCGGTTCTGGTCCTGTGATCGGCTGCCCGGCTTGGGCATCACGTCGACGAACGGGTCGAAGCGCGGCGGCAGGTGCTGGTGGACGGCCTCCATCACCTCGCGGTAGGCCTGCGGACCGGTCACGGCGAGCACGTTGGGATGCGTCTGGCGCACCAGCTCGCCCTCGTCGCGACCGCCAAGACAGCCGGTGACGATCACGCGGCCGTTCTCGTCCAGGGCCTCGCCGATGGTGTCGAGCGATTCTTGCACCGCTGAGTCGATGAAGCCGCAGGTGTTGATAATCACCAGCTCGGCACCCTCATAGCTGTCCGACAGGGCGTAGCCCTCGGCGCGCAGTTGGGTGAGAATGCGCTCGGAGTCGACCAGCGCCTTGGGGCAGCCGAGGCTGACGAAGCCGACGCGCGGCGGGTTGTGAGTCATGAGGCGGGGGCGTCCGGTGACGTCGGGGCGTTGTCGCCGGTGTATTCCTCGAGGTGGCCGTCCGGGTACTGGACATGCATCTTGAGATTGTTGCGCTCGATGAACTGCATCACCGAGTCGAACATCTGTCGATTGCTGCTCTTGAGCCCCGGCTCGATGGCGAGCACCTTCTGTCCTTTGAGCATGACCGGGTGCAGCCGCTGCGAGTAGACCAGACGGTGCTGGGCAAACGTCGCATCCCAGCTCGAGATGCGATCGATCCAGTCACTCGGGCGGAATCGGGCGCCGGCCTTGGTCACTGACTCGACGATGTAGCGTTTCGGCTGGTTGTCCATGAAGTCGTGGCTTGCTCGGCGTGCACCGAAATTTGGGTGGGTGATACTAGAATCGATCAATCATTTTACTTCAGTTGGACGGCAAACGCATCCGTCCCTGCGCTTATATTGGAGTCGTGTTGACGTGACAGACCCTATCGCTACCCCTTTTAGTGCCTCGTTGTTGCTGGTGGACGCTGGCGGCACCTTCAACAAACGCTACGACCCGGTCAGCGGCTCGCTCGAGGTGCAGGGCGGTTCGGCGGCGGCCGCCGCCATCTTGTCGTCGGCCGGGCGCAACCTGTCCGTGCGGACGCTGCAGCCGGTCTGCAAGGACAGCCTGGAGATGACCGATGCGGACCGGGAGGCCGTGATTGCCGCGATCGAATCGGCCGGGCCGGAGTGGCAGCGAGCGCCCGTGGTGGTCATTCACGGCACCGATACCATGGAACGCACCGCCGAGGTGATCGCCGAGCGGCTGCCACGGCGGCGGGTGGTGATTACCGGCGCGATGCGACCGTTCGAGATCGACGCCGTCGAGCCGGCCTTCAACCTGGGGCTGGCGCTGGGCTTTGTCCAGTCGGGCAGCGAGGCCGGCGTGTTCCTGGCAATGAGCGGGCTGGTGCGCCCGCTGGGGGCGCTGCGCAAGGATCGAGACATCGGGGCGTTCCTGCCCATTTGAGCAGGCTCGACTCGTCGGTGCGCGGCCGGGTCGTTTTCCTTCTCGTGATCTACGGCCGGGTGAGGGTCAGCATGATCGCGTCGGCCTCCTGCGGGGCCTCGACCAGTTGCATCGCACGGCGGCTGAGACCGGCATGCCAGGGACGGAGCAGGTGGCGCAGCGCGGGCGGCAGGCGTCGCAGGTTGCGGTATACCGGCCATTTCTCCGCGTAGTAGCAGCGCCCGGTCTCCTGCAGACCCGAGGGGGTCAGCAGCGAGTCCGCCAGCGTCGTCGTCGAGTAGTGCCGCTGGTACAGGGCGAGGTCCTCGTCGAGTTCGACCCAGGTGGATTCGGCGTGGAAGGGCACGGAAAGCAGCCCGTGACCGCCGGGGCGAAGCGTGCGTGAGGCCTCCTGCAGCGCCTTGCGGTCCCCGGTCCGGGTGGCGGTGTGCTCCATCGACGACATGGCGGTGAAGGCATCGAACCGCCCGTCGGCGAAGGGCAGCGCGCGGGCGTCGCCCCGGACGATCTCGACCTGTTCTGCCCGGTAGAGGCCGGCCCGGACGGCGCGTTGGCGAAGTTGCCGGTGTCTCGCAACCATCGGGTCGATATCCAGGATGGTCACCCGGGCGTCGAAGCGGTGGGCGAGAAAGTGGGGCCAGATGCTGTGCCCGCCGCTGCCGATATCGAGTAGCCGGGCCTGCGGTGACGGCGCCAGGCAGTCGAGCGCCAGCGCGTACTCGAAGCCGAGCCAGTAGTGCAGGCCGCCGAGCCGTTGACGCAGACCCAGGCGACGATTGAATCGGTCCAGCTGATCGAGGCGGTCGCCGATGGGGGCGGCGGTGCTGGCCCCGCTGTCGCCGCGTGCATTCAGCGAGGGATTCAAGTCGCGGATTCCCGGTTTTCCGCGGCCGCTTGTTCCGGAGCCGATGCTGGCATGACCAGTGGCGTCGGTTCGCCGTGGTGGGTCAGGGCGAGGTGGTGCATGGCCCGGGTGCAGGCGACGTACAGCAGGTTGCGGTCCATGATGGTGGCGTAGTTCTTCGCCGTGGCCTGCGGGACGATCACCCGGTCGAATTCCAGCCCCTTGGCGAGATGCGCGGTGCACACCAGCACGCCGCTGCTCAGGTGAGTGGTGTCGGCATCCAGCAGGTGAACCTGCGGGTGGCGCTCGGCGAGCTTTTCCGCCAGTCGGCGGGCCTGACGCTGCGTGCGGGTGATCACGGCGAGGCTGTTGTGCTCCGACTCGGCGAATGCCTCGATCATCGTCTGGATGTGCTCGATTTCCTCGCGGGCCGAGCGCGCGGCGATCACCCGTGGCTCCTCGCCGTGGCGTTCGATCACCTCCAGATCCGGGTTGGGCGAGATGCGCTGGGCGAAGCGGGCGATCTGCCAGGTCGAGCGGTAGCTCTTGTTCAGGCTCACCGCCGAGGCGGCGGGCAGAGCGGCCTCGATCTGCTCGGCGGTCGACGCGTTGTAGGGGTTCACCGACTGCCAGGCATCACCGAGGATGGTCTTCCGGCAGTCGAACAATCGGCCGATCACCGCGTACTGCACCGGGGTGTAGTCCTGCATCTCGTCGATCACCAGGTGCTTGATGTTGCGGTATGGCGAGCGGATGCCGTGCAGGCGCATCTTGAGGTAGATCAGCGGGAAGACGTCGGCGTATTCCAGCCGCCCCCGGCTGGCGGGGCGGAACAGCTCCGGCTCGCCCAGCCAGTCGAAGAAGCGCTTGTAGGTCTCGCGCAGGGTGGATTCGTGGTGCATGCCGCGCACCGCCTCCTTGAGCTTGCGCCGGTCCTCGGCCGTCAGGTCGTAGTGGTACTGCACGCCAACCTTCTTTTCCGCCATCTCGGCGACGCGCTTGAGGCGCTCGTCTATCGGCAGCGCCCGACCCTGTTTCTCGAACAGTTCCTCGAACAGGAAGCCCGGCACCAGCCGGCGCGAAATCCAGACGTCCTCGCCGACGAAACGGTTCTTCTCGATGTGCAGACTGTATTGCTTGAGCCGTTCCAGAAACGCCGGCGTGGCCTTGACCGACAGGCGGTGTCGCTTGTCCGGGTCGTCGCGCTCGAGCAGGGCATTGGTCTGCTCGAAGAAGCTCTCGAAGCGGTACTGCCCCTCGAGCAGCGACTCGGCGACGTCCTCCATGCTCACCTCGCGGACCGTCTCCTCGCCCAGCTCGGGCAGCACGTTGGCGATGTAGTCGGAGAACACCCGGTTCGGCGAGATGATAAGGATGTCCTCGGAGGATAGCGTGTCCTTGAAGCGGTAGAGCAGGTAGGCGATGCGGTGCAGGGCGATCGAGGTCTTGCCCGAGCCGGCCACCCCCTGGATGATCAGCTCGCGGGTCTCGTCGTCACGGATGATGGCGTTCTGGTCACGCTGGATGGTGGCGACGATCTGCTTCATGCCCTCGTCGCTGGCCCGGCCCAGCTCTTCCTGCAGGACGTCGTCGACCACGTGCACCGCGCTGTCGATCATCAGCTCGATCCGATCACCGGCAACGCGGAACTGGCGCTTGAGATGGATCTCGCCGTCGACCGGGCCCTCGGGCGAGTCGTGTCGCGCCGGGCCGGTCTCGTAGTCGTAGAACAGGCTGGCGATCGGCGCGCGCCAGTCGTGGACCACCGACTCGCCGTCGATGTCGTCGTGGAAGTGATGCACGCCGATGTAGTAGGGCTCGGCGCTGTCGCGGTCGGCACGCTGGAAGTCGAAGCGGCCGAAATAGGGTGAGCGGCGGATCTTGGCCAGCCGCTGGCGCTTGTCGGCCAGCATCTCGCCGGCCTTGATCGCCTGGTCGATCGACTCGCGCGCGGCGATCTTCTCGACGTGGTCCATCTCGTCGCGCGCCTCCCACAGGTAGGTCTTCTGTTCCTGGATGTCGCGCTGGTAGTCCTGCAGGCGGTGTTCGGTATCGCGCTGATTGCGCTCGAGGCGCGAGATTACCTGCTCGAGCCGTCGTTCTTCCTCGGTACGTGCGTCGCTCATTGCCATCGTCAACCGGTTGTCATGCAAGGTCCGTATCCTGTCATGAATCTGCGGTGTCGTGTATCGGCCCCGAGCGGGGCGTGAAAGCAACCTGTTGTTTTGTTAATATCCGCCGTCCTTCTGTCGGGCCGAGCCGCCTGTCCGCTGGGTAGCCTCCTTAGGTTCCCTGGCCGGGACCGGTCCTGCCGCTCGTCCGGGCCGTTCGATCAAGGGATTATCGAGCCTTAGTTCGCGTTGTCAGGCGACAACGCGACGGGTGGGGCGTGGGGCCATCGTTGGCCCCGGCCGATTGGATGCCGTCGACATGAAAGAACATCTCACTCAACCAGAGACAAACGATGAATTGGTACAAGATCAAGCAGGAATGGTTTTCGAACCTCCGGGGGGACGCCCTGGCGGGGATGGTGGTCGCCATGGCGCTGATCCCGGAGGCGATCGCCTTCTCGATTATCGCCGGCGTCGACCCGCAGGTGGGGCTGTACGCCTCGTTTGCCATCGCGGTGGTGATCGCGTTCACCGGTGGCCGGCCGGGCATGATTTCGGCGGCCACGGCGGCGACCGCCTTGTTGATGATCACCCTGGTGGCCGACCACGGGCTGGAATACCTGCTGGCCGCCTCGATCCTCGCCGGGGTGCTGCAGATCGTGGCGGGCTACATACGCCTTGACCGGTTGATGCGGTTCATCTCCAACTCGGTGATGACCGGCTTCGTCAACGCGCTGGCCATCCTGATCTTCATGGCCCAGTTGCCCGAGCTGACCAACGTCACCTGGCACGTCTACGCCATGACCGCCGCTGGGCTCGCGATCATCTACGGCCTGCCCAAGCTCACCAACGTGATCCCCTCGCCGCTGGTGACCATCGTGGTGCTCACCCTCATCGCCTGGTACATGAACATCGACGTGCGCACCGTGGGTGACATGGGCGAGATGCCCGACACCCTGCCGGTATTCCTGTTCCCGGACATCCCGCTGAACCTCGAGACCCTGATGATCATCCTGCCGTACTCGGCGGCGATCGCAATCGTCGGCCTGCTCGAGTCGCTGATGACCCAGAACCTGGTCGACGGCCTGACCGACAGCAAGACCAACAAGGCCCGCGAGTGCAAGGGGCAGGGCATCGCCAACATCGTCTCCGGCTCGATGGGCGGTATGGCCGGTTGCGCGATGGTCGGCCAGTCGGTGATCAACATCCAGTCCGGCGGCCGCACCCGCTTGTCCTCTCTGCTCGCCGGCGTCTACCTGCTGGTGCTGGTGGTCTTTTTGGCCCCGCTTCTGGTGATGATCCCGATGGCAGCGCTGGTGGCGGTAATGATCACGGTGGCGATCGGCACCTTCAGCTGGGGCTCGATCAAGGACCTCAAGAAACACCCGATGAGCACCAACGTGGTGATGGTGATGACCGTGATCGTGACCGTGTTCACCCACAACCTCGCCTTCGGCGTGCTCACCGGCGTGCTGCTGGCGGCGATGTTCTTCGCCAACAAGGTGGGCAAGTTCATGCACGTCTCCTCCCACCTGGCGGACGATCAGGAAGAGGACCCGCGCCACCGCACCTACGAGGTGGTCGGCCAGGTGTTCTTCACTTCCAGCGAGAAATTCCTCGAGTCGTTTGATTTCAAGGACGACGTGGATAAGGTGAGTATCGACCTGTCCAAGGCGCACTTTTGGGACATCACCTCCGTGCGAGCACTGGACAAGGTGGTGGTGGATTTCCGCCGCGAAGGTATCGAGGTGGAGGTCATTGGCATGAATGAGGCCACGGCCACCATCGTCGACAAGCACGCCGTGCACAACGATCCGGACGCGGCCGAAAAGCTGATGGGGCACTGACATGGGAAACGAGAACATGAGCAACAACAAGGACCAGGTACTCGCCTGCATCGACGGCTCGCGCTCCTCTGAGGCGGCCACCGACTACGCGGTCTGGGCGGCACAGGCCCTCGAGGCCCCGCTGACGTTCCTGCACGCGATCAGCAACCCGCATGCGCCCAGCAAGACCAACCTCTCGGGCAACATGACCCTGGGTGGGCGCGAGAAGCTCCTCCAGGAGATGGTCGAGCTGGAGGAAAAGCGCGGCAAGCTCGAGCGAGAGCGCGGCCGGGCCCTGCTGGCTGACGTCCTTTCCCGGGCGCGAGAGCGCGGCTTTGACGAGCCGGCCGAGCTACTGCGCAACGGTGACATCACCGAGGTGATCCTGGAGCTCCAGGAGATCATGCAGATGCTGGTGATCGGCAAGCAGGGCAAGGACGGGGAGGCCGAGGCGATGCACGTGGGCAGCCACCTGTCGAGCATCCTGTCGATGATCCACAGGCCCACCCTGGTCACGCCGCTGGCATTCAAGCAGCCCGAGAGCTTTCTGATCGCCTACGACGGTAGCCCGTCTGCCTACAAGCTGGTCGAGATGGCGGCCAGCACCCCGCTGCTCCAGGGCCTGCCGGTGCACCTCCTGATGGTGGGTGAAGAGAAGCAGGCCAACTGGGACAAGATCCAGGCGGCCAACACCAAGCTGCAGAAGGCCGGCTTCACCACCCAGGTGGCGATCCGCCAGGGCAGGGTCGACGAGGCGGTGTCGATGTATCTCGAGGAAAAGCACATCGACCTGTTGGCGATGGGCGCCTACGGCCACAGCCCGATCCGCTACCTGGTGCTGGGCAGCACCACGACCAAGATGATCATGAAGGCCAACGTGCCGTTGCTGGTGGTGCGCTGACGGCAGCGCCCGACGCGCTTGCCGCGATACGAGAAAGGGCCACGCATCGCGTGGCCCTTTTTACGTGGTGCTGCCGTTCCCCGGCCGGAGGCGGAGATCAGCGCGGCCGGCAGTAGCCTCCCCGCTTGCCGGTGGGAGAGAGCACGAACTGCCACAGGTGGATGTCGCGGGCGCGGAAGGCGCCGGCACTGGATTGCAGGTAGTACTGCCACATGCGGCCGAAGCGTTCGCCGTACTGTTCGCGCCAGCGCGGCCAGGCGGCCTCAAAGTTGTCGTACCAGGCCATGAGGGTGCGGTCGTAGTCGGCGCCGAAATTATGCACGTCCTCGACGATGAAGCGCCCCTCGCAGGCATCAATGACCTGCTGCATGGCGGGCAGCTCGCCGTTGGGGAAGATGTACTTGCCGATCCACGGGTCCGGCGTGGAGCCCTCCTTGCCGGTGCCGATCGTGTGCAGCAGGAACAGGCCGTCGGTCTTGAGGCAGCGCCGCGCGACATCCATGTACTCGTCGTAGTTGTGTCGGCCGACGTGCTCGAACATGCCCACCGAGACGATGTGGTCGAACGGCTCGTCGATGTCGCGGTAGTCCATCAGCCGGAACTCCACCGGCAGATCGCCGGCGAGTTCCTCGCCGAGGGCGGTCTGTTCCTTCGAGATGGTCAGCCCGACACACTCGACGCCATAATGTTCGGCGGCATAGATCATGAAGCTGCCCCAGCCGCAGCCGATGTCGAGGATGCGCTGGCCGGGCTGCAGGTCGAGCTTGCGACAGATCAGGTCGAGCTTGTGTTCCTGGGCCTGGGCCAGTGTCTCGGCGCCATCGCCCCAGAAGCCGCAGGTGTAGGTCATGCGCGGATCGAGCATGTCCCGGTAGAACGCATTGCCGAGATCGTAGTGCTGCTCGCCGACCTCCCAGGCCCTTTCCTTGGATTGATGGTTGAGCAGGCGGGACTTGAGAGCATGCCACCAGATGCGCGGCGACTTGCCTACCTGCCCCTCGATGCCGGCGCGCAGGACGCGATCGACGAACTCGTCGACGCGATCAATCTCGACCCAGCCGGCCATGAAGGATTCGCCTAGGCCGAGGTTGCCCCAGCCGAGGGCGCGATCAATGGCGCGGGCATCGAGAATGCGAAGGTCCCACGGGCGGCTGCCGTTGAGGCGCACGTCGGCGGGGGCCAGCAGTTCCTCGACCGTGGATTGTTTCGAGTGGTTGGGTACGCCGGATGTCTCTCCGGTCGACACGTGTTCGTTCACGTCAAGTCTCCTGTCTTGAATGAGCACATGACGGTGGCCAGCCAGGGCACCCGACATAAAGTGTTAACCGACCTAAACTAAACAATGTCGGCGATTCATGCAACGGGGCGCATGGTCGGTCGACAGGCGTTGGAGGCAACAGGCCCTCGAACGTAAAAAACCCCGCCGGTTGGCGGGGTTGTCGGGGCGATGCGTCTTCCTCAGCGGGAGGACGATGCGGGGATCAGCACTTGTCGGTGATGCCCGGATTGCCGTCCATGCCCTTGAGGACCGGCTCGTTGAGCTCGACCGGCTTGATGTGCTTCTGATCACGCAGCCACTCTTCCATCTGGTCCCAGATCGGAACACCGGTGTCGCCCGGGATGTTGCCCGGCTCGCTGACCGAGGCCCAGCCGGCGACCTTGTAGCTCTTCTTCGGGTCGAGCGGCTTGCCGCCCAGTTCCATGTCCTGAATGCGGTCGCCCTTCTCGGCATCCGGCGCACAGGCGTACTTCAGGCCGCCGACACGCACCATGTCGCCACCCTGCTGGTAGTACGGGTCCTTGTTGAAGATGTTGTCGCAGACGTCCTCGAGGATATCCTTGATCTGCTCGCCGGTGAACTCGTTGACGGTGACGTTCGGGTAGGTCAGCGCCACGTGAGTCATCATGTCGTCGTAGGTGATCGGCTCGCCCGGGATCAGCGAGGTACCCCAACGGACGCCGGCAGAGAACGAGATCTGCGCCTCGTTGACGTCGATCAGCGCGTCGCAGATCAACTGGTCCCAGGTGCCGTTGAAGTTGCCACGGCGGTAGAGCAGGGCGTCGTTGGTCGCGAGGACTTCCTTGGCACGCTCGGCGGCGTTGAAGGTCTTGCCCTCGTAGGTGATTTCCTGGTTGTAGGCCTTCTCGATGTAGTCGGCCATTTCCTTGTCCGGCTCGATGAAGTCGGAGAATACCGGCAGCAGGTGGTACTTGTAGTCCTGAACCTTGCCGTTACGTACGTCGAGATCCAGCACGCCCAGGTACTTGGCGTTGGAGCCGGCGTTGGAAACGATGGTCTGGCCACTGCGGTTCTTGACCACGGTCGGGGTCGGGACCGCGTCGTGGGTGTGGCCACCCATGATCGCGTCGATGCCGGTGACGCGGCTGGCCATCTTGAGGTCGACGTCCATGCCGTTGTGCGACAGGACCACGACCACCTCGGCGCCCTCTTCGCGGGCGGCGTCGACCGCCTGCTGCATGTCGTCGTCGCGGATGCCGAAGGACCAGTTCTCGACCATCCAGCGCGGGTTGGCGATCGGGGTGTACGGGAAGGCCTGGCCAATGACCGCACACTTGACGCCGTTCTGCTCACGGATGACGTACGGCTTGAAGACTCGTTCGTTGAAGTCGGTATCGCGGATGTTCTGGGCGACGAAGTTGCAGTCGGTGGAGCCCTCGAGGTCGGCGATGCCTTCCATCATGCGGTCGGCGGTGTAGGTCGCCTCCCAGTGCGAGGTGAAGAAGTCCGGCTTGGCGATCTTCTGCGCGTCGATCTGGCTCTGGGCGTCGGTCCACAGGGCCAGGGCGTTGCCCTGCCAGTTGTCGCCGCCGTCCAGCAGGAAGGCGCCCGGACGCTGATCACGCATGTGCTTGATCAGGGTGAGCAGGTGGGCATAGCCGCCGACCTTGCCGTACTTCTTGGCCGCTTCGGGGAAGTCGATGCAGGTGAAGGCGTGGGCCGCGGGGGTGTTGGGCTCGAGGCCGAAGTAATCGAGGAAGTTCTCGCCGACCAGGTGCGGCGGGTTGCCTTCCATCGAGCCGATGCCGAGGTTGATGTCCGGCTCGCGGAAGTAGACCGGCTTGAGCTGGGCGTGCATGTCGGTCATGTGCAGGAACGACACGTTGCCGAACTTGGGAACCTCGTACATGTTGCTCGAGGCGTTGTTGGCCTTGACGGAGCTGGCGACACGCTGGGTGCCGGTGCCGGCCTGGGCGGTCTCGAGGTTGATGCCGGCGGCCGAGGCCACGGCAAGCATCTGCAGAAATTCGCGACGAGAAAGACTCATTGAAAACTCCCCTTTTGTTTTCAGCTTGGGTCGGTTCCCGGCCCGGCGCGTGGCCGAGTCGGGATCGTTGGGATCTTTGGCTGTTTCCTGACTCGCCCCACGCCCGGTGGGCAATTCGGGGGCAGCGCCAAGAAACTGAACCGTGATATTTAACCATACTGGCCAAGGTGACGATAGAAAAAATACTTATGCTGCACCGCGGGAAAAAGCCGACATGTTGGCGATTGCTGCCCGTGCTCCGGGGCGTGGCGATCCTCGAATGCCTGATCAGCGGGCACAAAAAAAGCAGGCCGAAGCCTGCTTTTCAGTCTCATGCAATCCGGTGGATTACTTGCGGATGCCCGGACCGTTGAGTTCCAGTTCATTGTCGTTGTAGGACATGAAGAATTCGAGGTCGCGGTGGTACTCCGAGTACTGCGGCTTCGCCACGGTGCCCGTATCGCGGAAGCAGCCGTAGATCCGCTTATGCATGGTGAACATGCTGCCCTTGCTGTAGCGGAAGATCGGGAAGTGGGTGGTGTTGCCCACGTTCATGTGCAGGTGCTCGGCGCGGATGTACTTGCCGCCGTGGTACTGGTGGCAGTCGGCGCAGGAGTTGTCCAGGCGACCGGTGCGACGGAAGTAGGCTTCCTTGCCGCGGTTGTAGGCCTCCTTGGCGCCTTCGCTGTCGATCTTGACGTTATTGGTCATGCCGGCCGATTCACTAGCAAGGTAGGCAAGCACGTTGGCCAGCTTCTTGTAGTTGTTCTTCGGGTCCCAGACCTTTTCCGCGTCTTCGCCGGCATTTTTCTGGCAGTTGATGATGTCCAGCCCCAGGCTGTGCACTTCACCGTCCTTCTCGTTGAAGTACGGGTACTTGGCGCGCAGGCCCTTGGCCTCGCCGAGGCAGGAGGACAGCGGCTTGCCATTCGGCAGGCGATACTCGTTCCAGAGCTCCTCACCGGCCGCGATGTACTGGTCGGTCTCCGGGAACACCATCATGCCCTCCCACTGGGAGCGGGCATCCTCGTCGAAGGCGTAGACGCCCATGTTGTAGTCCTCGAACGGGACGTCGGGGTAACGATCCTCGTAGAACTCGATCATCAGGGCGCGGAATTCTTCCGGATCGGACGGGTTGGCCGGCTCGGCCATTGCGCCGCCGGTAGCCAGAACGCTGGCAGCGATCATGCTGGAAAACAGGCGTTTCATTATGGACATCTCCTCGTGATTCGGGTCTTAACTCTTTTGATTCCTGCGACTCGCCCTTACAGGGTGTAGAGGTAATCAACGATTAGGTTGATCTCCTCGTCGGACAGGAAATTGCTTGCCCCCATCGGCGGCATGATGGTCTGATCGCCGAACTTCTTGCGCGGGTCATAAATGACTTCAACGAGGTCCTCGCGGTCCGGGTAGCGAGCCTCCATGGCGATCAGGGCCGGGCCGATATTGCCGGCGAGATTGCCGCCCTTGATCTGGTGGCACGCCAGACAGTTGCCCTCGCCACGGGCGAAGGCGATTTCCTTGCCCTTCTTGGCCGACTCGGACATACCGGCGTCGTTTGCCATGGTGGCGCCGGAGAAACCCATGCCGGTCGCGAGCAGCGCGGCGGCGCCTGCCGTGGTGATCACGGATGTGAACTTCTTCATTGTTATCCTCCTCTGCGGTCGCTGTGTCAGCGCCGAGATGCCTTGGTGAGTTGTCTCATTCTATCGAATTGACGTGTACCACTTTAGTGACCTGAACACTCGAGACAATAAAAAATAATTTATGGCGACATGATGGCGTGATTATTAGCATTTGTTGAATCTCCATCGGGCCGCCGCGGCCGCCATGAGGCGGTTTGCCCTTACATTATTAACACATTGGTGGGGTTTCTTGCGATTTGTTCGCCCCCGCGGGGCTGCGCGCAGGGGGGGGGCTGCCGGGAACCGTGTTCGCGTGCCGCTCCGCGTTTTCCGCCTGACGGAAGTCGCCACGAGGTCGGTGGAGTGGCGATCTGCTTGCTCGCGCCCGGCGCTGTTCTCAGTCGTCTGACTGGCCGGCGCGGCGTTCGATGTCCTGCAGGATCGACTCGATTCGGGCCTGGGCGCGAGGGTTGTCCGCCGTGAAGGTGTAGGCGGTTTCGAGTTCCTGGTGAGCGGCGACCAGGTTGTCCTTGAGCAGGAAATAGCGCCCCAACTGCTCGTGGTGTTCCAGGCGCCGCCCGGCGGCGCTTGCCGCGCGTGAGAGGGTCAGCGTGGCTTGGGCGTCGTCGGGACGGGCCTCGACGGCCTCCCGTGCGGCCTGGTAGGCGGTCTGGGCGTCGCCTCGATCCAGCAGCCAGTCGACCTCGACACGCAACAGGGCGGTGTCGCCGGGGTAGAGCGAGATCAGGTCGTCGAGGATGCGATCGGCCTCGGCCGCGTCCCCGACGTCGTGCAGCGCTCGAGCCAGTGGCAAGGCGTACCAGCGATTCCCTGGGTTGTCTTGGTAGAGCGGGCGCAGTCGTTCGATGGCCTCGCTGTGTCGGCCCTGGCGTTGTGCCGCGACCGCCTGCCGGTAGCGCTCGTCGCGTTCGTCCAGGGATAGCCCGCTTCGCCCGGTCAGAGCGGCAAGGCGGGCCCGGGCGAGTCGGAAGGTTTCGCTGTCGGCCGGGCCGAATTCCTCGCTGCGCAGCCCGGCGAGTCGATCGCGTATGGCGCTGATGCGCTCGCTGTTCATGGGGTGGGTGCGCAGAAATTCGAATTGACGCCCGGGCTCGGCACCGGCCCGACGCTGGAGCGTCTCGAAGAAACTGGCCATGCCGCGTGGGTCGATGTCGGCCCGACGCAGGGTGTCGATGGCGACCCGGTCGGCCTCTCGCTCGTGCATGCGGGTGTAGTTGATCGAGCTCTGGGCCGCTCCGGCAATGCCGGCCGTGGCGACGGCTGCGCCCAGCTGGGGGTCGACGGCTCCTAGCAGGATGCCGGCGATAAAGCCCGCCACGGCGGTCATGCTGTTGCCGGTCTGTGCGGCGACCCGCTGCGCGATGTGACGCTGAGAGGCGTGGGCGATTTCGTGGGCGACCACCCCGGCCAGCTCGCTTTCGTTCTTCGCGGCGAGCATCAACCCGGAAAAGACGGCAATGTAGCCACCGGGCACGGTAAAGGCGTTGATCGCCGGGTTGTCGACGATCATGAGCTGGGGGGCAAACGGCGTTCCCGGGGTCGAGGAGACCAGCCGTACCCCCAGGTCGTTGAGATAGGCGTCGAGCAGGGGGTCCTCGATCACGCCGCCGCGAGCGCGCAGCTGTTCGAACACCTGGGCGCCTATCTGGCGCTCCTCCGCGGGGGAGAGCACCGTGTCGATGGGGTTGCCCAGCTCCGGCAGCTGGGCGTCGGCGCGCCCGGGCAGGGCGACCAGAAGCAGGATCGTCAGTAGGACAGTAAAGCGATATCGAATCATGGTGGCAATGTCGTGTATGGCGGTGCTCGGCGCTGCTGTGGTCGTCCAGCTCGACCTTTGACCTCGACTGGGCCTGCGGGTTTCCGCATGGGTCGAGTTGGGTCCGGGCATGTCGGGCGGGGAGGGTGTGTCGGGCTGTATTACAATTTGCCCACACTTGTTCCCGCACCAACCAGATTGGAGAGGATTATGGCAGCCTATGAAAGCATCAGTGCCGATGATTTGAGCGAGCGCCTTGGCGAGGTGTCCCTGTTCGACGTGCGTGGTCCGGCCGAGACCCAGCGAGGCGTGATCGAGGGGGCGACCCTGGTGCCGCTGCATCTGGTGCCGATGAATGTGGACCGCTTCCGCGGCGATCGCGATGTGGTGGTCTATTGCCACAGCGGTGCCCGCTCGGCACAGGCCTGCCAGTTCCTGGCGGCACAAGGCATCGAGCGCCTGTTCAATCTGGCGGGTGGGGTGATGCTCTGGGCCGGGTCGGGGCGATCGCTGGTGGCGCCGGACGGCGATTCCGATCGAGGTTGACCGGCACCGGGAGGAGTGAAGATGGCTGAATCGAAACCGATCGAGGTGGATGCCCGCGGGCTCTCCTGTCCCATGCCCCTGCTCAAGGCGCGCAAGGCGCTGGCGACGGCGGCGGTCGGTCAGCGGGTCGTGGTGATGGCGACCGATCACGGCGCGGAGAACGACTTTCGTGCCTACTGTGAGCGGTCGGGGCACGAGCTGGTGTCGCTTGGCTGGCATGGAGACGAGTTGCGGGTGGAGTTGATCCGAGGCGAATAGGGCCGCCGGGCTTCGGCTGGGTGGAATTCATGCAGACCCAGGGATGGGGTGTTGTTGCGGTGCAGGCGAATCTTGAAACCGAGGCGGTGTCGGCCGTTCGGTGGTAGGCGTTCGTGGGGATTCTGACGTATTGTCGGAATCGTCAATGACAACAACAACGACAGAACGATATTTGACACAAGGGAGTGATGAGCCATGGGGAATGCCCACCCGAAACGCCTGCTGCTGGCAGGCATCTTCATGTTCGGCCTGCTGGTTTCCGGACTGCTCCGGGCCGAATTTCAGCCGTTTATCGAGGGTACGACGCTAACCGACGACATCGATGCAGCCGCCGAGGCGACCCGCGAAAAGTTGGTCGCCGAGGGTTTCGAGCTGGTCGGTGACTACGCGCCCACCCAGGGCGTGCAAGTCCTGGTGGTGACCAGCGACACATTGCTGGACACGGCGGGGCAAAGCCCGCGCGGCGGTTACGGGGCGACCTTGAGCGTGGCGCTCGAGCAGACCGAGGCCGGCACGCGCGTTTCCTACCAGCACCCGCAGTACGTGGCTCACGGCTACCGACTGGAGTCGGACAACGAGTCGGTGTTCCAGTCGATGGCGGGTGCGCTGGGTGCGATTGGTTACTTTGGTGCCGAGCCCATTTCCGAGGCCAATCTGCGCACGTATCAATATGCCTTTGGACTGGAAACGTTCGCCGATCCGATCGATCTGGGCGGTTTTGCCTCGCGTGACGCCGCGGACCGCCAGATCGTCGAGCAAGCCGACGACGAGGCGCGTGGCACGGAGCTGATCTACCGCGTCCGGGTCCCGGGAAGCAACCAGGTCGTCTACGGGATGGCGATGCGCACCGACGACCCCAATGCCAACGGGGCGGCGCTGGTTCAGGCGGTCGATCATGACGCGCCGCGCGGTTACGCCTTCCTGCCGTACCCGGTGCTGCTGGATGGCACCGCGGCAGAGACGCTGAGTCTGCGTTTTCGCATGGCGTTGTTCTTCCCCGATCTGCCGATGATGGGCGGGGACGCGTCGTTCTTTAAGCTGCGCAGGGCACCCGACGCCATCAATCAGCTGATGCTGGATCTCGTCGATGGCAAGATCGAGAAGGACGAGCCCAGCTACGGTGGGGGCTTCGGCACCTTCTGAGTTTTCTCGGTCAGGCGCCCTGGTTGCGGCCGAAGTGCTGAAATCTGACCCATAACACGTTATATTGGAAAGTCTACGATTGAGACCGCCGGGCCCAAACGGGCGCATCCGCGGTTGAGGGCAGCCTGCCCGGTTGGCGATGATCTCGCCGTCGGGCGGGCTGCCGTCGTCATGGGCTGCGTTGATCGCGTTGCACTCTTTGCCTCCGGGCAAACTCAATAAGAAGTGGATGACCATCCGGGGATCGCCCCCGGATGCGGGGACGGTTACCCCGAAATCGGCGGCTCGTTCCGGCGTTTCTTGCGCCATCGAGCCGATCGTCAAGCCATTATTCAGTGAAACGTGCAAGTTTCGAGGTGAGTACTCTCGTGGAATTATCCGGCGGTGAAATCCTGGTTGAGTGCCTCAAGTCGGAAGGGGTCGATACGGTCTTCGGCTACCCCGGCGGGGCGGTCCTTCATATCTACGATGCCCTGTTCCAGCAGGAACAGGTTCAACACGTGCTCGTGCGCCACGAGCAGGGCGCGGTGCACATGGCCGATGGCTTCGCCCGCGCCACTGGCAGGCCCGGCGTGGTGCTGGTGACCTCCGGGCCGGGGGCGACCAATGCCGTGACCGGCATTGCCACCGCGCACATGGACTCGATCCCACTGGTGGTGTTCACCGGTCAGGTCCACACAGCACTGATCGGCAACGATGCCTTCCAGGAAGTGGATAACGTCGGCATCACCCGTCCCTGCGTGAAGCACAACTTCATGGTCAAGGACGTGCGCGACATGGCCGAGATCATCAAGAAGGCCTTCTACGTGGCGACCACCGGTCGCCCGGGACCGGTCGTCGTGGATATTCCCAAGGACGTCACCGATCCCAAGGTGAAGGTTCCCTTCGTTTACCCGGAAAAGATTGCGATGCGCTCTTACCAGCCCAACGACAAGGGGCATTCCGGACAGATCCGCAAGGCGGTCGATATGATCGTCAATGCCGAGCGGCCGATGGTCTACACCGGCGGTGGCGTGATTCTGGGGCGCGCTGGCGACGAGCTGACCCACTTCACGCAGAAGCTGGGGTACCCGATCGTCAACACGCTCATGGGCCTGGGGGCGTACCCGTCCAGCGACAAGCAGTTTCTGGGCATGCTCGGGATGCACGGCACCTACGAGGCGAACATGGGCATGCACCACTGTGATGTCCTGATCGCCATCGGTGCGCGTTTCGATGATCGGGTTACCGGCGACCTGACCAAGTTCTGCCCGCATGCGAAGATCGTCCACGTCGACATCGACCCGTCCTCGATCTCGAAGAACGTAGTCGTCGACGTACCGATCGTCGGCGCGGTCAAGTCGGTGCTTACCGAGATGATCGAGCTGGTTAACCAGGCCGGCGGGGCGAAGAAGACCCGCGAGCTGGAGTCCTGGTGGGACCAGATCGAGCAATGGCGTGGCATGAAATCGCTCGAATACAAGTGGTCGGATGATGTCATCAAGCCACAGTACGTGGTGCAGAAGCTGTGGGAGGTTACCGGCGGGGATGCCTTCGTCACCTCCGACGTCGGCCAGCACCAGATGTGGGCCGCGCAGTATTACGGCTTCAACAAGCCGCATCGCTGGATCAACTCCGGCGGGCTGGGCACGATGGGATTCGGCCTTCCGTCCGCACTGGGTGCCAAGTGGGCTTTCCCCGACGAGGAGGTTGCCTGTGTGACCGGCGAGGGCAGCATCCAGATGTGCATCCAGGAGCTGTCGACCGCACTCCAGTACGACCTGCCGGTGAAGGTGATCAGCCTCAACAACCGGTATCTCGGCATGGTTCGTCAGTGGCAGGAGTTCTTTTACTCGGGACGTTACGCCATGAGTTATGTGGATGCCTTGCCCGACTTCGTCAAGCTGGCAGAGTCCTACGGCCACGTGGGCATGCGCATCGAAAAACCGGGTGATGTCGAAGGCGCGCTCCGGGAGGCGTTTGCCATGAAGGATCGGCTGGTCTTCATGGACTTTCAGACCGACCCGGAAGAGAACGTCTACCCGATGGTTCCCGCCGGTGCGGGCCTCAACGAAATGATCCTGTTGTGAGGGTGGCCTGACATGCGACATATCATCTCAATCCTGATGGAAAACGAGGCCGGGGCACTCTCGCGGGTGGCCGGCCTGTTCTCGGCGCGTGGCTACAACATCGAATCGCTGTGCGTTGCACCGACCAACGACGACTCGCTGTCTCGCCTGACGCTGGTGACCAGTGGCGACGAGCAGGTGATCGAACAGATCGTCAAGCAGCTCAACAAGCTGATCGACGTGGTCAAGGTCCAGGACATGGCCGACACCGAGCACATCGAGCGCGAGCTGATGCTGGTCAAGCTGCAGGCCCATGATGCCGTGCGCGAGGAGGTCTATCGGCTGGCCGACATCTTCCGTGGCCAGATCATCGACGTGACCGAATCGAGCTATACCGTGCAGCTGGTCGGGCCAGGCAGGAAGCTGAGTGCCTTCATCGACGCGCTCGGCTCGATCCCGGTGGTCGAGATCGTTCGCTCGGGCGCGCTGGGTGTCTCGCGCGGACCGAGGGGCATGCTGATCCCCGAGGTCTGAGCCTCGCGCCAGTCCACTCGACCCTTTTCCTATACGAAGTAAGTCATATCAAGTAACTCGACTGGAGACACATCTCATGCAGGTTTATTACGACAAGGACTGCGACATCTCCCTGATCCAGGGCAAGAAGGTCGCCATCATCGGTTACGGCTCGCAGGGTCACGCACACGCGCTGAACCTCAAGGAATCCGGTGTCGAGGTGGTGATCGGCCTGCGCGCCGGCTCCGGCTCGCAGAAGAAGGCCGAGGGCGAGGGCCTGACGGTCAAGACCATCGAGGAGGCCTCCGCCTGGGCCGATGTGGTCATGATGCTGGCCCCGGACGAGAACCACGCCGAGATCTACGCCAACCAGGTCGAGCCGAACCTGCGTGAAGGTGCGACGCTCGCCTTCGCCCACGGCTTCTCCGTGCTCTACAACCAGGTCACCCCGCGCAAGGACCTCGACGTGATCATGATCGCGCCGAAGGCCCCGGGTCACACTGTGCGCTCCGAGTTCGCCCGTGGTGGCGGCATCCCGGACCTGATCGCCATCCAGCAGGATGCCTCCGGCAAGGCCAAGGACATTGCGCTGTCCTATGCCTCCGGCGTCGGTGGCGGCCGTACCGGCATCATCGAGACCACCTTCAAGGACGAGACCGAGACCGACCTGTTCGGCGAGCAGGCGGTGCTCTGCGGCGGTACCGTCGAGCTGGTCCGCGCCGGCTTCGAGACCCTGACCGAGGCGGGCTACCCGGCCGAGATGGCCTACTTCGAGTGCCTGCACGAGCTCAAGCTGATCGTCGACCTCATGTACGAGGGCGGTATCGCCAACATGAATTACTCGATCTCGAACAACGCCGAGTTCGGCGAGTACGTCACCGGCCCGAAGGTGATCAACGACGAGTCCCGCGCCGCGATGCGCGAGGCGCTGGCCAACATCCAGAATGGCGAGTACGCCAAGCGCTTTATCAACGAGGGGGCGCTGAACTACCCTTCAATGACGGCACGTCGTCGCCAGGACGCCGAGCATCCGATCGAGCAGGTCGGTGAGCGCCTGCGCGGCATGATGCCGTGGATCAGCGCAAACAAGATCGTCGACAAGTCCCGCAACTGATCGCGGGACGCTCGCACGAGGCAATCCCGGGAGGGGCAGAACATGGATCACGAAACGCAGACCGAGCAGAGACCGGCCGACCGGCAGGATGACCATCGGCGGCGCAAGGCGATCTACCTTCTGCCCAACCTGTTCACGACCGGCGCCCTGTTCGCCGGTTTTTTCGCGATTGTGATGGCCGTTCAGGGCAGCTTCGTCCCGGCGGCCATCGCCGTTTTCATTGCCATGGTCCTTGACGGCATGGACGGGCGCGTCGCGCGGATGACCGGCACGGAGTCGCAGTTCGGCATCCAGTACGATTCGCTCTCCGATGTGGTCTCCTTCGGCATCGCCCCGGCATTGATCGTTTACCTCTGGAGTCTGCAGGGCATGGGCGACCGCTGGGGCATGCTCGGCGCGTTCGTCTTTGCCGCGGCAGCGGCGATTCGGCTGGCACGCTTCAACGTGCAGGTGGAGACGGTCGACAAGAACTACTTCGTCGGGCTGGCCTCGCCGGCGGCCGCGGCCGTGCTGATGGGGATGGTGTGGTTCTTCGAGTCGCACGGGATCGCCTTCCACGAGCAGCAGGGTTGGGTCTGGGTGATCACCATCACCACCGGTCTGCTGATGGTGTCGAGCTTTCCGTACTTCAGCGGCAAGCGGCTCTCGCCGCGTCTGCGGTTGTCCTTCCTCAGTCTGCCGATCGCGATCATCGTGTTCGTGCTGCTCTTGAGGGATTTCGCGCTGACGGTGTGGGTTCTGGCGAGTGCCTACGCGCTGTCGGCACCGCTCTGGTCGCTGTCTCGCGGGCTGCGGCGTCGGCTCTCGTCGCGTTCGTCTTGAAACGCAGCGCGGCCGCCGTTAACGTTGCCCCATGAGCATTCGTTTGCACGCAGCCCACCGTCCCCTCCCGGCCTCCGTCTCGGTGGCCGGGCTGCGTGCCGTCTGCCCGTCGCTGCTGCTGCGACTGCCCCGTTGGGGCTATTGAGTGAAGGCCTGGCGAGGCGACCCACGCGACCACCGAATAGATAACGATTTGCCGACGGGATGCCCCGCCGGCGATACCTGAGGTTTTTGCCATGAGCAGCAGTGATTCCCTGATCATCTTCGACACCACGCTTCGCGACGGCGAGCAGAGCCCGGGCGCGTCGATGACGCGTGACGAGAAATTGCGCATCGCCCGTCAGCTGGAGCGTCTGGGCGTCGACGTGATCGAGGCCGGCTTCGCCGCGGCGAGCGAGGGCGACTTCAACGCCATTCGCACCATCGCCGAGCACGTCGAGCACTCCACCATCTGCTCGCTCGCGCGGGCCGGCGAGAAGGATGTTCGCCGCGCCGGCGAGGCAATCGCCCCCGCGCCGCGCCGGCGTATCCACACCTTCATCGCCACCAGCCCGATCCACATGGAGAAGAAGCTGCGCATGACCCCCGACGAGGTGGTCGGGCATGCGGTGAATGCAGTCAAGATCGCGCGCGAGTACACCGATGACGTCGAGTTCTCGGCCGAGGACGCGGTGCGTTCGGAGATGGATTTCCTGGTGCGCGTGTTCGAGGCCGCCATCGAGGCCGGGGCGACCACGCTCAACGTGCCCGATACGGTTGGTTACGCCACCCCGGGCCAGTGGGCCGAGCAGATGGCGACCCTGATCGAGCAAGTCGAGGGTTCGGACAAGGTGGTCTGGTCGACGCACTGTCACAACGATCTGGGTCTCGCCGTGGCCAACTCGCTGGCCGCCGTGCGCTCGGGCTTCCGCCAGGTCGAGTGCACCATCAATGGGCTGGGCGAGCGGGCCGGCAACGCCGCGCTCGAGGAGGTGGTCATGGCCACCCGCACGCGCCAGGATGTCTACGGCGTGTCGACGCGTATCGATGCCACCCAGATCGTGCCGACCTCGAAGCTGGTCTCGACGATTACCGGCTACCCGGTGCAGCCCAACAAGGCGATCGTCGGCGCCAACGCCTTTGCCCACGAGTCGGGCATCCACCAGGACGGCGTGCTCAAGCACCGCGAGACCTACGAGATCATGCGCGCCGAGGACGTCGGCTGGTCGACCAACCGCCTGTCGCTGGGCAAGCTCTCCGGACGCAATGCCTTCAAGAGCCGCCTCAAGGATCTCGGTGTGGAACTGGAGAGCGAGGAGGCACTCAACGATGCCTTCCGCCGCTTTAAGGAGCTGGCCGACAAGAAACGCGAGATCTTCGACGAGGACATCCAGGCGTTGGTCTCGGAGGTCTACGACGAACTGGAGGAGGCCTACCGCCTGGTCGCGCTGCACGTCTGCTCCGAGACCGGCGAGACGCCCGAGGCCACGCTGACTGTCTCCATCCGCGGCGAGGAGATGACCGCCACGGCAACCGGCGCCGGCCCGGTCGACGCCGCGCTGGCGGCCATCGAGAAGATGGTCGCCTCGGGCGCCAACCTGCAGCTCTACTCGGTCAACAACATCACCAGTGGCACCGACGCGCAGGGCGAGGTCAACGTGCGCCTCGAGCGGGCCGGCCGGATCGTCACCGGTCAGGGCGCGGACACGGATATCGTGAGCGCGTCGGCCAAGGCCTATCTCAACGCCATTGAGCGCCTTGAGCATCCGCCCAAGCGCGCCCATCCGCAGATGGGTGACGTGTGATCCGGAGTGACCCGGGGCCCGGCCTGAGCAAGGGCCTGCGCGTCGATCGCGAGGCCGCCCTGGGGTGGCTGGGAATCGAGGGTTTCCGGCCCAGCGGGCGGGTGCGGCCGCTGCCGTGGCAACCGCCCGTTGCCGGCGAGCCGTCGTCGACCGATGTCGCGTCGGCTCACCCGCCGGTAGAGCCACAACCCGTTGGGCAGGAAGCCCAAGTCGACGCGCCGGCGGAGACCCCATCGGCAGCGGTCGAGCAGGCCGGCGATGGCCCCGGTCATGGCGAGGGCTATGACCTGAGCCATGACCAAGGCCATGACCACGGCAATGGCGATATCGATAACCATGAGGCCACCGATGCCCTCGCATCGACGACGCCCGCCGACACCTCCATCGTGTCGGATCGGGTATGCGTGTCCGCCGGGTCGGCCTACCGGGCGCTCGCAGAGGCGATTGCCCCTGTTGCCGGACTGGCCTGCGAGACCGGCGAGGGCACGTCCGAGTCAAACGACGTCGTGATCCTGGCTGGCGAGCACTGGGACCTGGCTACCATCGCCGCCGACGGGCCAGCCAAGCGCCGGCTTTGGCAGGCCCTGGTGGCCCGCGGACGGCGGCCACGCGGATGAACGTCCAGGTGAGGGCCGATGCGGCGGTCACGCCGACCTTGGACTGGGCCGCGCTGGCGGGCGAGGACCTGCCGGAGATTGTCGCGATCGAGGAGGCCGCCCACCCCTATCCTTGGAGCGAGGCGGTGTTCGAGGACTGCCTGCGCGCCGGCTACCGCCTTGACGGGGCCTTCGTGCGCGGGGAGTTGATCGGCTACTCGGTGATCATGAGCGTGCTCGACGAGTGGCATCTGCTCAACCTCTGCGTCGATCCGGCCATGCAGCGGCGCGGGGTAGGGCGGTTCCTGCTCGAGCGGTTGCTCGAATCGGCCGACACAGGCGGGGCCAGCTGCCTGCTGCTCGAGGTGCGGGCCGGCAACCGGGTGGCAATTGCCCTGTACGAGTCGGCGGGCTTTGCAGATATCGGTCGCCGCAAGGCGTATTATCCGGCCCCTGACGGGCGGGAAGATGCCCGCGTCATGCGCCGCCTTCTTCCCTGAATCAACATTCCACCGGTTCGTCGCCGTGGCGGACCGTGTCATATCCAGCCCCGAGAGCCCATGAGCACTACCCCCGAAAACGATTACTCCAGCCGTCGGACCTTCGCGATCATCTCGCACCCCGACGCGGGCAAGACCACCATGACCGAAAAGCTGCTGCTGTTCGGCGGTGCGATCCAGCTCGCCGGCACGGTCAAGGGCAAGAAGTCCGGTCGCCACGCCACCTCCGACTGGATGGCGATGGAGAAGGAGCGGGGCATCTCGGTGACCTCCTCGGTGATGCAGTTCCCCTATCGCGAGCGGATCGTCAACCTGCTCGACACGCCCGGCCACGAGGACTTCTCCGAGGATACCTACCGCGTGTTGACGGCGGTGGATTCGGCATTGATGGTCATCGATGCGGCCAAGGGCGTCGAGGCGCGCACGATCAAGCTGATGGAAGTCTGTCGGCTGCGCACCACGCCGATCATGACCTTCGTCAACAAGCTCGACCGCGAGGGCCGCGAGCCGCTCGAGCTGCTCGACGAGGTTGAGACCGTGCTCAGCATCCGCTGCGCGCCGGTGACCTGGCCGATCGGCAGCGGCAAGCGTTTCCGTGGCATCTACCACATCGCCAAGGACACCACCTATCTCTACGGCGCGGCCGACGGCACGCGCGACCAGGTGGTCGAGCCGATCAAGGGGCTGGACAATCCGCTGCTCGACGAACGCATCGGCACCCAGGCCGACGAGCTGCGCGAGGAGATGGAGCTGGTGGCCGGCGCGGCCGACGAGTTCGACCTGGATGCCTATCTGGCTGGCGAGCAGACGCCGGTCTATTTCGGCTCGGCGATGAACAACTTCGGCGTGCAGTCGCTCTTGGATGATTTCGTCGAGTACGCCCCGCCACCGCAGCCTCGCGAGGCGACCGGTCGCACGGTCGAACCCTCCGAGGACAAGTTCTCCGGTTTCGTCTTCAAGATCCAGGCGAACATGGACCCGCAGCACCGCGATCGGATCGCCTTTCTGCGCATCTGTTCGGGCGAGTTCCGCCGTGGCATGAAGTCCCACCACGTGCGCCTGGGGCGCGATGTGAAGATTCCGGACGCGCTGACCTTCATGTCCTCCGACCGCGTGCGGCTGGAAACCGCCCAGGCCGGCGACATCATCGGCATCCACAACCACGGCACGATCCGCATCGGCGATACCTTCACCGAGGGCGAGAAGCTCGCCTTCACCGGCATCCCGAACTTCGCCCCGGAGCTGTTCCGCCGCGCGCAGCTGAAGGATCCGCTCAAGTCCAAGCAGCTGCTCAAGGGCCTGTCACAGTTGTGCGAGGAGGGGGCGACCCAGCTCTACCGGCCGATGACCAACAACGACCTGATTCTGGGTGCCGTGGGTGTGCTGCAGTTCGACGTGGTCGCCCAGCGGCTCAGGGACGAGTACAAGGTCGACTGCCGCTTCGAGGCGGTCAACGTGAACACGGCCCGCTGGGTGGAATGCGACGATCCCAAGCGCTTCGAGGAATTCAAGAACAAGAACCAGGCTAACCTGGCGGTCGATCATGCCGGCGAGCTGGTCTACATCGCACCGACCCGGGTCAACCTGCAGATGGCGCAAGAGCGCTGGCCCGAGGTGCGCTTCCTCGCCACCCGCGAGCACGGTGACTACAGCACCGAGTGATTCGGTTAGACCTTCCCCCGCGGATTCCCCGCGCGACGACGTTCCGGTCAGTGCTCTTCCGGGTCGCCTTCCCGCGCCCCGCCCAGCGTGCGTTCGACCAGCTGGTCGAAGTGGGCCGGGTTGATGTATTGGAATAGCTCCTTGTCGTCCGCCTCGACGGTGATGGCCAGCCCCTTCTCTGGGTAGAGCCACAGCACCGCCGGCGGCTCGTCGGCGTCGCGCTCGCTGCGTGGGACCGCTCGCTTGTCCGCCGGCTCACCGAAACGCCGCGTAATGAGTTCCTCTTCGAAGTCGGCGGTGGGCGCATAGCTGATCGAGCGGATCGGCTTTTCCTGTGCCTCGACCAGGGCCTCGTCCGACATGGAAAGCTTGCGTGCGCCGCTCGGGGTCGGGTCCGATATTTTCGACTCGTCCGCCCACCGCTCCAGGGTCCCCTGGTCCACGTCCGCCACCAGGACCACCGTGGCGGTTAGTGGGCCGACGCTCATTCGGCCGAAGAACGCCTCCAGCGACAATGGCTCGTCGGGCTGGGCGAAGATCGACAGGTCGGCCTTCTGATCGTAGAGCCGCTTGAAGTCCAGCAAGGTCGACTCCTCCAGCGTCACGCCGAACACCGACACCTGCCCACGCTCGTTGACCTCCACGTCCCAGGGCAGGAACGGGTGATCGGGCGGGGTCGGTTCGCAGCCTGACAGCAGGCCGGCCAGGAGGGCCGCGCCAAGGGCGAGCGAGCGGGGTGCGGTAACGAAACGGCGCATGGGCTATCCAGAAGGTTCAAGCGGTGGGGCAGACGCGGCAGCACGAGCCCGGATTTAACCAGTCCGGCGCGCGGTGGGCAAGTCGATGCTCGTCGGGAGTCGCCTTTCCGTATTGCGTCGATCGAGCTGATGGGGGTATGTTGCCCGCATTCGGTTTGTCACACAGGAAACCTCTTTACGAAAAGTCGTGCAGAAGTTCCATAGGGAGGCACGCGCATGCCGAGTGCAGGGAATTCGAACGGAATCGTGGGACGGGTAGGGCCATTCAAGGGGTTGCCGGGTGCGCTGATGCTCGGGGTGGCGTTGCTCTTCACCGGCATCGCCGCCGCGGAGGGTTTCCCGCTGCGCGACAAGTACGCCTCGGTGGGGGTCGCTTCGGTGGAAACCGAGGAACTGGCGACCTCGCTGGATACCATGACCGTGGTGGATGCGCGCTCGCCCTACGAGTACGAAACCCTGCATATTCGGGATGCCGTCTCGATACCGCTCGCCTCGCGGGGGTTTGACGAGTCCGTGCGAGGTCTGGCCGAGGAGTCGGGCCAGCCCCTGGTGTTCTACTGCAACGGAGTGACCTGCGCGGTCTCCTACAAGGCCGCGCTGAGGGCCAAGGAGGCCGGGGTGGAGGATGCGCGTGTCTACGATGCCGGTGTGTTTGCTTGGGCCCACGCCCACCCCAGGCACACGGTGCTGCTGGGTGATCCTCTGCAAAGCGCCGACCGGCTGATTGCCAACGAGGCATTTCAGGACCACGTGCTTGAAGAGGACGCCTTCTACGCGCGCATCCAGTCGAGTACCGATCCCGTGATCATCGACATCCGCAGCAGGGATCAGCGCCAGGGGGTATCGTTGTTCCAGACGCAGGACCGCCACGTGCCCCTGACCAATGACAATCGGGAGCTTGGCGGGTTGGTGGAGGCAGCCATGCGTGAAGAGCGGCCGATGTTCTTTGTCGATGCCACGGGCAAACAGGTGCGCTGGCTGCAGTACTACCTCGAGGAAAAGGGGCTTTCGGAGTACTGGTTCCTCGAAGGCGGGGCAAGCAAGCTCTACGAAAGCATGGGGCTCCGGTAGTTTCCCGAGTTGGCGCGCAGCGGAGCGCCGAGACGATCGGCGCGCTCAGGTGGATGGATGGCAGGCGCGCCATTCGTCGGTCCAGCGTGCGAGCAATCCGGCGACCGTTTCCCGTTCGGTCCCGGTGGTGTCCAGACCCAGCACCCGCGCGGCGTCGCGCAGATTGTCCCCCGCACGTCGGTTGTCCAGTGGTGTGGCCTGATTGGTCTTGCTCAACTTGCGACCGTCCGGACCGTTGACGAGGGGCAGGTGCAGGTAGCCTGGCACACGCAGGCCCAGCGATTCGGCCAGCTCCACGTGAAGCGGTGTCAGGTTGGCCAGATCCTCGCCGCGCACCACCTGCGTGATTTCCATGTCGTGATCGTCGACCACGTTGGCCAGGTGATAGGCGATCGGTCCGTCCGCGCGTTGCAGGACCGGGTCGCCCACCTCGGTCGCCAGATGCTGGGTCAACTCGCCCAGGCGTCGGTCGACCACCGTGCGCCGATGCTCTCCCACCCGGAATCGCCAGGCGTGCCGTTCGTCGGCCGAGGCGGGCTGGTCGCGGCAAAAGCCCGGGTAGACGGGGCCGACCGCGCCGATCGTCTGGCCGTGCCGTTCGGCCCAGTCACGCAGACGGGCCCGCGTGCAGTGGCAACGATAGGCTCGCCCGTCGACGTCCAGCTGCTCTAGGGCGCGCGCATAGCGATCGGTGCGCAGGCCCTGGAAGATCGCATCGCCGTCGAAGGCCAGGCCGTGGGCCAGCAGTTGCGCGAGTATCATCTCGACTGCGTCAGGACGGCTGCGCGCCTGATCGGTATCGTCGATGCGCAGCGACCAGCGCCCGCAGTGCGCCCGCGCATCCAGAAAGCTTCCCAGGGCGGCGACCAGCGAACCGGCGTGCAACGGTCCGGACGGGGTCGGGGCGAAGCGTCCATGATAGGGCGTGGTCGAGTTGTTCATGCGGTGCCCTCGTCGCGAGCGGGGTGACGATGTAATGATCGTCGCTGCCGAACTCAAGATCGAATGGTGCATCCTACAGGGGCAATGCGACCCAGTCCGATAAGGTGCTGTCGAATCGTGCGGGGAGACCTGATGGGCGGGTGTCCGGTCAACGTTCCCAGATGACATAGAGTATTTACATGTTGCGATTGCGTGTTCCTCGAGTGCCCGGCGTTGACAGCGGTCCGTCTCGGCCGGGAAATGTCTTGTTGCTAGCGCTCCTGTTGGTCGTCGCCCCGTTCCCGGGCGCGGCGAATGAATCCCCGGGGTCGGCGCCAGGGCCGGAGCTGGGGTCAGGCCCCGGGAGCACGCTGGATGACGATCTGGAGTCGGCCCTGCAGGCGATCGATCGTGACGATCGGAGCGGCCTCGAGCGGGCGTTGGGGCAGCTCGAGGGCAGTCGTCACGGCCGGGTGGCGGCACAGTACCTGGAGGTTCAATGGCTGCTCGACCGGGTTGGTTCGGAGGCGCCCGCGGTGGCCGCCCGGCTGCGCGAGCAGCCCGATATCCCGCTGATGCCGAGGCTCAAGCGTCGTTACCTGGATCACCTGGCCGATACCGAGGCCTGGGGCGAGTACCGGTTGGTGTTCGATCGAGCCCCCGAGATCAACCCGGGGACGCGCCGACAATGCGCCTATTGGCAAGCCGAGTTGGTACTCGACGGCACGCTGGATGATGAACAGGCCGGGGCCGCGCTGGGTGTCTGGCAGCGTGGACGCAGCCAGCCGAAGGCCTGCGATCCGGCTTTCGAATGGCTCGATGCTAACGGTCATCTCGGCGAGACGGCCTATCGGAACCGGGTGCGGGCCGCGGTGATGGCCGGGCAGGACAGTCTGGCGCGTTACCTCGTCAGACGGGGGGCGACCGGCTTGGCGGAATACCGTGACCGCTGGCTCGACCTGCGTGATCGCACTGCCACCGCCGTGCCCGCCCTGATCGATGCCGAGGGCGATGCCGATGAAATTACCCAGGGGCTGCTCTGGCTGGCCAAGCGTGAGCCGGCACTTGCCCGTGAATGGCTTGCCCGTGCCCGAACGCAGGAACTGATCAGCGTGGAGCAGGCGGGCAGCGTGGCCCGCCTGGCTGCCCTGAAGGCGGCGTATCGCTACGAACGGCAGGCGCAGCAATGGCTGACCGAGGTGCCGGTCGAGGCGCGCGACGAGGAGGTTTGGACCTGGACGGTGCGTTCCGCCTTGCGGCATCTGGACTGGGCCCGGGTCAAGGCATCGATCGATGCGATGCCCGAGGCGCTGGCCGAGCGGCGCGAATGGCGTTACTGGCGTGCGGTGGCCGATGAACACCTGGGCCAGTCGACGGCCGCGCGCACGGTCTGGCGCGAGTTGGCCGAAACACCCGACTATCACGGCTTTCTTGCTGCCGATCGGCTCGGTCTCGGCTACGCCTTGCCCGCCGAGCCCGTCGAGCCACCGACGCCGGCCAGCGATGCGGTAGCCTCACTGGCCGACCGTCCCTGGTTGTCGTTCGCCTTTGCCCTGCATCGACTTGACCGGCCGGAGGAAGCACGCCGCCTGTTCAATCACGAGCTCGATCGTCTCGGTGCCGATCTCCTGCCGGCGCTTGCCTCACTCACCCGAGCCGCCGGTTGGCATGATCGGGCCTCGGTGGTGATCGCGCGCATGGACAAGTTGCACGATCCGGAGTGGTATGCCACCCGTTTTGCCCTGCCATATCGGGCGCTCGTCGACGCCCAGGCCGAACGCCAGGGCGTGCCGGCCGAGTGGGTCTATTCGATCATGCGTCGTGAGAGCCTATTCATGCGCGACATCGGTTCGGGCGCGGGTGCACAGGGCCTGATGCAATTGATGCCGGCGACCGCCCGCTGGATCAACGGACAGGCTCGCCTGGGGCTGTCGCCGCGAGAGCTGGCCGACCCCGGGACCAACATCGCGCTGGGCACGGCTTACATCGGGCACATGGCCGAACGGTTCGACGGCCAGTTCCCGCTGGCCACGGCCGCCTACAACGCCGGCCCGGGACGCATCAAGGGCTGGCTGCCCGACGTGCCCCTGCCCGGTGATGTCTGGGTGGACACAATCCTGTTCGACGAGACGCGTGCCTATGCGCAGGCCGTGCTCGCGGGGATGGTGACCTATCGCTGGCGGCTGACGGGCGAGCCGGGCCGTCTGGGCAAGCTGCTGTCGGTGGTCGGTCCGCGGGATTGACCGGTTGCTCCGGATAGATTCGCTTATTCACTGATGCCACGGAGTTGGGCCCTTGTCTGTCGCCACCACCCCACCGAGCTTCCTGTTTTTCGACCTGGAGACCACCGGCGCCGACCCGGTCTTCGATCGCCCGCTGCAGTTCGCGGCCATCCGCACCGACATGACGCTCGAGCTGATCGGCGAGCCGGTGGTCTGGTACGCCCGTCCCCCGGAGGACTGCCTGGCGCATCCGGCCGCGGTGATGACCACCGGTCTGTTGCCCGACGACCCGGTGCTGGCCGAGGCCGAGAGCGAGGCGAGCCTGGCCAATCGCATTCACCGGCTCGTCAGTCAACCGAACACCTGCGTGGTCGGATTCAACAATCTGCGCTTCGATGCGCCGATGCTGCGCTTTCTCTTCTGGCGCAACCTGCTCGATCCCTACCGTCACGAGTGGGCCGACGGCAACAGTCGATTCGATGTGTTGGACGCCGCGCGCGCCTATCGCCTGCTGGCGCCCGATGCGCTCAATTGGCCGGTCGATGGCCAGGGGCGGCCGACGCTGCGCCTGTCCGAATTGTCGGCCGCCAATGGCCTGACGCACGAGAACGCGCACGACGCGCTCAGTGATGTCGAGGCGACTATCGATCTGGCGCGCGTCCTGCGTGATGCCGACCCGGCACTCTGGGATCGCCTGCTCGCCGCCCGCGACAAGCGTGCGGTCGCCCGCCTGATCGACCAGCCCGGACAGGTCCCCTTCCTGCACGTCTCGCCACGTCTGCCGGCGCGGGTGGCCTCGGCGTCGATGTTCTGTTCGTTCGGGGAGGTCGATGCCAACCGCAATCGCCGCGAATGCTGGGACCTGCGCTTCGATCCGATACCGTGGCTGGATCTGGATGCCGCCCAATGGGCGGAGCGGCGCTTTCTGAAGACTCCGGCGATCGAGGCCGAGCGTGACTGGGACCAGATGCGCCTACCGATCAAGTCGATCCATCTCAACCGGGTGCCGGTCGTCCTGCCCGCCGGGACGCTCGATCAGGATGGGGTTGCTCAGCGCATGCTGATCGATCGGGCTCGGATCGAGGAGCACGCTCACTCCTTTCGGCATCACTTCAGCGCGTTGCGCGACCGCCTGATCGGGGCGCTGGAACAGACCGAGGGGGAGTTTCCGCCCCGTCCTGTCGAGGAATCTCTCTATGCCAGCTTTGTGCCGAATACCGACCGGCGTTACCTGGACGATTGGTGGGGGCGAGCGCGGAGCCTCCGATCACGCCGTGAGGCAGTCGCCCACGCGCATGATCTCCTGACCTGGTCGTTCGAGGATCCGCGTCTGCCCGAACTGGTCGAAGGGTTCGTTGCCCGCAACCTGCCCGAGGCACTGGACGCCGCCGCGGCGGGACGTTGGCATGCGCGGCTGGTCGATCAACTGCGGCCCGGACAGCCGATTGGGCAGGGCGAGGAGACGGGGCGCGACTTCCCGGCGCTGCATGCCGAAGTCGAACGACTGTCGGCAGACGAGCACTGGTCGCCCGAGCAGCGGGCCCTCCTCAAGCCGTATCGGCGCTGGCTCGAACGGCGCGAGCGAGCGGTGGGGCAAGGCGCCGGCGACTGATCCGGGACGTCTCTGCCGGTGGGCAATCTTCCCAAATTCAGGTACTTGTGCTCAAGTAATTGAGGGGTGGGCCGATAACCCGACAGGGTGCAGCGAGGAATCCAGCATGAGCTTTACGGTCTTTGGTCGCGGGGTCAGTGACGGGGTGACGATCGACGAGGCGACGTCACCCAGCTTGCTGCGCCCGCCGATGATGGTCGAGCCGCCACCGGCGGTCCGCGAGGATCAGGCCGGCACGCCGTTCGCGCTGGATCGTGATGCCCGCGCCCCCCGGGATGCCTCGCTGAGTGCCTATCGAGAGGCGGCCGGTCAGGTCAATCGCGAGCCGACGCCGGTGTCGGTGGCCGAGCAGATCATGTCGCGACCGGTGCTCACCATTCGGATCGACGAGACGGTAGGCCGGGCCCGCGACCTGATGGCCCAGCACCGCATCGGCGTCCTTCCGGTGTTGGGGGAGGATGGCCGTATCCAGGCGATCATTACCCGGGGGGACATCACGCGCCAGCGTATTCGCTACTCGGATCTGGCCAAGATGCCGGTCGGGTCGATCGCTCACTTCGAGGTGTTGACTGCCGGACCCAGGACCAATATCCGCGAGTTGGCGCGCGTGCTGCTCGAGCAGGACATCCGCGGCATGCCGATCGTCGACCAGGCGGAGGACCCGCCGCGGGTGGTGGGCTTGGTCACGCGCAGCGACATCCTGCGCACCTTGATCAATTACGCCCCGCTCGAGCTCTGGCTTTAGCCCCGTGCCGGCAGTGGATCAGATCTTCGGCGTCGTGCCTTGTCGTTGCGCCAGCTCGCAGCTGTCGCTGTAGGCATCGCGCATCAGGTTGAAGCAGGTGGCCAGGAACAGGCTCTGCAACTCGACGAATTCGTCGAAGGCCTCCCGCTCGGCCCGCTCGCCGCCTTCGGCGCTGGTGATCAGGGTGTCGGCCGATCGGTGCATCTGCACGTGCAACTGGTGGACCTTTTGGAATTCGCCCTGGCGCCCCGGGGGTGCGCCGTGGCTCTCGAGGAATCGGCCGAACCGGCATTCGTGCTCGCTTACCGTAGGTCGCGGCGTGCCGTACAGCAGGACGGCCATGATGCGCGAGTACCAGTCGAAGTGCCAGTAGGTGACTTCCTCGAAGCCATCGATGAAGGCCTGGTAGTCGAACGGGTCCGGAAGGTCGGTAGACGGTGCACTCATGATGCTTTCACTTGGGGTATAGGAGGTGTAGGTCAGTCTAGGCCATTTGATTTCGGCCCGACAGCCCGATCCGAACATTCGATCATCACGGCGTGATCTCGCCAAGGTTCGCACAGCGATATCGGATTCGCCGGCTTACCGGTCGATCAGGCTTTTCAGATAGGCCAGGTTGACCACGCCGTTGGCGGGGGTGGGCCCTACCAGTGTTTTGGCGGGCGCGCCCGGCTCCCCCAGCTGTGTGTGCACGGCGATTGCGCCGGCGAAATCGTCCCCGTCGGTGTAGTCGTTGATGGTCACCACCGCCGGCACATCGGCACTGCGGGCGGAACGCACGCCGTTGGCCGAGTCTTCCAGGGCAATGGTTTCATCGGGGGCCAGGCTCATCTTCTCCAGCGTCCAGGTGTAGATGTCGGGGGCGGGTTTCTTGGCCGGGACGATGTCACCAGCCGCGATCAGTTCGAACCACTCGGGGCTGTCCTCGCCCAGCGTCGCCTGCAGCAGCCCGATGACGTTCTCCGGGGTAGTGGTCGTGGTGATCGCGAGTCGTATGCCCGTGGCGCGGGCCTCGTCGATCAGTCGTTTGACCCCGGGCCGCAGCGGGATCTCGCCGCGCTGCAGCAGTGCGAGGTAGTGTGCGGTCTTGGCCTTGTGCAGCCCGGCGATCCAGCCGGCAAGGTCGTCGACGGCGGGCAGCGCCGGGGCATGGGTGTCGATGAAGTGCCGGATGCGCTCCTTGCCACCGGTGACGGCCAGTAACTCGCCGTAGGTGGGCACGTCCCAGTGCCAGTCGAGCCCGGCTTCACGGAAGGCGAGGTTGAAGGCGACGCGATGGCCGTCGCGCTCGGTGTCGGCCATCGTGCCGTCGACGTCGAAAAGGATGGCTTGCAGCATGCGGTGTCCGTGCGTTTGTGGTTAACATTGGGCCCGGCCGTCGGGCCACGAATCAAAACGAAAGAGAGTCTACTCAATGCGCAAACGACCGGCCAGTTCCGGTGCCCGCTGGATCGCGGGTGGCTGGCAGCTTCTCAAGACCCGTCCTGGGCTAGTTATCGGCAGCGTGCTGCTGATGTACCTGTTGATCTTCCTTACCAGTTTCGTGCCGTTGATCGGTATGGGGGCGGGGTATCTGATCGCGCCGATACTGGGTGGCGGCGCCATCGTGATCTTCGCGCGGATCGCAGAGATCCTCGAGCGTAGCGAGGAGGAGCCGTTGGCGCGCGAGCAGCCGATCGGTTTCGACCTGCTGTTCTCCCAGTTCTCTCGGCAGGCCCCGTGGCGTCCGTTGCTGGGTCTGGGTGGCGTGACGATCCTGGTGAACCTGGCGATCGTGCTCCTGCTGGCGGCCTTCCTTACCGCCGCGATGCCGGAGGGCGGCATGGCCGCGTTGAACGGCCCGGAGACGACCGACAGCGAGCGCCTGGGGCAATTGATGCCCATCCTGACATCGGCGTCGGCCATGGGTGTCTGGCTGGCGGTGGTCGTGGTCTACGTGTTGTACCTCTCGGCAATGCTGTTCGCCATTCCGCGAGTGGTGCTGGCCGAGGCGCGCGTGGGTGCGGCCTTGGCGGCCAGCTTTCGGGCGGTCTGGATCAACTGGCTGCCGATGCTGATCTTCGGCCTGATCTGGCTGGGTCTGTTTATGACCATCCCCCTGACCGTGGGGCTTAGCGCGATCCTGCTAGTGCCCTGGGCATGGGCGGCGCTTTACGCGGCCTACGTGTCGATATTCCCGGCGGAGGACAATGCCACGGCCGATGCTGACGAGAGGATTGGCTGACGAGGCTGTTCTCGTTCATGGGTCAGCAACAACAAGGGCAGCGTGCTCGGCACGCTGCCCTTGTTGTTGCTTGCCGGGCGAAAGGCCCGACTCGCCTCGATCGGGGAACGATCAGTGCTCGTGGCCGTCCGGACCGTGGACGTGCCCGTGCTCGATCTCTTCCTCGGAGGCCGGACGCACGTCCTTGATCTCGACGTCGAAGTGCAGGGTCTCGCCGGCGAGCTCGTGGTTTCCGTCAAGGGTGATCTCGTCGCCGTTGACCTCCTTGATGGTCACGACGGTAACGCCGCCCTCGGTCTGCGCCTGGAAGCGCATGCCCGGCTCGATCTCGTCGACACCCTGGAACATGGAGCGCGGCACGGTCTGGATCATTTCCTCGTTGCGCTCGCCATAGGCATCAGCCGGTTCGATCGAGACGGTGAGGCTTTCTCCGACCGATTTCTCGTCCAGCGCCTTTTCCAGGCCCGGGATGATGTTCTGGTGGCCGTGCAGATAGGCCATCGGGCCGGTCTGCTCGGAGCTGTCCATGACCTCTCCTGCATCGTTTTTCAGGGTGTAGTCGATGGAAACGACGTGGTCGTTCTGAACTTGCATTGATCTGCCTCGCGTGGACGGCTGTGAATGTCGGGGTGGTCTCCCGAATCCCTGTGCGACGTCAGGATGGACGAGAGGTTCCCCGGACGCGCAAGGATGGTAACTAGCGCGTGCTGAGATGATAGAAATGATTGGTGGCGGCGACGAAGCCCGAGGGGCTGCCGCAGTCGAAACGCCGTCCCTTGAATCGGTATGCGATCACCTTGCCTTGTTCGGCCTGCTCGCGCAAGGCGTCGGTAATCTGGATCTCGCCGCCGGTGCCCGGTGGCGTGTGCCGGAGGATGTCGAAGATGTCCGGTGTCAGGATGTACCGGCCGATGATGGCGAGGTTGCCCGGGGCCTCGGCCGCGCTGGGCTTTTCCACCATCTCTCTTACCTGAATGACGTCGTCGTCGATGGGGTCGCCGCCGATCACGCCGTACTTGTGGATGTCCTGTTCGGGCACTTCCTCGACGGCGATCACCGAGCACTGGTGGCGCTCGTAGATGGTGGCCATCTGCGCCATGATGCCTACCGGCGCGCCGACACACAGGTCGTCGGCCAACACCACCCCGAAGGGCTCGTGGCCGATCAGGCGTTCCCCGGTGAGGATGGCGTGGCCCAGCCCGAGCATTTCCAGCTGGCGGGTATAGGAGAAGGTGCAGTGCTCGATCAATCGGTCGATCGAGGCGAGCATGGATTCCTTCTTGGTGCCGCGGATCTGGTGCTCGAGCTCGTAGTTGACGTCGAAATGATCCTCGAGTGCCCGCTTGCCGCGCCCGGTCACCATGGACATCTGCGTCATGCCGGCTTCGAACGCCTCCTCGACGCCGTACTGGATCAGAGGACGGTCGAGAATCGGCAGCATTTCCTTGGGCATGACCTTGGTGGCCGGGAGGAAGCGGGTGCCGTACCCGGCGGCGGGAAACAGACACTTTTCGATCATGGTTGGTCCTCTGCGTTGTCGCGTGGTCGTTCGGTCGATTGGCGGGATCGGGCCAGCGTGTTCCGGGCCTTAAGAAACCGGCGGCGCTTGATGCTGTGCCACCAGGCGACCAGAAAGGCCAACGTCGCGGCGATGGCGATCGCCAGGTGCCAGCCGCGATCGGCGGCGACGGTCCAGGCATCGGTGGCCGAAACCAGAAGATAGAACAACGCCACCAGGGCCGCCCAGATCATGGTCTTGTAGTGCCCGAGCCACAGCCCGGGCAGGACGACGATCGCCGGCAGCAGCATCATTGCGGCGGTCAGGCCCGTCGGCTGGATTTCGGCGCGACCGACAAGCCAGAGGCCGACGTATCCGGCAATCACGCCCAGCAGTCCAAGCAGCATCAGGCGCAGGGGCCAGATCGGCAACCCTTCAGCGGTGCGGCCGGCAAACATCAGTTCAACTTCCCGGCAATCGTGGCGACCCGCGCTCCCAGCGCGCGGGTCAGTTCGCGCTCGTCGCGGCTCAGGCGGGGATGATCGTTGGCGGTGTGGCTGGCGCCGTAGGGCGTTCCCCCTGTCTGGGTGTGTGCCAACTCCGGTTGCTGATAGGGAATGCCGGTGATCAGCATGCCATGATGGATCAACGGCACGATCATGGAGAGCAGCGTCGTTTCCTGGCCGCCATGCATCGAGCCGGTCGAGGTGAATACCCCGGCCGGGCGGCCGGCGAGTTCGCCGCGGAACCACAGCCCGCTGGTGTCCTCCAGGAAACGCTTGACCGCCGAGGCCATGCCGCCGAAATAGGTGGGGCTGCCCAGCAGCAGCCCGCGACATTCGCGCAGGTCATCGAGGGTCACCTCCGGATCGCCGTCGGTCGGTTGGTGACCGTCCGGACAGGGAATCCGCCGCAACCGAGCCTGTGCGCCCTCGACCTGTTCCACGCCGCGGGCGGCCTGGCGGGCGAGGGATTCGGTATTGCCGCTGCGGCTGTAATAAAGGATCAGGATATCCACGGGCTTTCCCAAGAGAGGGTGATGTCGCCATTTTGCATGGGGTCAGTCTAGCAATAACCTCGAGAAGGAAGGGGATGCCAGTCGAGTGTTGTCCTGGCGGCACCCGGGCCGCGTATTGGTTGGCCTGGGCTCTGCTTCAGTTGGCTCGGCTTGTCCGGTTCCGGGCGATATCGTCGGGTATGTTGACAAACTGGCGAATCGGCTGGATTGTTAGCTCACTATCCGTCTTGCTGCATCTATACGCAGGACATGGCGACATCGAGAGGACATGGCGATGACTGCAACCCACGTGACAAGCTTTTCAATCGGGCATCTGGACCAACAAACAGGGAATGCCGCGCGGTCGATCGCTCGCCGAGTGGTCGTGCTCGGCGCTGCGCTGCTGCTTGGTGTCGGGCTGGCGTTTGCGACGGCCGGCCAGGCACAGGATCTCGATGGGTTCTGGGACGACCCGTTCAAGGATCTGCAGGCGGATGTCGAGCAGGCCCGAGCCGAGGGCAAGGCGGGCGTTTTTGCGTTCTTCGAGATGGATGAATGCCCGTTCTGCCACCGCATGAAGACCCAGGTGTTCACCGACCCGGCGGTTCAGGAATACATCAAGGAACACTTCGTCACGGTCAGCATCGATATCGAGGGTGACGTGGCGATAACCTCGCCCGATGGCGAGCAGCTCAAGGAGAAGGACTTCGCCTTCAAGAAATACCGCGTGCGCGCCACGCCGGTGATGATCTTCTTCGATACCGAGGGCGAGCCGGCCTTGCGCTATACCGGGCCGACACAGTCGCCCGAGGAATTCCGGCAGTTGATGGCGTTCTTCGCCTCCGGGGCCTACAAGGAGCCGGGCATGAACTTCTTCAAGTACAAAAAGCAGCAGTGAGCGTCGGCGCCCACCGTGGCGGCAGGATAATCGGGCAGGGAGGCAGCGAGTATGCGAAAACGGCGACTTTTCGGCACGGTCCGGTCGGCTCAGCGGCCGCGATCGAAGCCCCTGGTATCGTTGGCGGCGTGCCTGCTCGTCGGGGCGTCGCTCGCGACGGCGGGGGCCGCGGATAGCCTGCCGCCGCCACCGGCGGTCGGTGAACAGGGGCTGATGAGCCCCGAGCCATTGCCGGATGCCCTCGACTTCGAGCAGATCCTGGCCCTGCCGCTGGAAAACCAGTACGGCGTGGTGGCCGCAAGGTCGCGCTACGAGCGCCGGCGGGCCGAACAACAGATGATCCGCTCGTCGAACCGGCCACAGGTTATGGTCGACGGGCGCCTGCGCTACGTCGAGCCCGGTGATCTCGCAGTCGAGAACGACCAGCACGACGATCATCGCGCGGGCCTCTCCCTGCGCCAGAAGCTGTTCGATTTCGGGCGCCAGCAGGATCGAGAAGACGCC
>JBHEOB010000002.1:0-67408 GCA_046261775.1 Guyparkeria sp.
CGGTGGGCCTGGCCCTGTACGGGCCAAAGCTGATTCGCACCGTCGGCCACGAAATCACCGATATCGATCCGATGCGGGCCTACTGCATCGCCATGGCCGCCACGCTGACCGTCATCCTCGCCTCGCAGCTAGGCCTGCCGGTCTCGACCACCCACGTCACCATCGGCGCGGTATTCGGCGTGGGCTTCCTGCGCGAGTACCTTAAGTCCAACTACGACCGTCTTGAGCAACAGGTTCGCGAACTTCATCCCGAGGGGGACGACGACGAGGTGATGCAGGAATACCTCGAGCGTTTCCGCGCCGCCCCGCTCAAGCACAAGGAGCTGATGCTCCAGGAGCTCAAGGACAAGACCACGCGTCGCGAGGCGCACATCAGCAAGCGCCAGCGCAAGGATCTGAAGAAGATCTACAAGCGCGAACTGGTCAAGCGCTCGCTGGTCCTAAAGGTCATCGCCGCCTGGGTGATCACCGTGCCGGCCGCGGCCATCCTGGCCGCCGTGTTCTTCTTCCTGATCCGCGGCATTCTCGTCGGCGTGTGAGCCCGGCTGGTCGGGGGACACCGGCGTGCCGCTACAATGCCCGCATGCCAGCGCAACCCACCAACCCGACCCTCCGCGAGACCCTCGACGCGGCCCTGCCGGCCTGGCGAGAGGCCGGCCATCGGCTGGCCGTGATCATCAGCGGCACAGCCGATTGGGCACAGACCCTCGCCGGGTCCCTCGTCGATGACGACACCCTCTGGATCGGCCCGGACGCCCCCGCCGCCGTCCCCTCGCTAGATTGCCGCCGTGCGCGTGAATCGCTCGGTGGCGAGAACGGCCGAGTGGTCGTCAACGCCCTGTCGGGCCTCGATCCGGATGCGCTCGGCGCGACAGCCGGTCGAGTTCGCGCCGGCGGCTGCCTGATCCTACTCGCCCCGCCGCTTGGGCATTTGCCGTGGCAGACCGACACCGAGATGGCGCGGCTGGTCCCGTATCCCTTTGCGGCGAGCGATGCCGGCCCGGCCTACCGCGAGCGACTGGTACGCTGTCTCGGCGCCGTCCCACACCTGTGGCACATCACGCAAGACCAGCCGGTTCCCCCGCCTCCCTCGCCCGACCCGATTCCGGCCCGGGCGGCCGCCCCGTCTCCCCCCTTTCGCACGCCTGACCAGGCGCAGGCCACCGAGGCCATCCTCGTCGTCGCCCGCGGCCGTCCGCGCCGCCCGCTGGTGCTGCGATCGCACCGTGGCCGCGGCAAGACCTCGGCACTGGGCCTGGCCGCGGCGCAGGTGCTGGAGGAAGGACTCGGCGACGTGCTGGTCACCGCCCCGCGGCGCGAGGCGGTCGCGGCCCTGTTCGACCGCTTGCTGGAACGGACGGACGCGGCAGCGGACCACGACGGGACCATCCGGCTGGGCAACCACCAGCTGCGCTTCCTGCCGCCCGATGTACTGATCGAGCAACGCCCCGACGCACGACTGCTCCTGATCGACGAGGCTGCTGCCCTGCCGGCCGCCTTGCTCGAGGCATTGTTCGCCGCGTTCCCGCGCTGTGTCTTCGCCACGACCGAACACGGCTACGAGGGCAGCGGCCGGGGGTTTGGCCTGCGCTTTCTGCCCCGCCTCGAGGCCAGCGCCGTATCCGTGCACCACCACCGGCTGACCACGCCGATACGCTGGTCACCGGGCGACCCGCTCGAGCAGCTGGTCGACCGATTGTTGTTGCTGGATGCCGACCCCGCCGAGTCCCTGCCGGTGGATGCGATGGAACAGGCCCGGTCACCGGCACGCCTCGATCCACGCGAGCTCGCCGCCGACGAGCGCCGCCTGCGCGAGTGGTTCGGCCTGCTGGTCAGCGCGCACTATCGCACCACCCCACGGGACCTGCGCCAGCTGCTCGACGGGCCGGCCAGCCAGCTCTGGGCTATCGAAGCCGATGCCGGCGTTCTTGCCACCGCCGCCACCCAGGACGAGGGCGACCTGCCGACCGAACTGGCCGAGGCGGTCTTTTTCGGCGAGCGGCGCCTGCGCGGTCACCTGCTGCCCCAGACGCTGTCGGCCCACGCGGGTCTGTCCGACTGGACACGCTTGCGCGGCCGGCGCGTCCAGCGCATTGCCGTCCACCCCGCGGCCCGCCGACAGGGCGTGGGAAAACGACTGGTGGACGAGATCGCCGGGACCGCGCGCGCCGAGGGCCAGGCGTTCCTCGGCGCGAGCTTCGGCATGGAAGACGAGCTGGTCACCTTCTGGGCGGCCTGCGGCATGCGCGTGCTGCATCTGGGCCAGCATCGCGATCATGCCTCGGGCAGCGAGGCGGTGGTCATGGCGATGGGCCTGACGACGGCGGGCCGAAACGCGATCCAACATAGCGCGAGGCGTTTCGTTCGCCACTTGCCCGCGCGCGCTGCCGGCCCACTGCGGCATATCGAGCCCGAGCGGCTCGCCACCCTGCTGGCCGCCTGTGATGAACAACCGCTGCCCTCACTGGATGCCGACGACCGGGATCAACTGATTGCCTGCGCCCGGCACCGCCACCACGTCGATGCCGCCCTCGACCCAATCCGTCGCTGGTTGCCCACCGCCCTGACGCAACCCGCGGCCATCGACGCCGTGTCGCTCGATCGCCGCGCGCTGCTGATTGGTCGTATGCTGCAATTGCAGGACGAGTCTCGGCTTGCCAACCGTTTTGGTCTGGATGGCCGGCGCGCGGTCGAGACCGCTTGCCGAAAGGCACTCGCCGAGTTGCTCGACGTGCTTAATTGACGCGTGTTGACGCCAATCGAAACCCCACCCACTGCCGACGAGGATCCAGGCAATGAAAGTCGCGCTGTTTTCCACCAAGCCATACGACCGCGAGTCTTTTCAGGCAAGCGATCACGGCCACGAAATCGATTTCTTCGTCGAGCGGCTGACCGAGGACGGCGTCCACCTCGCCCGCGGCTACCCGGCCGTATGCGCTTTCGCCAACGACGTGCTCGACGCCGCGGTGATCCACGCGCTCAGCGAGGGTGGCACCGAGGTGATCGCCCTGCGCTGCGCCGGCTATAACCATGTCGACCTCGATGCAGTCGCCGAGACCGGCCTGCGCCTGGTGCACGTCCCGGCCTACTCGCCCAACGCGGTGGCCGAACACGCCGTGGCCCTGATGATGGCCGTCAACCGGCAGATCCCGCGGGCCACCGCGCGGGTGAGCATGGGCAATTACGCGCTGCACGGTCTGGAAGGCGTCGACGTGGTCGACAAGACGGTGGGCGTGGTCGGCACCGGCAAGATCGGGGCGGTGTTTGCCCGCATTCTGAAACAGGGTTTCGGCGCGCGGGTGATCGCCCACGACCCCTACCCCAACCCGGACTGCGAGGCGATGGGCGTGGAGTACGTCTCTCGCGAGGCGCTATTCGAGCGGGCGGACGTGATCAGCCTGCATTGCCCGCTGACCGAGGACAGCCATCACCTGATCGATTCGGGCGCAATCGACCGGATGAAGCCCGGCGTGGTGATCGTCAACACGTCCCGAGGGGCGGTGGTTAATACCACAGCCGTGATCGACGGGCTCAAGTCGGGCCGGATCGGTGGGCTGGGGCTGGACGTCTACGAGCACGAAGGGCCGCTGTATTTCGAGGACCGCAGCGACGAGATCCTCACCGACGACCTCTTCGCCCGGCTGCTGGGCTTTCACAACGTGGTGATCACCGGCCACCAGGCTTTTCTCACCCACGAGGCGCTCGACCAGATCGCAAGCCAGACCCTGGACAACCTCACCTGCATCGAGACCGGCACGGCCTGCGAGCGCGAGATCACCCCGGCCGCCGAGCAGGCCGACTGACCCACGAGCCTGCCGCGGCGCTACAATCCCCGTCTTTTGCCAGTCGTGACCATGGACCTGATCAAACCGCTCGAACTTGCCACCCTCGACCCCGTCGGCCAGGGCGCGCAGAAGCTCGTCTTCCGCCACCCGGACGACCCGCGGGTGCTGGTCAAGGTGATCAATCCGCGTTTCATCGAGCGCCATGACCGCCGCGACGCCTTTTACAAGAAACGCCGGCGCATCGGCCACCACCGCGCCTTCGCCCGCGAGATGATCGAGCACCTGGTCGTGCGCGCCCTGCACCCGGGCCGCCTCGCGTCCTGCCCGCACATGCAGAACATCCTCGGCGTGGTCGACACCGACATGGGCGCGGCCATGCTGGTCGAGGCGGTCCTCGACGAGAACGGCGAGCTCGCGCCCACCCTGCGCGACCTGGTGGAGACCGGGCGCTTCGGACCATGCGAGCGCCGGGCACTCGAGGCCTTTCTCGACTGGGCGTTGACCTCCAACGTGCTAATCAACGACCTGTCGGCGGACAATCTCGCCTGGCACCCGGACGGGCACTTCGTGATGATCGACGGGCTGGGCGATCGTGCCGGCATCCCGATCCGCGCGGTCAGCCCCTGGCTCAACCGCGTCTACAAACGCAAGAAGATTCGCCAGCTGCGCGCGGAAATCCAGTCGCGGCAACCCGGAAACTGAGCCACAGAGAGGGGGCAGTTTCCTGCTAACCTGCATTGATATTGACCAAGGAGTACAGCATGCGCCCAGAGACCATCGCCCTGCACGCGGGCTACGAGCCGGACGACCAGCACGCCGTCGCCGTACCCATCCACCAGACCACCTCGTACAGCTTCGACAGTGCCCAGCACGCCGCCGACCTGTTCGACCTCAAGGTGCAGGGGAATATCTATTCGCGGATCATGAACCCCACCTGCGGGGTGCTCGAAGCACGCATGGCGGCGCTCGATGGGGGCGTGGGGGCGCTTGCCACCGCCACCGGCATGGCCGCGATCACCTACGCGATCCAGACCATCGCCCAGGCCGGCGACAACATCATCTCGATCAGCGAGCTGTACGGCGGCACCTACAACCTGTTCGCGCACACCTTCCCGCGGCAGGACATCGAGGTGCGCATGCAGGACAAGGACGACTTCGCCGGCATTGAGGCCTCGATCGACGCGCGCACCCGGGCGATCTACTGCGAGTCGATCGGCAACCCCTCGGGTGGCGTCGCCGACATCGAGCGCCTGGCGGAGATCGCTCACCGCCACGGCCTGCCGCTGATGGTCGACAACACCGTCGGCACCCCGTTCCTGATCAAGCCGATCGACTACGGGGCCGACATCGTCATCCACTCGGCCACCAAGTACATCGGCGGTCACGGCACCACCCTCGGTGGCGTGATCGTGGATTCGGGTCGATTCGACTGGGCCGCGCACCCGGAACGCTTCTCGCTGCTGATCGAGCCCGACCCGTCCTACCACGGCGTAAGCTACACCAACGATGTCGGCGAGGCGGCCTTCATCACCCGCGCCCGCGTGGTGCCGCTGCGCAACACCGGCGCCGCGCTGTCGGCCCAGTCGGCGTGGAACCTACTCCAGGGACTGGAAACCCTTTCGCTGCGCATGGACCGCGTCTGCGATAACACCCAGAAGGTCGCGGAGTTCCTTGAGGGCCATCCACAGGTGAGCTGGGTTCAATACGCCGGCCTGCCGGATCACCGGGACCACCACCTGGCACAGAAGTACATGAACGGAAGAGCCTCGGGCATCCTCAGTTTCGGCCTCAAGGGCGGTCGCGAGGCGGGCGTGACGTTCTATGACGCGCTCGATCTGATCCTGCGGCTGGTCAATATCGGCGATGCGAAGAGCTGCGCGGCGATTCCGGCCTCAACCACCCACCGCCAGCTCAACGACGAGGAACTGCGTGCCGCTGGCGTGCCACCGGACATGGTGCGCCTGTCGATCGGTATCGAGCACGCCGACGACCTGATCGAAGACCTCGATCAGGCGCTGAAAGCGGCGGGCTGACACGCCAGCCGGAAGCTGGACGAGGCCAGAAGTCAGATTTCAGAAATCAGGGAGACGTCTGAATCGTGACCGGGCCCCGTGCAGCGGGCCTTGCCCGCGAAGGCGGCGTCAGCCGCCTTCCCCGGTTTCGTCATGCAACGAACCGACCATGAGCCGGGACACGCGCCTGCCGGCGCGTTTCGCGAGCGAGGCTCGCTCCCACGCTGCCCCGGGATATTGCCCGGGCGATGCGTGTCCACTCAGGCCAGCAACACCGCGATGATGCCGGTGACGAAAATGCCGTCAAAGGTGCCCGCCCCGCCGATCGATGCCACCGGCGATCCCATCTTGCGGATATCCTTCAGCCGCAACAGGTCCGCGCCGATCAGTACGCCGAGCGTCCCGCCGACATAGGCCAGCGCGGCGCTGTTTGCCGAATCGAGCAGCAATCCCACCCCGGCCGCGGTCAGAGGTGCGACCAGTATCGGCATGCCGATTCCTAGCCCCGGGACGGGGCGGCTGGCCATGTAAGCGACCGCCGACACGAGGCCGATGGCGAGGAGATGGTTGCCCAGCGAGGCGCCAGAATTAAGGACGAGGTAGACGGCAAAGGTCACCGGTAGCAGGCAACCGCCGAGATTGACGGCCACCGTGGTGATGCCCTCGAAGGGCTGCTGACGTTGGCGGAGGATGCGCCGGATAGGTTCCGGTAACGGCTGGGGCTGATCGGGCTCTTCGGCCTGCATGCGAAACAGCGGCACGTTCACCAGGCTGCCCATCAGCGAGACGAACAGCAGCGTCATGCCCGACTCGGGTGCCAGGCCAAGTTTTTCGAAGGCGATCTGCAAGGCCCCGATCTGGACCAGGGTGAACAGCACCACCAGACCGAGTATCGCCAGCAGGAAACCGGGGTTGGGCATGCGCGCAAACTCCGTTCGGCGACGTGTGGTTGAGATGGTGCCCCGGGAAGGCCCGTGACTACCGTGCGGACGCGGACCGACCGGCCACGTCCAGTTCGATCAGCCGATCGACGGGCACGAAAGGCCGTCCGGCCACCGTGGGCAATGCCCGTGACGCAGGCAGCCCGCCGACGCGGTCGAGCCCTCGCCAGACCAGCTCCGAGCAATACATCGCCGGGCGCTCGTCGAGGCGGAAACGGGTATCGAACGCCGTTTGCCTGACCAGATGCCCATCCAGCCACGAGCGTAGACGCCGGCGTTGCTGCCGGTCGAGCGACGGACGCACAAAACGGGAGTAGCGGGCCGACTCGGTGAAGCTCGAGAGCGGCTCGCGACGGATATGCCCGCCCAGCGGCGAGCCGTCCATGTGCACCACACTCAGGCCGGTCTGGTCACGGACGACTATCCCGACGTGACTCCAGCGCGAATCGCGGTCGGCGAACCGTCGTGCCAGAAAGGCCCAGGCACTGTCATTACCCGTGAGGACGATATCGCCGGTCTCGAGACGAGGCTCCGACGGGGTCGCCGCCGGCTGTGCCTGGACAAGTGGGGCAAGCGGGACAAGCAGGCCGAAGCACAGCGCAAGGACGCGGGTGATCAGGGGCGCGTCTCGCACTGTTTCGCGGCGATCATCAACTCCTGGAACGTGCTTTCATCGAGGCGCCCGCCGACTTCCTCGATCGCCGCGTCCTCCTCGCGCATCAGCTTGACCAGCTCACCGAACTGCTCCTCGCTCAGATTCTTGTCCAGGCGCTCGCTCATGCAGGCGCAGCCCTCGGCGTCGCCGGAATTCTTCTCGCAAACCGACTCGAAATCGGCCTTGGGACTCGAACAACCGGCTAGCACCAGTGCCAATGCCCCGACCAGTGCCGGCAGACCAACGGACGTCCCTATCTTCCTCACCATCATTCTCGTTCTCTCACTTCACGGGTTTTGGCATCGAATCGTGGAAGTCTATCGGGTTGGTTGCCTGCCGCAAGGGAAGGGCTGCAGGATTCGATGACACGTCTGGGCCGCGAGACGGCCCAGCACGAGAAACCCCGGCCGGGGCCGGGGCGAAGTCGGGGTCAGGGTCGGGTTCAGAGTCACGAAAGAACGGCTGACTCAGCGGCCGTGGCAACTCCCGTGCTTATCGTGGCCGCGGTCCCTGCCGTGCGACTTTTGCTTGCCGTGGCTGGCCATGCGATCGATCATGCGTTGCTGGCGTTCGTCGAGTGTTTCATAAAACGCCTCCATCGCCTCGGCACGCTCGCTCATGCGCTCGGCAGCGGACTCCATCTGCTCGGCGCGCAGGCGCATCTGCTCGGGCTTGCTGGCACCCAGCATCTCTCGGCGCATCTCGCGCATCCGCTCATGCATGCCCTCGCGACCAGCCTGGCGGGACTCGTGCAGTTCGGAGAAGGCCTCTTTCTGCTCCTCGTCGAGTTGCAGCATCTCGGCCATGCGCTCGTGGCGGTCGCCCGAGCCTTGCTTGTGGCCATCCTGCCCCTTGTGGCCCATTGCCTGGCCCTTTGCCTGGCCCATTCCGGGGCTCATTGCCTGACCCTTCTCCCCGTGGGCCGCCATGCGATCGGACTTGTGCGCGCAATCGCCCGGCGAGGCGAGGGCCGCACCGGAAAGCACCAGCGCGGAGGCGGCAACAAGGGTGGTGGTCAGACGGTTGTATGTGCTCATGGTCTCGCTCCTTTCGGGATGGGTTACGCAACCATTGAAGCAGGCGCCGCCCCGATACCACATGTCCGTTTGGTAACAGATTGTTGTGGCTGGCCACAAAACGTTACAGAGAGGGGCCTTACAAGGCGATAGACTCTAAGGCATGGACAAGCCCACCGCCTTGCTGGTCGACGACGATCCGGAAATCCTCGAACTGCTCGCGGACTATCTCGAGCGCAATGGCTTCGCCGTGGTCACCGCTGCCGACGGCGAGGCGATGTGGCGTCAGTTCGACCCGGCGCGGATCGCGGTGGTGGTACTGGACGTGATGCTGCCCGGCGAGGATGGCCTGTCGCTGTGCCGCCGCCTGCGCGACCGTTCCGACGTGCCCATCATCATGCTCACCGCGCGCGGCGAGGCCACCGACCGGATCGTGGGGCTGGAGCTGGGTGCGGACTACTACCTGCCCAAGCCCTTCGACCCGCGCGAACTGCTCGCGGCAATGAACAGCGTGCTGCGCCGCAGCCGCCAGACGCACGCATCCGCCGGTCGCCACTGCCTGATATTCGACGGCTGGACACTCGATCCGGCCCGTCAGGACCTCATCGACCCGAAGGGCGAAACCGTCTCGCTGGGCAGCGCCGAATTCCGCCTGCTGGAGGTGTTCGCCCGTAACCCGCAGCGAGTGCTCAGTCGTGACGAATTGCTCACGCTCACCCACGGCCGTGAGGCCGGCCCCTTCGACCGTGCCGTCGACATACTCGTGAGCCGACTGCGCCACCATCTGCACGACGACCCGCGCGACCCGCGGCTGATCCGCACCGTGCGCGCCGCGGGCTACCTGTTCCTGCCGGACGTCGAGCACCGATCATGAGGAAAGGTGGTTTGCTCCTGCCGGACACCCTGCCGGGCCGTGTGCTGCTGGTGGTGCTAACCGGGGTGACTCTCACCGTCGGCGCGGCCTGGCTGATCGTCGCGATCGACCGGGAACGCACCGAGACGCGCATCGAGCGTTTCCACCAGGCACGCATGATCGCCGAGACCGTCGAACTGCTCTCGCAGGTGCCCACCGGGGAACGCACACTGATCGCCGACTCGCTGGATCGCCGTGGCATGCGGGTGCAGCTTGGGCATCCGGCCATCGGCGAGCTCGCGCCTGACGATTCCCGCTTGGCCAAGGCACTCGCCGAGCGCCTGCCGGGCAGCCGTGCCGAGGTGTTCACCCGCCCTTCCCCGCGGGGGCACGGCAAGCAGCGAGTGGTGCGACTCGATCCCATCGGCGGACCGGCCATGACGCTGTTCCTGCGCGACCCGGCTCCGCCGCAGCCGGAAGGGCTTCCCTGGCTGTGGCTGCTGGCCCTGGTCGGCGTGGGAGTCGCCACGCTGGTGACCGTGCGACTGGCCATCCGGCCGTTACAGCAACTGGTCAACGCGGCGCGGCGTTTCGACGGCTCGACCCACCTGGACCCCGTTGCGGAAAGCGGGCCGCGCGAGGTGCGCGAGGCACTGACGGCCTTCAATCGCATGCAGGAACGCATCGACGCTCATCTGCGCGAGCGCACCGCGACCCTCGCGGCCATCTCGCACGATCTCAAGACCCCGTTGACGCGACTGCGCCTGCGCGCCGAGCGCATCGACAACCCGGAACTGGCCGCCGCGGTGGTCCGGGACATCGAGCGGATGCGCGAACTGATCGATGCCGGGCTCGATCTGGCCTCGAATGGCCAATCGAGCGCGGATATGGAAACCGTCGACCTCTCGGCGCTGCTGGCCGAAGCCGTCGAGGCCAGCCGGGAGCTGGGCGGGCAGATCGAACGGGTCGGTGACGACACCTGCCTGGTCCAGGGCCGACGTCTCGCCCTGCGTCGGCTGTTCGACAACCTGATCGACAACGCCCGACGCTACGCCGACTCCGTCCGCCTGACGCTGACCTGCCACCCCGACCGGGCAGAGATCGAACTGCGCGACCGCGGCCCGGGCATCGACCCGGCGATCATCCGGCAGGCCTTCGACCCCTTCTTCCGCGGCGAGCCCTCGCGCAACCCCGCCACCGGGGGCACCGGCCTGGGCCTGACCATCGCCCGCGAGATCGCCCGCGGACACGGTGGCGACATCCGTCTGGCCAATCACGACGACGGGCTGATGGTCACCGTGACCCTGCCTCGCCACCCGCCCCCGGAGAACCAATCACGCGCGCCATCGGCATAGAAGGGGCAGAACCGTATCCCACGATCGCTCAGAGACTGCGCAGGAAGGTCAGCAGCGCCTCGCGCTCTTGGGCGATCATCCGACGAAATGACTCGCGGGCCGGTTCGGCCTCGCCGCCGTGCCAGAGGAACGACTCGGCCAGACCGCGGGGGCGGCCGTCGTGCAGGTAGAAGCGATGCCCGGTAACCAGCTCGTTCAGGCCGATGCCCCACAGCGGCGGGGTCCGCCACTCGCGCCCGGTCGCCTCGAAGTCGCCGCGACCATCGGCCAGTCCTTCGCCCATGTCGTGCAGCAGGAAGTCCGAGTACGGCGCGACCCCGAGAATGCATTGAATGCGTCCGCCCGGTTCGGTGGTGTCCCTGCCTCATCCCGTCTGCATCGCCAGGCGCCTCCTCCGGGAATACCGGGAACGTTGCCGAATCTCGCACTCGGGGGTTCAGGTGAGCTTCGAGTCACCGCTGGACTGGCGGTGCGGGGCATAGAAGGCGGCCAGGGCCAGCACGAGGCCGGAGACCGTGGCGATCATGCCGGCTGCACTGACGGCGTCGTCGGCGCCCAGCCAGAGCGGACCGTAGCCGGCCAGTACGTAGCCCATGACCGCCGAGAAGACGGCAAAGGCCACCGACCAGAGCACCTGGGCCTCGAGACGGTTGGTCATCAGGCGGGCGGCTGCCGGCGGGCAGATGAACATGGCGATCACGATGATCGAACCCACGGCATCGAAGGAGGCAACGGCCGCGATTGCCGCCATGATCACGAGGCCGAGGCCGATCAGGTTGGTGCGCATGCCCAGCACCTGGGCGAAACCCTCGTCGAAGGTGGATATTTTCAGGGGCCGCCAGAACACCACGGTGAAGACCAGCATCAACAGCGCCACGATCGCGATGCGAGTCAGCTCGGGCGGCAGACCCGCCAGCGCGACCGGATCGAACAGCGACTCCCAGCCGCGGGCCTCCACCCAAATCAGGCTCTCGAGATTGCCGTACAGCGCGTGCTGCACGTCCAGGTGAACCGAGGAGGTATCGGATTGTTCCAGCAGCAGCACGCCGAAGGCGAAAAGCGCGGTGAAGGCCACGCCCATCGCCGCACCCGGCTCGATACGGCCCAGGCGACGAATCAGCTCGATCAGGAGCACCGCCACCACCGCCGCCCCGGCGGCCCCGGCCATCATCGCCCAGGAGTTGACCGTTCCACTCAGGAGAAAGCCGACCACGATGCCCGGCAGCACCACGTGACTGATGGCATCGCCGATCAGGGCCTGGCGACGCAACACCAGGAAATTGCCCGGCAGGGCGCAGGCAATCGCCGCGAACACGCCGATCAGGATCGGCACCAGCGAGAGCATGACGAATTCGCCACCCATCAGGCGCACTCCCCGCCGGCGTCGGCGATCTGCCGATCGATCTCGCGGATCTCGTCCCGGGTCAGCACGTCCTCGATCGGCAGCAGACCGTCGTAGCGCGACACGGCCGAATCATGCGAGTGCATGCGCCGGGCGACCGCCCAGCGGGACTCGTCACGGCAGGCCTTTTCGGCACGCCGCCGTCCCAGTTCGGTGGGCACCCCGTCGGCGCGAGCCAGCCCCGCGCTCACCAGCAACTGCAGGGTATAGCGCTCGTAGATGGGCAGGTCCTGGGCGATCGCCATCAACCCCTGGCGCAGGTGGATGCGGCGCTGCTGACGACGATGCCGCATCCAGGCGGCCAGCACACCTCGGCCCGGGGCAAACAGCAGCGAGACGGCGAACAGGGCAAACGCGGTCAGCACGATGATCGGCCCGGTCGGCAGCGCCGGCGCGGTGGCGGAAATCGCGGCGCCGACAAAGCCCGACAGCCCACCGAACACCCCGGCAATGGCGACCACCCGATCGCTGCGATTGCTCCAGAAGCGCGCGGTCACCGGCGGGATGATCAGCAGCGCGACGATCAGCACCAGACCGACCACCTTGAGCCCGATGATGGTCACCGCCAGCACCAGCCCCATCATGGCCAGATCCACCCGGCGCACCTTGATGCCCGAGGCCGCCGCAAAGCCGGCATCGAAGGCGACCATGGTCATGGGCCGACGCAGGACCCAGACGACCAGCACCGCCAGTGCACCGGCCACGGCGATCAGCACCGCATCCTGGTAGAGCATCCCCGCCGTGGCGCCGAGGAGAAAGTCCTCGAGCCCCGCCGGTCGACCCACCGAGACTGTCTGGATCACCGTCAGCAACACCACGCCAAAACCGAAAAACACCGACAGGACGGCCCCGATGGCGGCATCCTCGGCCAGGCGCGTGCGACGGGTCAGCCCGTGCATCACCCACAGGCCCAGGGCCGCGGTCAGCGACGCACCGAGCAACAGCCCCGCCAGGTGCCGTCCGTCACCGCCGAACGCCGTCATGACCAGAAAGGCGAGCCCCACGCCCGGCAGGGTTGCGTGGCTGATCGCATCGGAAACGAGCGCGCGCTTGCGCAGGAACAGGAAGGTTCCCGAGGCGCCGGCGGCAATGCCCAGCAGGGCCGCGCCGATCGCCACCAACGTGGCGTTGTAGCCCAGTTGCAGGGTGAGTGCCTCGATCAACACCGAGGTGCCCATCAGTGGCCGCCCAGCTGCAGCTGATCCATCAGGTTGGCGGCCAGCCGCCCCCCGTAGGCATCCTGCAGGTTGTCCTCGGTGAAGGCCTCGGCGACCGGTCCTTCGGCGACCTTGTGCACGTTGATCATCATCACGTGATCGAAGTAATCGCGCACCGTGGACAGGTCATGATGAACGGCCACCACCGTGCGGCCGTCGGCCTTGAGTGTCTTGAGCACGTCGATGATGGCCCGCTCGGTCGCCGCGTCCACGCCGGCGAACGGCTCGTCGAGCAGATAGAGATCCGCACCCTGGGCCAGGGCCCGGGCGAGGAAGACACGCTGCTGCTGACCCCCGGAAAGCTGGCCGATCTGGCGGTCGGCGAAGTCACGCATCCCGACGCGATCGAGGCATTCGAGTGCGCGCTCACGATGATGCTCGCGCACCGGACGCAACAGGCCCAGCTCGCGCGCGAGCCCCATCAGCGTCACGTCAATCACGCTTGTCGGGAAATCCCAGTCGACCGATGCCCGCTGTGGCACGTAGGCGATGCGCTGGCGGGTTTTCGCCAGTGGCTGGCCGTAGACCGACACCACCCCCGACAGCCGCGGCACGATGCCCAACACCGCCTTGAGCGTGGTCGACTTGCCCGCGCCGTTGGGGCCGATGATGGCCGTCATCGAGCCGTCCTCGACCGTCATGTCGAGCGAGAAAACCGCCGGCTTGTCACCATAGGAAACCGTCAGCCCGCGCACCGCCAACGGCTTGTCGGACAAGTCATCCAACGGATGGCCCGACGGCTTGCCTACCATCGCCGTCCGCAGTGACCGGATCACCGCGCCACCTCCGACAATCGGCCCTGCATCCCGTCGGCCGGCACCTCGCCGCCAAGCGCACGGACAATGGTGGTGATGTTGTGGTCGATCATGCCGATATAGGTACCTTCATACGTGCCGGCCGGGCCCATGGCATCGGAATAGAGCGTGCCGGCGATTCGCATCTCGTGCCCACGCGAGGCGGCCCCCTCGACCAGGGCGCGGATATTGCGCTCCGAAACCGAGCTCTCCACGAACACGGCGGCAATCTCGCGCTCGACCAGCAGGTCGACGAGATCGCGGATCCGACGCAACCCGGCCTCGGACTCGGTCGAGATGCCCTGGATGCCGATCACTTTAAATCCATAGGCACGGCCGAAGTAGGCAAAGGCGTCGTGCGCCGTCAGCAGCACCCGGGACTTGTCGGGAACGCTTGATGTGACCTCGGTTGCCCACTTATCCAGGCGTTCGATGCGATCGAGGTAATCGCTCGCCCCTTCGCGGAATGTCGCCTCCAGCCCGGGTTGCGCCTCGATCATGGCATCACGCACCGAGGCGACCACATCGGTCCAGAGAGCCGGGTCCATCCAGACGTGCGGATCGCGCTTGTCGTCGTAATCCTCGTGGCCGATCAGGCGCTCATCGTTCAGACCTTCGGCCACAGCGACCACGGTCTGGCGCTTGACCAGACGATGTAGGAATTCCTCCATCTGCGCCTCGAGATAAAGCCCGTGCCAGAGCACCAGATCGGCCCGCGTCATGGCGACGATGTCGGTGCGGGTCTGGCGATAACTGTGCGGATCGATGCCCGGCCCCATCAGGCCTTTCACCTCGACCCGATCGGCGCCGATTTCACGTGCCGCATCGGCGATCATGCCGGTCGTCGCGATCACCGACAACCGACTGTCCGCCATACCGATCGACGGACCGAGCCACAGGGCCAGCGAGGCACCGGCTGCCACTGCCCAATGCAGCAGCAACCGCCGCAGCCTGTTCCGACCGGCCCATACGTGCTCAGCCACCCCCTTGCCCGTCTGCATGCCTGCGCCCTTGAATAAAGTTAGTCGAGACTAACTTTTTACTTTAGCTTGTCGTAATACAACCCGTCAACAGGGCCGCCCGCGAGCATCCGGTCAACACCCATCGGCTGACATCCGGCCAACTCCGTCGGCTATCTCCTGCGGTGGAGCGTCGACCTGCCCAGCGAGCAGTTCAACTGAAGGAAACTCTGCACGATTCGATGGCGCCTCTGGCTTGCGGGTGTGTTCGCAATCAAGGCGCCGGACCGAAGGCAAGCCCAACGTAGTGACTCGGCCCGTCGAAGGACGGCAACGCCGAGTGCGGGCAAACCCGCAAGACCCATCTGAACGACCCGGGTTGCGCGAGGCCGGAACGGGCCGCCAGGGGCTCATCTGCGGCGCTGCCACCCTTATTGAATAGCGATGGCCCTTCACGGCAGACGGTGCCTTGCATCAGGGCCCTTGGGGGTACCGCAGAGCACTATCGAAGCGTGCAGAGCTTCCTGGACCAACCTCGGCAAACCGTCAACGTACTGACGATTCATGAGTGCCAATGGGTTTTGGCCAGACGCCTCTGCCGGAGCAATGACCCGGGGTGAAAAAAGATGCGTCTCGACGCGGGCCGGTGGCAGCGAACACGGCAATTGTGATACTTATCGGGCCGTAGGCTCGGCCACGACTACTCGGTTGCGCCCGGCCTCCTTGGCGCGGTAGAGGGCCTTGTCAACCCGCCCCTCCAACCGTTCCACTGTCTCACCCGCTTCGTAGTTAGCCACGCCCAAGCTGATGGTCACGGGCCCCACGCTATCAAAGGGGCTTTGCGCCACGGCTTCCCGCAACCGTTCAGCCATTTCGGCGGCTCCTTGTGTATTGGTATGGGGCGCCAGAACCAGAAACTCTTCCCCACCCCACCGACCGTGGACATCCGACTCGCGGAGGCACTGGTTCACCCGGCGAACGAGCTCGCGCAGAACCTCGTCGCCGGCTTGATGGCCGAAGCGATCGTTGACGGCCTTGAAGTGGTCGATATCGAGCATGATCAATGAGAAAGGGGTGGTGTAACGCGCATTCTCCGCCCGGCTCTGTTCGAGCCACTTTGAGAGACTGATCCGGTTGTGGAGCCCGGTGAGGTGATCGTGGGTGGCCAGGCGTTCCAGCTTCTGCTGGGTAACCCGGCGAGCCAGGGCGTTGTGGAGTTGCCGAGCAATGGACTCGAGCAGTTCCCCTTCTTCGGGAAGGGAAGGAACGGGTGCTTGTCCGGAGTCAAAAAACACCTCCAGATCGACCGGGATTTCAGGGTCATCAATCTCGGCATGCTGCCGATGCTCCGTCTCGAAAAAGGGTTCGGATACCGCTTTCAGACCACCGGCACGAATGCGTACTGCGGTCCGCTGAGGGCTCGTCCAGCCCGCCGGGAGACGGTTGGCGCAGTCATCGAGAAGTGCTTGCAAGGACCGCTCGTCGTCTGTCGTGAGGACGATCACGTCGCGCAGGGTACCAAGCTCCTTGATCCGTTCGCGCAACTGCCCCTCTATCCGCTTGGCCTCGGAGATATCGTGGAGGATCGACGAGAAGTGCGTCACCTCGTCTTGATCGTAGTGGGCGATGACTATTTGGGAGACAGGTATTTCGCGGCCTTCGCGGTCCAGCAAGGCTGTCTCCCCCTGCCAGACACCCGCCCGCTCGGCGGCAGGAAGGGCCTCTTCATGAATGCGTCGCCAGGCCCATTCCGGATGGACAAGCTCCCATATCGCCTCTCGTCTAATCCATTCGGGTAGAGAGGTGGACAAGCCGGTGCGGTCGGTATCTTCACCCAGGAGCCGCAATCCGGTGGGATTCATGTACATCAGCTGCCCGTCCCGGCCGGATATGAGTACCATGTCGGGCGTGGCGTCGAGGATCGCCAGCACACGGTCCCGGGAGGCCTCCGCTGCCCAGCGATCGGAAACGTCCCGGATCAGGACTTCCAAAACAGTCCCCTCGGGGGTGTCGATCCGGCTCAGCATCACCTCGGCCGGGAAATCTTGCCCGTCAAGCCTCCGATGTTGCCAATCGAAGAGGGCCTGACCGCGCTTGACGGCCTCCTTTATCCGGTCGCGGGCGGCCTCTGCGCTGGGTTGTCCATCCGGCTGAACCGGTGGCGAGATATCGCCCGGATCAGAGGCCCGAAACGCATCTTCGGAGTCGGCGCGGAACATTGCCAACATCGCTTGATTGACTTCGAGAATGTGCCTTTTGTCCAGGAACATGATGGCATCCCGGGATTGTTCGAAGGCGGCGCGATATTTAGACATGTCTTTTTCCAAGGCATTACTCTCGCTGATGTCCGAAGAGCTCACGGCGATCCCGTCCGGCAGATGGTGAGGATGTACTGGTCAAGCGATCTTGGACAGTTCGTTGAGTGATCTCTCGGTTTTGGCCGACGTCTTGCCATCCAGATACTGGTGCTCAGCCCGTTGGAGGAAGGTCCGGCGGAGCATACCGGGCGCTCTACTTGAGTGGCTCGCGCACGCGCAGCGCCGCCCGACCGTTCTCGGTGGAGAGCCGGTTGGTGATGTGGCAGAACAGCTCGGCGGTCTTCTGCGCGTCGTAGAGCGCACCGTGAGCCCGACTATTGTCCCAGTCGAAGCCCGCCGCGGTACAGGCCTTGGCGAGCACCGTCTCGCCGATGGCCACGGCGGCGGCCGTGACCGTGTCGAGCGTGGAGAACGGGTGGAACGGATTGCGCTTGTAGCCGGTCCGCTCGCAGGCGGCCTTGACCACCGCCAGGTCGAACGGCGCGTTGTGGCCCACCAGGATGGCTCGGCGCGCGTTGAGCGCCTTGACCTGACGGCGGATCGGGCGAAAGAAGGCATCCAGGGCGGCACGCTCTTCCACCGCCTCGCGTTCGGGATCCGACGGATCGATACCGTGGATCTTGATCGAGACGGGATCGACCACGGTCAAGGCGCTGGGATGCACCGAGACGGCGATCTCCTCGGTGGGATAGAGCCGGCCATGCTCGTCGACGTCCAGCAGCACGGCCGCCAGCTCCAGCAGGGCGTGGCCCTGCGGATCCAGCCCGCCGGTCTCGACATCGACGACAACCGGCACGAAGCCACGAAAGCGACGCGCGATGCTCCAGTCGGGCTGTTCGGCAGTCGCCTTGCTCATCGGGCGCTCAATCCAGTCCCAGCCGACGCCGCCAGGAGGTGACGGTGTTGCGCATCAGCATGGCGATGGTCATCGGCCCCACCCCGCCGGGCACCGGGGTGATGAAGCCGGCGTGCTCGGCGGCGGCATCGAAATCGACGTCACCATGCAGCGTACCGTCCTCGCGACGATGGATGCCGACATCGATCACGATCGCTCCGTCCTTGATCCACTCGCCCTTGACCAGCCCCGACTTACCGGCGGCGACCACTACCAGGTCGGCGCGGCGCACATGGGCGGCCAAGTCCTCGGTGAAGCGATGACAGACGGTCACGGTCGCGCCGCCGAGCAGCAGCTCGAGGGCCATCGGCCGGCCGACGATGTTCGAGGCACCGACGACCACCGCCTCGAGACCGTACAGGTCGCGGCCGGTCTCCTCGAGCAGGCGCATCACCCCGTAAGGCGTGCAGGGACGCAGGCCGGGCTGGCGGATGGCAAGCCGACCAATGTTGGTGGGATGAAAGCCGTCGACGTCCTTGTCCGGATCGATGCGCTCGATGATCGAATCGGCGCTCAGGTGCTCGGGCAGTGGCAGCTGCACCAGGATGCCGTCGATGCGCGGATCGGCATTGAGCTCGTCGACCAGCGCATCGAGTTCGCCCTGGCTGATCGACTCGTCTAGGTCGTGCGAAAACGAGGCGATGCCGAGCTTGGCGCAGGCCTTGCGCTTGTTGGCCACGTAGACCGAGGAGGCCGGATCGCCGCCGACCTGCACCACCGCCAGACCGGGCGGGCGGTGGCCGTTCTCGGTGAAGGCGGCGATCGTCTCGGCAAGCCCGGCGCGCACGGTGGCGCCGACGGCTCGCCCGTCGAGGATTCTTGCGGTCATGGGGCGTGTCACATGCGGGGGAAAGGCACGATTGTCGCATGCGCTCCAAGGGGACTCAACGAGACACCCCGTCAATATCGCCCGGTGGTCGTGATACACGAATGAAATCCCTGCTTCAGCCTAAACCAAAGCGCTGACCAACGTCCCATCTCGACCGGGCCTGCTCGCCACTATCGTGCCGCTTGTCCTAAAAAATGACGGCCGATACCGCGGACAAATTGGAACGGTCGGGGGCAGCCAGGCCAATGGGATGTGTGGAATGGGACCATGGCGGGCCTTATCCCCTCTGAACACGGTCGGTACGTTTCGAATGAGCCTGCGGGTCCACTCACCACAGAGCACTGCGCCGAAGGCACTCTTATCGCTTGGCCGGAGGCAACAATACAGCTTGCGGCATGGAGCGCGAGTGCCTTCGAGACCCCCGAAACAGATTGTTGGGGGCAGCCACGGCCCCGAGCCGCGCCAACAGAGTCAGTCCAAACCGGGGCACCAAGAGAAAGTGAGACCGAATCAAGTCACCTCACCTTTCGAGCGAGCCAGCATGTCCCGCGCCACGCGTCCATCGCGCGTGCGCCGCATCGGCGGCAGCGCATCGAGGATCTGCTTGCCGTAGCCCTTGGACTGCAGACGGGGATCGCAGAGCACCATCACGCCGGTGTCGCTCGTGTCGCGGATCAGTCGGCCGACTCCCTGCTTGAGGGTGATGATCGCCTCGGGCAGCGCCATGTGCACGAATGGCACCAGCCCCTTGTCCTTGAGACGCTGCTCGCGCGCGGCCCGCACCGGATCGCCGGGCGCGGCAAACGGAATGCGGTCGATCATGACCAGCGACAGCGCCTCGCCGCGCACGTCCACGCCCTCCCAGAAACTCTGGGTGCCGAGCAGCACGCCATTGCCGGCCTCGCGGAACGCCTCGAGCAGCGCGGACTTGGCCTGGGTGCCCTGCACGAAAAGCGGCAACTCGGTGAGGTGCTCTCCGAGCGTCTCGGCGGCGAGCTTCAAGGCCCGGTGGGAAGTGAACAGCAGGAACGCCCGCCCACCGCTGGCCTTGAGCAACGGGTAGACCGCCCGCAGCGAGGCCAGGGTGTGTTCACGTGCCCCGCCCGGGCCACTCGGTTCGGGCAGATTCGACGGCAGGTAGAGCACCGCCTGCCCGGGGAAGTCGAATGGCGATTCGACCTGCTCGCAGTGGGCGTCATCGAGGTTCATGCGCCGGGTGAAGTGACTGAAGTCCTTCCCAGCGGCAAGCGTCGCCGAGGTCATGATCCAGGCACGCGGCGCCGACTCGACATGCGACTTCAATTGCCCGGCGGCGTTGACCGGCGTGGTGTGCAGGGTGAACGAGCGAGTGCGGCGCTCGACCCAGCGCACCGCGTGGCCCTGCGCCTCGGCCTTGCCCTCGCGGAAGGCGACAAGCTCGTCGCGCAGGCCCTGCGCCCGACCCAGCAGTGCCTGCAGCCCCTTGCCCCGCGGGGCGGCGATCTCCAGTTCACGCACCAGGCCGTCGAGGGACTCGCCCAGGCGATCGAGCGCCTCGGTGACGCTGGCCTCCTCGGCCAGGTCGGCCCAGGGCACCCGTTCGTTCTCGATGCGGGCCAATGCCTCGAGCACCGGGTCGGTCGCACCCTTGAGGGTGTCGGCCGCATCGGCCAGGCCCGGCTGATCGCGCGCCTCGTGTTTCTGCTCGGCGCGGGCATCGGCGGCAAGATCACGCAACTGGCGCGACCCGATCGCCTCGCCGAAGAACATCGAGGCGATCTCCGGCACTTGGTGGGCCTCGTCGAGGACCACCACGTCGGTCTCGGGCAGCAGTTCGGCGAAACCGGTCTGGCGCAGGGCCAGATCGGCACAGAACAGGTGATGGTTGATCACCACGATATCCGCCTTCTGCGCCCGATCGCGGGCCTTGACCACGAAGCACTCGTCGTAGAGCGGGCAGTCGCGCCCGAGGCAGTTGTCGTTGGTCGAGGTGACCAGCGGCCAGATGTCGTGATCGTCGCCCACGCCTGGACAGTCGGCGCGGTCGCCATCGATGGTGCGAGTCGCCCAGTCCCGGACGCGGGTAAGTGCCCGGGCATCCTCGCGGCGCGGCAGGCGCGCCTGCTCGTCGGCCAGGTCGAGGCGATACTTGCACAGGTAGTTTGCCCGCCCCTTGAGCAGCGCCACCTTTGCCGTGACGCCCAGCAGGTCGCGCAGGCGCGGCAGGTCGCGATCGAACAGCTGGTCCTGCAGGTGCTTGGTGCCGGTGGAGATCAGGGCGCGCTTGCCTGAAAGCAGCACCGGCGCGAGGTAGCCGAAGGTCTTGCCCACGCCGGTGCCCGCCTCCAGCACCAGGGTGTGCTGATCGTTGATGGCATCACGGATCAGCTCGGCCATGCGCCGCTGGCCCGCGCGGGGCTGATAGCCCTCGAAGGCCCCGGCCAGTCGGCCTTCCTGGCCGAACACGTCCTCGAGTCCCAGCTGACTCTGGCGGCTCGCATCGCGACTCTGGCGGCTCACCTCGGTCATGCCGCCCGCATACCCCCGGCGTGGCGGGCCGATTCGCTGCCGGCGCGCTCCTCGGCCTCGCGGGCGCCCTCGTCGTCACCTTGCGCGCGGCGGGCCTTGGCCACCAACTGCCACGCGGCCGACAGGGTACGGTTGTCCCGAGCGTGCTCGACCGCCCGCAGGGCCAGCTGCTCGGCCTGCTCCGGTTGATCTTGTGCCAGGCGCAGCTGAGCGAGGTCCAGCCACAGCCGTGCATTGCCCGGCTCGATCTGCACCGCGCGCTCAAGCGTGGATTGCGCCCCGGCCAGATCGCCGGACTGGCGTCGTTCGTCGGCTTGGCGCACCAAGGCAAGGACCGCCGGCGAACTGCCCGATTCCTCGCTGTCATCGTCGCGATCGGTCGGCAACGCTTCTTCTTCCAGATCCGGGCTTTCCAACGGGGTGGAACGCACCTCCGGCTTGGGCTCTTCCTTCGGCGCCTCTTCTCGCTCCGGTTCGCTCGAGCCGGGCGGCGGCGTCATCGGCGCGCAAGCGGTGACGAGAAACCCTCCCGCCAAGAAAACCGCGAGGCGGAAAGAAAGACCACCTCGGGAAAGGCAGTGGCTGATCGGCTTGTTACTGTCCATTGATCGATACCTGAAATGTCTCGGAAGCCCCACTCATCGTAACCCGGCAACCGCCGGCGGAGAGAGCCGGAGATCGTCGCCACCGACCGGCGAATCCGCTCAACGGAACCAGTCCCAGATCGTGCCGCCACCCTCGTCCTGGTCGCGGCCACCATCGCAGTCGGCGGCCGGCTCGGGCCGATGCGCGGCAATGAACGGCAAGGACTCGCCCGGACAACGCTCCGGCACGACAAAGCGTCGCTCCGAGTCGACACGGGCGAAGCGCACCCCACGCGGCGGCGTCATGTCGCGTGGCTGGTTGTCGAGACCGGAAAAGGCATCGCCCCAAATCGGCAACGCCGACGACGATCCGGTCAGGTTGGCCGGCCGGTCGTCGTCGCGACCGACCCAGATCACGCCGACGCGATTGCCGGTAAACCCGGCGAACCAGGCATCACGACCGTCGTTGGTGGTGCCGGTCTTGCCGGCCACACCAACAGCGGGAGAGACCATCTGGTTAAGTCGGGTCGACGTGCCCTCGGCTACCACCATCTGCAGGCCGTACTGCAACAGGTAGAGCGGTTCGCGTTCCGTGGCGCGACGCACGTCGAGCGAGTAGCGGGACAACGGCTCACCGTCGCGATCAACCACGGTCCGGATCGCACGCAGCGGTGTCATGAAGCCGTCGGCCGAGAGGGTCTGGTACATCTGCGCCACTTCCATCGGCGTCATGTCCATCGAACCCAGCAACATCGAGGGATAGAACGACGATGGCCGTGGCCCGCCCAGTCGCTCGATGGTCTCGACGACCGAGTCCAGCCCGACATCGAGCCCCAGTTGCACGCTGGGAACATTTCGCGAATGGACCAACGCCTCGACCAGCGGAGTCGGCCCGTGAAACTCGCGACTGTAATTCTGCGGCTTCCAGTCCTCCGAGCCACGCTGCTCGACGGTGATCGGCTCGTCGGCCAACGGGGTGATCAGGTTGTATTCCGACGGCCGGGACAGCGCCGTCAGATAGATCGCGGGCTTGATCAGCGAGCCGATCTGGCGGCGGGCATCCAGCGCGCGATCGTAGCCCTCGTAATGGGTGTCGCGCCCACCGATCATCGCCTCGATCTCGCCGGTGCTCACCGAGGCGATCACACCGGCGGTCTCCAGGGTGCCGGCCTCGATCCCACGACTGGCCTCGACCTCGTCGAGACGGGCCGTGCTCTGCTCGAGCGCCTCCTGCACCCGTGGGCGCAGGGTGGTGAAGATATTCAGCCCGCGCGTCCTGAGGTCGTCGGGGTCGTATTGCTCGGTCAACTGACGGCGGACAAGGTCCACGAAGGCCGGGTGGCGAGCCCGCGAACCGGCGGTGTCGAGCACGCCAAGGGGCCGGCTCTGCCACTCGGCACCGGTGGTCTGGTCGACCAGCCCCAGCTCGATCATCACGTCGATGACCACATTGCGCCTTGCCAGCGCCCGCTCGGGATTGCGACGCGGGTTGTAGTAGTTGGCACCCTTGACCATGCCCACGAGCAGGGCGACCTGCTCGGGCCTGAGCTCGCCGATAGGGCGACCAAAATAGAAGCTCGCGGCCAGACCGAAGCCATGGATCGCCCGACCGCCATCCTGTCCGAGATAGACCTCGTTGAGGTAGGCCTCGAGGATCTTGTCCTTGGGGTAGTGCCACTCCATCTCGAGCGACATGATCATCTCGGCGAACTTGCGCCGATAGGTCCGATCGTGGGTCAGAAAGAGATTCTTGGCCAGCTGCTGGGTAATGGTGCTGCCGCCCTGCGCCCGTTCGCCCGAGACGAGGTTGGTCAGAAACGCGCGCAGGATGGCGGTCGGCACCACGCCGTGATGGTCATGGAAGGCGCGATCCTCGACCGCCAGCAGGGTATCGAGCAGAAGGGGCGCCTCTTCCTGCACGTCCTCGATCGCCAGCAGTACCCGATTCTCGGCGCGATTGGGATAGAGCGTACCGATCGAGCGCGGCTCGAGGCGGACGATGCCGAGCGATTCGCCGCCCGACCCGTCGAGCTCGGTGACCTGGCCGCCGACGATGCGCACGTCCACCCGTCGGGAAGGCTGGTCGCCGTCCGGGAAGGCAAACGAACGGCGGTGAAACGAGACCTGGTTGCCGCGGCGGCGAAACGTGCCCGTTTCCTCGAGCGAATCGGCCGCCACGTAGTTGAGACGCTCCAGCGCCGCGGTCAGGGTGCCGATGTCCATCGACTGGCCGACGTAGACCTCGTCCGGCGCAGCGTAAACGGTCGCCGGCATGGTGAACAGCGCACCCTCGAAGCGCTCGGTGACCCGCTCGTTGAGGTACCACGCCCAGCCGGCCAGCAGCGGCAAGCCGATAACCGCGGCGAGCAAAAGCCCGCGCATGAACCAGCCGAACAGCCGCGCCCGCCAGCCGCGCCGGGCCGACCCGCCGCGCGGCGTACGCTTCCGCCGCGCGCCCTGGGCACCCTGGGCACCCCGGCGTCGGTTCGTGGCGGTCTTGCCGCCCGCCGCCCCGTGCTTGCGCCCGCCTTGCGCCTTGGCGCCCCTGGCGGTTTTCCTAGCCGCTTTCTTGGCCGTTCCCTTGGTCTTCGCGTTACCACTACCGTTGCTGGATGCCACGTTCAACCCACGCTGTTACACTTCCGGAAATAAAGCCGACCGCGGTATGACGCGGCCGGAAAACCAGTCTATCAGGCACCGAGTGCGGGCGAGTGACCGCCAACAGGCGTATCACCACTCGCCCACCCGCCGGGCCGTCTGCCCCATTCGACCCAAGGAGCGCCCATGGCCGAGCACCCGCAAGAGCGATTGATCGAACGGTTCAAGGAGAACCTTGCCGAGGACGACACCTCGCTCGAACACCTGCAGACACACATTTCGCACGTGTTCCTGACCGGCCCCTGGGCCTACAAGATCAAGAAGCCGATGAACTTCGGCTTTCTCGACTTCTCGAGCCTCGACCGCCGTCGCCACTTCTGTGAGGAGGAGCTTCGGCTCAACGCCCGTCTGGCCCCCGAACTCTACGATTCGGTCCTGGGTCTGGATGCCGACGGCAAGCTGATCGAGGCGGATGATGGGGCGGAGGAGTTCGTCATCCGCATGCGCCGCTTCGACCAGGCCGACCGGCTCGACCACCTCGCCCGCCGCATCGGACTCGACGAGGCGCTGGTCGAGCAGATCGCCGACCAGATCGCCGCCTTCCACGCCAAGGCCGATATCGCCGCCGCCGAGACGCACTTCGGCGAGCCCGACACCGTCTGGGCGCCGATGCAGCAGAATCTCGAACAGATCGTACCGCTGCTGGAGACCGACGCCGATCGCGAGCGGGTGGCCGAGATGGATCGCCTTTCCCGCGCGGCCTTCGAGGCCGTCCGGCCGACGCTGGCGCAACGCAAGCGCGAGGGGCACATCCGCGAATGCCACGGCGACATGCACCTGGCCAACATGGCCCTGCAGGACGGGTCTGTGACCATCTTCGACGGCATCGAGTTCAATGACGATTTCCGCTGGACCGACACGGCCAACGATCTCGCCTTTGCGCTGATGGACCTTCACAAGCGCAAGCTGATCGGCCCGGCGCGCCAGCTGCTCAACCGCTATCTGGAGATCAGCGGCGACTACGAGGCACTGCCGACTCTGCGCTTCTACCAGGGCTACCGGGCCGCGGTGCGTGCCAAGATCGCCCTGCTCGGCCTGCGTGACGGCATGCCCGACGAGGAGCGCGAGGCGGCCTGGGCCGATTTCCGCGACTACACCGATCTGGCCAACGCCTTCTTCACCCCGGCCCGCGGCGAGCTGTTCATCACCATGGGCGTGAGCGGCAGCGGCAAGTCACTGGCCAGCCAGGAACTGGTTCTCGCGCGCGGCGCGATCCGGGTGCGCTCGGACGCCGAGCGCCAGCGGATGTTCACCGATCCGGCCGAGCGCTATACCGCGATGGCGAACGACAGCACCTACGACCGGCTCTCGGCGATTGCACGGATGGGCGCGGCAAGCGGCTGGCCGATGGCGATGGATGCGACCTTCCTCGAGCGCGCCCGCCGCCAGCAATTCGAGACGCTGGCCGACGAAATCGGCGCGCCCTACACCATCCTGTTCATCGAGTGCGACAACGAGCAGTTGCTCAAGTACCTGCGTGAGCGCCAGGTCCACGGCGGCGACATCTCGGAGGCCGACGAACAGGTGTTGCAGCAGCAATTGCAGAAACTCGAGTCGCTCGGCCCCGACGAGGCCCGCCATTGTGTGCGCCTCAAGTGCGACAGCCCGTTCGGACCGCAGATCGCCGAGCGGCTGGAATAGCCCCTCTCCAAGGCGGTGTGGGAGCGAGCCTCGCTCGTGAAGCGCGCCGCAGGCGCGTTGGCCCCGCTCAAGGTCGCCTCGGTGCGTGAACGATACGGGGATGGCGGCTGACGCCGCCCCTCGCGCGCAAGGCGCGCTCCCGCAATCGGGCACGTCGAGCGGGGAGCGCCGTGGCTATCCTGCCGGCTACTCCACCGATTCAATCACCGCCCCGCCGCGAATGGCATCTACCGCCAGCCGGTACATGTCGATGTCCAGAGGGTGGTCGTCACTGCCTGCCAGCAAATCGGACAGGTCCGCATCGCTGTGCGCCGTACCGAGATAACGCCAGTGGCGAAAGACATGCCGCTCGACCCTGTCGTCGCGCATTTCACGAATGGCGATCGCGCCGGAGTAGGGCCAGGCCTCGAGTGCCAGCGGGCCGAGTGCCTGTTTGAGACGCAACCGATGAGCGATCTCGGCCTCCCGCCCGGCGCACAGGCCACCGCACTGACCGATCTGGTGAGCGAAGCAGGCGCGTCCCGAGCCGTTTTCCAGTCCGAGGTATTGCGGGCAGAGCCGGTGCACCTTGGCCAGTTCCCCCAAGCGCTCGCGCGCCTTCATCCGTGAGCGGAACACGCCGTGCGCCCGGCCGAGTTCGGCCGGGTCGAGGTCGTCGATCCGCACCAGCGTAGGAGGTTCGGGGGATTCGTCGTCCCAGTACCAAGCCAGCAGGCCGCGACGCGCCCGCAGGCGGCGATTGAAGATCGGCTGTTCGCGCTTGACCAGGCGGGCCTCGGTGAGCAGCGCACCGACCTCCCCGGCCGTCTCGATCCAGTCGATCTCGTGCGTCTGCTGAGCCATGCGCATCTCGCGGTCGTTGCGATGGTCGTCGGCGAAGTGCGCGCGCACCCGCGAGCGCAGGTTGACGCTCTTGCCCACGTAGAGCAGCGCGCCCTGTTCGCCGAAGAAGCGGTAGACACCCGGCACGGCGGGCACGGCATCGAGGCGCAGCGGATCGAGATTGGGTGGCGTGCTGGCACGTCGGATCTGGCGTTCCAACGCATCGATCACGGTGTCCACGCCGTCACGCTCGACAAAGCGCGCCAGCAGCGCCGGCAGGGCCTGGCAATCGCCCATCGCCCGGTGACGATCGCCCACGGGCAACGCGTGACGAGTGATCAGGGAATCGAGGTTGTGGCGACGCTCGCCGCGATCGAGCAGTCGCGACAGCTTGACCGTGCACAGCTCGCGCAGCGCGACCACCTGCCCGGCATCACGGAAGGCATTGCGCAGGAATCCCGCATCGAAACGGGCGTTGTGGGCGACAAGCAGGCGACCGTCCAGCATCGCGCGCAGTTCATCGACCAGCCGGGGGAACACCGGCGCGCCCGCCACCATCTCGTCGCTGATGCCGGTCAGGCGGGTGATGGTCGGAGGAATCGTCACGCCCGGATCGACCAGGCACTGGAACGGCTCGCCCACCACCCCGCCATCGACGGGGATCACGGCGATCTCGGTAATCCGGTCGCGCGTGGGGCGCGTGCCGGTGGTTTCCAGATCGACGAAGGCCAGACGGTCAAAAGGCGCTGGCAACGATGCCAGCGCCTCCATGCGCATGCCGGGTTGGGAGAAGTCAGTCAACCGTCGAGCGACTCCACCCGCATGCGTACCACCGGGGCTCGAACCGTGTCGAGTGCCTCGATCTCGGCGAGTGCATCGTCCATGTCCTTCTCGCGCACCTGGTGGGTGAGCATGACGATGGGGAGCGTGCGCTCGTCCTCGGTCATCTCCTTCTGCATCATCGCCTCGATGGAGATCTCGTGGTCGGCAAGGATCTGGGCGATGCGCGCCAACACGCCACGCTTGTCCTCGACCGCAAAGCGCAGGTAGTAGGCCGTGGCGATCGAGGCCATCGGCACCACCGGCATGTCGCTGATCTGATCCGGCACCACGGCCAGGTGCGGCACGCGGTGGGTCGGGTCGGCGGTGAGCGTACGCACCACGTCGACGAGATCGGCGACCACCGCCGAGGCGGTAGGCTCGGCACCGGCACCGGCACCGTAGTACATGGTCGGGCCGACCGAATCGCCCCAGACCAGGATCGCGTTCTTCACGCCGTCGACGCGAGCCAGCAGGCGACTCTCAGGAATCAGGGTCGGATGCACGCGCAGCTCGACGCCATCGTCGCGCTGGCGCGCGATGCCAAGGTGCTTGACCTGGTAGCCGAACTCGCCGGCGTAACGAACGTCATCGGTCTCGATGCCGCTAATGCCTTCCGTGTAGACCTCGTCGAACTTGAGCGGCATACCGAAGGCGATCGCCGCGAGGATGGTCAGCTTGTGGGCGGCATCGATGCCCTCGACGTCGAACGTCGGGTCGGCCTCGGCAAAACCCAGGTACTGGGCCTCGGCGAGCACCTCGGCGAACGCCCGGCCTTCGTCGCGCATGGCGGTGAGAATGTAGTTGCCGGTGCCGTTGATAATGCCGGCCAGCCACTCGATGCGGTTGCCCGCCAAGCCCTCTCGGATCGCCTTGATGATCGGGATGCCGCCGGCGACGGCCGCCTCGAAGGCGACCATGGTGTGATGCCGCTGGGCCAGCTCGAACAGCTCCATGCCCTCGTGGGCGACCAGCGCCTTGTTGGCGGTGACCACCGGCTTACCCAGTTCGAGCGCGCGCCGCATCAGGTCACTGGCCGGCTGCATGCCGCCGATCAGTTCGACCACCACGTCGACCTCGGGGTTCTCGACCACCTCCATCGGGTTGGTGGTCAGCAGGATGCCGTCCAGCGGGCAGATGCGCGGGGCATCAAGGTTGCGCGCTGCGGCATGCACCACCTCGATGCGTCGACCGGCACGACGGGCGATCTCCTCGGCATTGCGGATCAGGACATTGACCACGCCTCCGCCGACGGTACCCAGGCCCAGCAGGCCGACACGGACCGGCGGCCATTGTTCGTATTGATTCATCTGCATGTCGTTCATTGTCCTCCCTCCGACGGTACGGGCACTCCGTGGGCACGGAACATCGCCTTGATGCCACGGATAGCCTGCCGTGTGCGGTGTTCGTTCTCGATCAGGGAGAAACGCACGTGATCGTCGCCGTAATCGCCAAAGCCGATGCCCGGCGAGACGGCCACCTTGGCCTCGGCCAGCAGCAGCTTGGTGAATTCCAGCGAGCCCAGGTGGGCGAACGCCTCGGGGATCTTCGCCCAGACGAACATGGTCGCCTTGGGCGGCTCGACCGGCCAGCCGGCGGCGTTCAGGCCCTCGCAGAGCACGTCGCGACGGCGGCGATACATGTCGCATATCTCGTCCACGCAGGTCTGGTCGCCCTCGAGCGCGAGGATCGAGGCGACCTGGATGGGCGTGAAGGTACCGTAATCGAAGTACGACTTGATCCGCGCCAGCGCATTGACGAGCGTCGGGTTGCCCACCATGAAGCCCACGCGCCAACCGGGCATGTTGTAGCTCTTCGACAGGGTGAAGAACTCGACCGCCACGTCCTTCGCACCCGGCACCTCCATGATCGACGGGGCCCTGTAGCCGTCGAAGACGATGTCGGCATAGGCGAGATCGTGCACCACCCAGATGCCCGCCTCGCGGCAGATCTCGACCACCTTCTCGAAGAAATCCAGCTCCACGCACTGCGTGGTCGGGTTCGCCGGGAAGTTGAGGATCAGCATCTTCGGCTTGGGCCAGGTCTCCTTGATAGCCCGCGTGAGCTCTTCGAAGAAATCCACCTCCGGAGTCAGGCGCACGTGGCGGATGTCGGCATCCGCGATCACCGAGCCGTAGGGATGGATCGGGTAGGCCGGGTTGGGCACCAGCACGGTATCCCCCGCCGACATGGTCGCCATCGCGAGGTGACCGAGGCCCTCCTTGGAGCCGATGGTGACGATCGCCTCGGACTCGGGGTCGATCTCCACGTCGTAGCGGTTCTTGTACCAGTTCGCGATCGCCCGGCGCAGGCGCGGAATCCCCTTGGACTGCGAGTAGCGATGCGTGTCGCCGCGACGGGTGGCCTCGACCATCTTCTCGACGATATGCGGCGGCGTCGGCTGATCGGGATTGCCCATGCCGAAATCGACGATGTCCTCGCCGGCGGCACGAGCCTTCGCCTTGAGATCGCCAATGATATTGAAGACGTAGGGCGGCAGTCGCTTGATGCGGGCGAAATGTTCGTTCACTTGGATTCAGACACGTCTTGGAAAGGTGGACAGAACGACGCCGGGTCGGTGGGAGGCCAGGCGCGGTCAAAGGGTACAGACAGTAAGGAGCGGGGCCCATTCTGTCAATTCGCAACCGCCCGGCAAGCCTTGAAGAAAGTCGGTGACACCGGCCAACGGTCAACTCGAGTTTGGGGCGCCATGAACCCGTCAGCAGAAACGCGCCGAACCGAATGAAATCATTTTCAACACATCGCATCGCGGTGAGACCGATTGCCCTGGAGATCGAGCTTCTAGCGAGTGGTCGGCTTGACCAAAAATAGGTCGGGCTCGCGTGCAGCCGTGAACACACATGCTAAAGTTCGGGAAATTTCTCGGTCACGGACGACCCGCCGATGGCGGCGTCCGGCGACATCAAGGAGCCCCAATGAGTCAATCGTCGTCTTCCCAACCATCTCAAGAAACCGGTCTCGCCCGCTTCGGTGATCCGCTGGTCCTGATCCTGACCATCGGCTTCGTGCTCGCATTCATCGGCCTTTCCCTCTGGGACGTGGACAGGGTTGCAGACGGCATCGGCGCGGGGTTCGCCTGGACGGCACAGGTGCTGGGCTCCTACTTTCAGGCCTTCCTGCTACTGACGTTCTTCATCGGCATTGGCGTGGCCCTCTCGCCGGCGGCAAAGGCTCGGGTCGGCGATCTGGAAACGCCGGAAATGAGCACCTTCAAGTGGCTCTCGATCATCATGTGCACCCTGCTCGCGGGCGGGGGCGTGTTCTTCGCCGCCGGCGAGCCGGTCTATCATTTCCTGGTCACCCCGCCGGCCTTCGACACGGAGGCCGGAACGGCCGAGGCGGTCGCCGGTGCCCTGGCACAGTCGTTCATGCACTGGGGCTTTCTGGCCTGGGCGGTGCTGGGTTCGCTGACCGCCGTGGTGCTGGCCTACGCGCATTACGTCAAGGGCCAGCCGCTGCGACCGCGCACTCTGCTCTACCCGGTGTTCGGTGAGCGCATCATGCGCGGCTGGTTCGGCGGACTGGTCGATTCATTCTGCGTGATCGCGGTCGTCGCCGGCACGGTCGGTCCGATCGGCTTCCTGGCCACGCAATTGAGCTTCGGCCTGTCTGAACTGTTCGGCCTGCCGGCGACCTTCGCCACCCAACTGGGGATCCTGGCCTTCCTGGGCGTCGTCTACATCACCTCGGCGGTCACCGGGGTGCACCGGGGCATCCAATGGCTCAGCCGCTTCAACGTACTGCTGGCGATCGCGATCGGCGCGGTGATATTCGTCTTCGGCCCCACCCTGTTCCTGATCAACTCCTACATCCAGGGAATGGGCACCTACGTCTCCTCGTTCTTCCCGATGGCCACCATGACCGCCGAGACCGCGCCGGGCTGGTGGATGCAGTGGTGGACCGTGTTCTTCTTCGCCTGGTTCATCGGCTACGCGCCTCTGATGGCGGTGTTCGTGGCGCGTATTTCGCGCGGGCGCACCATCCGCCAGATGATTCTTGCCGTGGCCGTGATGGCGCCGATTGCCACCACCATCTGGTTCACCCTGCTGGGCGGTTCGGGTATTTACTATCAGCTCAACGGCGTGTTCGACCTCGCGGAACCACTGAACAACTTCCAGTTCGACGTGGCAACACTCTCGGTCGCCCAGGCGCTTCCGGGCGGCACCTGGATGGCCGCGGCGATCATGCTGCTCACGCTGATCTTCGTTGCCACGACCGGGGACTCGATGAGCTACTCCATCGCCATGGTGGGCTCCGGCCATGACGCACCGCATCCGCTCATCCGCGCCTTCTGGGGCGGCGTGATGGCAGTGATGGCCGCCATGCTGCTCTACATGGGCGCCGGCCAGATCAGCGTGCTGCAGCAATTCATCGTGATCACCGCCATTCCGGTCTCGCTGATCCTGCTGCCTTCGCTCTGGACCGGGCCCAAAACGGCCTACGCCATGGCCCGGGCGCAAGGGCTGCTTCCGGAGAAGTAGCCGACAGGTTGATCTTGCCCTGCCTATACTCGCGGGGATTCCAACCCGGAGGAGCCAGTCACATGCAAAGAAGAGCCATCACGACCCGCCTGTCAGCCACCGCCCTGCCCGCGACACTGTTCGCCGCCGGGCTCGCCGTCCAGACGCCCGCTCTGGCCGACAACCACGGCGGCACCTGGGAGCCCAGTGGCGAGGACATCGGCTACCAGGTCGACGGCGAGGCCTTCGAGGGTTACCTGTCATCGGCCGAGGGCGAATCGCGCGGCACGGTGCTGGTCATCCACGACTGGGACGGCATCGATGACTACGAGCGCAAGCGTGCCGACATGATCGCGGCGATGGGCTTCGACGCCTTTGCCGTCGACCTCTACGGCGAGGGCAACCGGCCGCAGGAAACTGGCGCCAAGAAGACCGAGACCCAACGGCTCTACCAGGACCGCGAGCGCATGCAGACGCTCACGCGCGCCGGGCTCGAGTTCGCCCGCGAGCAGGGCGTGGCCGAGGAGACGGTCGTCATGGGGTACTGCTTCGGCGGTGCCGTGGTGCTGGAGGCGGCTCGCAACGGGCTGATCGATCAGGTCGCGGGCTACGCCACCTTCCACGGCGGCTTGGGCACGCCCGAAGGCCAGAGCTGGTCCGACCCGAGTGTGCCCGTCCTGATCGCCCATGGCGGGGCCGACTCGATGGTTTCGATGGAAGACGTGGCAACCCTGACAGGCGAGCTTGAGGACGTCGGCGCGACCTACACCATCGAGGTCTACTCCGGTGCCCCGCACGCCTTCACGATCTTCGACACCGGCGCCTACCAGGAACGAGCCGACCGGCAATCTTGGACGGCGTTCACCGGACTGCTCGACGAAGCGTTCTGAAATCAACCGCCGGTAGAACCATAAAGGCCCGACAGAAAGTCGGGCCTTTTCCGTTCAGGGTCTCGACACCTCGCCGCTCAGGCCCGCTGCCACCAGGTCCTGCGTGACTTGATCTTCTCGATGTGCTGTCGAACAGCACGGGAGGAAGCGACCGGCCGGGGAACGGGCACTGGCGGCCTCCCTTGACACGGGCTCACACTTCCCCGCCCCGGCTCACTGCAGGGGTGTTTTGTTTGCGGATGCACGTCGGATCGACCGTGCTACCATGTAGCCACAACGTAGCTACGTTGTGCGACGACAAGACAAACAAAGCAAATCCCTTCAACTCAAAGGAAGTGTGGTGGCCATGACTACCAAAAAAGAAGCTCCTCTCGACGTGGTTCGCTCTCGCATCGACCGCGAGACGAAACGCAAAGCGATGGCGGCCCTTGAGGAAATGGGCATGACGACCTCCGAGGCTATCCGCCTTCTCATGGTCCGCATCGGTGAAGAAAAACGGCTGCCGTTCCCGGTCGAGGTGCCGAACTACCGGACTCGACAGGCAATGGCGGAACTCGAAACCGGGAACGGCACTCGCGCATCGAGCGCGGAGGACGCCTTTCGACAGTTAGGCATAACGGAGTAACGAATGGCCTTAACGCTAGTCTGGTCGAGCCAGTTCAAACGTGACGTGAAACGCGCAAAAAACAAGGACAGGACATGCCGGCATTACAGCATGTCCTGGACCTGTTGATCGCGGGAGACGACCTCCCGGAGGAATGCCGGGATCATGGCTTGAACGGCAACTGGCGTGGGTTTCGGGACGCCCATATCGCCCCCGACTGGATCTTGGTGTACCGAATCACAGACACCGAACTTCAACTAGCCCGCCTTGGGTCACATGCCCTAGTGTTCGGGTGAACACGATACGCTCCAATGACGGAGGCAGGACAGGCGAACACCTTTGCAGAAATCGGCATTCTGAGAAGATGACAGCGGAGCTGTTCAGAAAATCCATTTTCTGAACAGGTGGTATCTTCGATCACATGGCGCCCCGAATGCGACATGAGCACCTCCCACCTGCCGGACCGCTGGAAACTCCATCAGGCGTCCTTGCCGATCGCGTGAGCGCCCACCACCTCTCGACATCGAGCGGTCAAGCGTTGTTTCCGACCCCTCGGCGGACATGACACCCGATAACCACCGCCCCGCCCATGAGGACATGCACGGCCACCCTGTTCGCCTCGCCGGCCTCTCCCAGCACGCCCAGCCGCTTCAACCAGTTCCGCAGGTTGGCCTCGGTCTGTTCCACCAGCACGCGCATCGGCAGACACCAGACAAGGCGCCTGGGCGTCTGTTCGTCCGACGGCTCATGCTTGCCGTCGGTCCGCCAGCCACGCTTGTACAGCCACGCCAGACTGATCGCGGCGGTTTTCCCAACCCGGTCGGGATATCGACCATGTCCGGCCAGGCTTCGGCCGCCAGGCGTTCCTGGTAGGGATACGGCCCCGCTCCCTCCATCGCCCGGGCGAAGAACGTCTCGTAGCTCATCGACAAATACTCCCCTGGATGTTCCCTGGAATTCGCATGTCTCCTCCCCTCTCGAGTGCCGTTCGTGATTTCACGCAGCCGAGTCCGACCACTCCACCCGCACCACGAGCCGCTGCCACGGAGCGCCATCCTCGCGACGCTCGCTGATGGTGGCGGTCAGGTGTTCGCCTCGGTCGAGCATCTGGGCGACGGCCACGTTCTCGATGCGCGGCAGGTAGCCGAGCTTGTGGCCTTGCCAGTCGAGGCGCACGGCGCGGCGGTCGAAGCGGTTGTCCGCTTCGCGCACCAGGTCGATGCGCTGTCCGACGGTCATCCGGCCGAACACGGCGGGGCCGTCGTGGTACTGGAAGCCGGCCACGGGGGATTCCTGGATGACGAGATGCCGCGGCGCTCGGGCGCGTGCGGGGGCAGCGATGAATCCGGTGGCGGCCAGCAGGCCGGTGAGGAACGCGCGTCTGTTCATGGTCATGTCTCCCTGTTCCGGTCCTGGTTCTCCGGGGAATGGACGACACGGTACGACGCGTCTTGCTCAGATCCTGAGTATTTCCCAACCATGCGGCGAATCTCGTCTTGGACTCGTTCGCGCAGCTCGGGCGGGGCGAGCACCTCGACCTCGCCGCCGTGGCGGAGGATGTCGCCGACGAGTTCGCGGGGGTCGGTGTAGGGGAAGTCGAGGCGGTAGCTGCCGTCGGGTTCGTGGCGGCCGTTCTGGTCTGGATGCCAGCGTTCGCCGGCGACCCAGCGGGCGCGTTCGGGAGAAAAGCGCAGCTCGGCGCACCGGGTGGTCGTCCCGGCGAAGATGCCGAAGCCGTGGTCGAGCTGGGCGAGGGTTTCCGCCGAGCAGTCGGCAGCCGGCTCGGGGAGGCGGACGGGTGTCTGGATGCGATCCAGCGAGAAGCGCCGCAGGCCGTCGCGGCGATGGCACCACGCGTCGAGATACCAGTTGTCGCGGTAGTGGGTCAGCCGCTGCGGCGAGACGGTGCGCGATTCGCTGCGATCACGGGTGCGACCGTGGTAGAGGAAGCCCAGTCGGCGGCGTTCCAGCGTCGCCCCGGCGAGGGCGGTGAACACGGGCGAGGCGACGCTCTCCCGGTGAAAGACGGGCTGGAAGTTGAGCCGCCGGGCGATCTCGCCGGGGTCCACGTGATGAGAGGCGCGACGCAGGAGCTGGTCGATCTGCTCTCCCAGCGGGCGGATGTGTTCGTCGAGCAGTCCTTCGCCCAGTTCGCGCAGCAGGGCCTGGACTGTGAGCAGGGCGCGCAGTTCGTCGGCGGTGAACCACAGGCCGGGCAGTTCGAAACCCTGGGTGGAATCGAGGCGATAGCCCTGTTCGCGGACGGTCTCGATCGGCGCGCCGAGCATGTCGCGCAGGAAGGCGATGTCGCGGGTCAGGGTGGCCTGGCTGCATGCCAGGCGATCCATCAGCTCGTCGCCGGGGACCGGGCCGCGTCGGCCACGCAGCACCTGGTGCAAATGAAAAATTCGATCGAGCCGATCCATCCATGCCCCACAATCCATTGCCTGCGAACGTTCACGATAGGACGGGGAATGAATTGGAGCAAGGCAGCCTCCTCATGGTTCGAGAGACCGCGCTTCCAGCGAAACGGATGGTGCCCTTGAACTCCCTGAGCGTTGGGGACAAGCTTCAGCTTTCCCGACGTGCCCGACCAAGCAAGCGATGTCGAATCCAACGCACCAGCCTTCGGGTCTCGATCCAGAGGAGCAATACGCCGAGGGTCAACGGCAGCAGCGCGGCAAGTCTGGCGATGCCCTCGAAACGGAAGACGGCTGCGCTGCTCGCGGCGGGGAGTTCTCCGTCGACGGCGATGAGCCAAGCCAGGGCAAGGACACCGTTGGCGAGCAGCACCATCCATAATGATTGGAGCGGGCCTCTGCGATGGCCCTCGGGCTTGTCCTCCGTGTTCCCTCGTCGTTCGTCCCTGATTTTCGTTTCTACTCGTCCGGCACGAACTCGAGCACATTGCCGTTGATGCAGTAGCGCTTGCCGGTCGGCGGCGGGCCGTCCTCGAAGACGTGGCCCAGGTGGATGCCGGAGCTGGCGCTGCGCACTTCGGTGCGCCGCATGCCGTGGGAGTCGTCCTCGTGGAGGGTAATCGCGCCCTCGACGGGCTGGAAGAAGCTCGGCCAGCCGCTGCCGCTCTCGAACTTGGCATCGGTGCGGAACAGCGGCGCGCCGGTGATCGGGTCGACGAAGGTGCCGGGGCGCTTCTCGTCGAGGTGCGAGCCGGTGAACGCCCGCTCGGTACCCTGCTCGAAGGCGATGCGCTGCTGTTCGGGGGTGAGCAACTGGAAGCCCAGCCATTCCCAGAAGCGCTCGGTGTCTCCCTTGTAGCCGGTGTAGCGCGAGACCTCCTCGCCGTTCTCGAACAGCACGATGGTGGGCGTGGCGAACAGGGGCTTGGCCAGTGCCCACTCCGCCGGCGGGCGGGGGACCATCGTGGTCACGACGGGGACCGGCGACTGCCAGTCGTCGAGGATATCGGCCCGAAACTGCTTGCAGAAGGGGCAATTCTCGGACTCGAAAACGATCAACTGCCGATCGGTATTGAGAGAGTCGGCCGATAGCGGCTCGGATTTCTTTTCACTCGACGCGGTCACGTTGCCGGGATAATCCACCTCGGTCCCGCCAAGACCACAGTACCCGTCGGGGTTTTTCTCCAGGTAGTCCTGGTGGTACGCCTCGGCACGATTGTAGTGTTTCAGCGGCGCGATCTCGGTGGTGATCCGGCCATAACCGGCATCGGTCAAGGCCTGCTGATAGACGTCCCGGCTTTTTTCGGCGAGACGTGTCTGCTCGTCGGTGGTGGTGTAGATCGCGCTGCGATAGTTGCTGCCGATGTCATTGCCCTGCCGGTCGCCCTGTGTTGGATTGTGATTCTCCCAGAAGCCGGCCAGCAATCGCTCGGTGGAGATAACGTCGGAATCATAGGTCACATGCACCACCTCAGCGTGGTTGCGTGAGTCGCTTTCGCCCCGTCGGATCGCCCGCTCGAGTTCGAGGACGTCGCGGTAACCCACCTCTTCCGCCTCACCGCCGGCAAAGCCGCTTTCCACGTCGAGCACGCCATCGAAGGCGGCCATACGCTGTTCGGCACCCCAGAAACAGCCCATGCCGAAGGCGATCGTCTGGGTCTGGGCGAAGACGGGCTGAGAAACCACAAAAAGGGCCATGGTGACCAGCGAGGCCAACAGCCGGATAAATCGGAACATCAAGACCCCCGACGGACACGATCTGAGTCGTCGTCCAGAAAGTGTGTGGGCTGTTCGGCCATCGGAGTAACGGAAAGTTGCATCCGCCCAGCCAGGGCGAGCGACCGATGCGCAACCCACCGGCGCCCGATCAGGCGTCGGGGCGTTTCTGCGCGAAGTGGCCGGTGAACTCCTGGAAGGCGTTGGTCAGCTCGATCGGCAGCGGGAAGAACACCGAGCTGGTCTTGCCATTGGTCGCCATGTCGGCCATGGTCTGCAGGTAGCGCAACTGCAGCGCCGCGGGGCTGTCCTTCATCATGTCCGCGGCCTGAACCAGCTTTTCGGCAGCCTGCAGCTCGCCCTCGGCATGGATGACCTTGGCGCGACGCTCGCGCTCGGCCTCGGCCTGTCGCGCAATGGCGCGGATCATCGACTCGTCGAGGTCGACGTGCTTGATCTCGACATTGGTGACCTTGATGCCCCAGGCGTCGGTTTGCCTGTCGAGGATCTCCTGGATATCACTGTTGAGCTTGTCGCGCTCGGAGAGCATCTCGTCAAGCTCGTGCTTACCGAGCACCGACCGCAAGGTGGTCTGGGCCAACTGGCTGGTGGCCTGATTGAAATTCTCCACCTGAATCACGGCGCGTTCCGAATCGACCACGCGAAAATAGAGCACGGCGTTGACCCGCACGGTGACGTTGTCCTGCGAGATCACGTCCTGACTCGGCACGTCCAGCGTGATGATGCGCAGGTCCACCCTGACCATCTGCTGAATCACCGGGATGACTATGATCAGCCCGGGACCCTTTACCCGCTGGAACCGGCCCAGGAAAAACACCACACCACGCTCGTACTCGCGCAGCACCCGCAGCGACATCGCGATGATCGCGACCAGTATGACCAGCGGCACTACCACAAAACCGAAATTGCCCAGCATCGTCCTTCTCCTCCCGGGCCTGTCGGCCCTCGGTTATCGATTATCGTCTTATTCCACCGGCTCGACGGTCAACGTCAGGCCATCGATCGCCCGCACTCGCACGGCCTGTCCCGAACGGACAGGCGTCCGTGTTCGGGCGTTCCACAATTCACTGTGGACCCACACCCGGCCGGCCGATTCGAAATCTTCCTTGGCGACACCCTGCATGCCGATCATCTCCTCGTAGCCGGTCGCCGGTTTCTTGCGGCGCACGTCGAGAAAACGTCCCAGCACCCAGATGGAAAAACCGGCGATGGCGATGGCCACGCCGATGATCAGGGGAAGTGCCACGTTCAGGTTGGGGTCGTCCCAGAGCATGATGGATCCTGCGGTGAAGGCGGCCAGACCGCCGATGCCGAGCGCGCCAAAACTGGGCACGAACGCCTCGGCGATCATGAAGATTATCCCGAGCAGGATCAGCGCCAAGCCGGCGTAGTTCAGCGGCATGACCTGCAGGGCGAAGAAGGCCAGGATCAGGGCGATCGAGCCGATCGTCCCGGGGACGATCGCCCCGGGGTTTGCCAGCTCGAAGATGATGCCGTAGATCCCGACCAGGAGCAGGATGTACGCGACATTGGGATTGGTGATCACCGCCAGGAGCTTGGCGCGCCAGTCCGGGTCCTCGCGGACCATCTCGATTCCCTGCGTCGACAGGGTGCGGCTCGCACCATTGACCATCACCTCGCGGCCATCGAGCTGCGCGATCAGGTCGCCCACGTCATTGGCGACCACGTCGATGACGTTGCGCTCGAGCGCCTCGCGCGCACCGAGGTTAAAGCCCTCTCGCACGGCCGATTCGGCCCAGTCGGCATTGCGATCGTAGCGCTCGGCCAGCCCGCGGATGTAGGCAACGGCGTCTTCGAGCACCTTGCGCCCCATGGCGTCTTCGCCACGGCGCGGCTCGGTCTCGCCATCCTCGGCATCGGTGCCGCTCGGCGCGTCTGCCGCCTCGCCCGACGCCTTGTCGGCATCGTCTTTTGCCGGCGTATCCGACGGCTCCTCCGGGGAAGGCATGCCCGGCAGTCCGCCCCCGCCCATCTGCACGGGAGTGGCCGAGCCGAGGTTGGTCGACGGGGTCATGGCGGCGATGTGCGAGCCGTAGAGGATATAGGTGCCGGCACTGGCCGCCCGCGCCCCCGCAGGGTGGACGTAGCTCGCCACCGGAACGTCCGCCTGCAGAATCGCCTGGATCATCGATCGCATGCTGGAATCGAGGCCGCCGGGGGTATCGAGTTGCAGCACCACCAGTTCGGCACGCCGCTCCTCGGCGGTCTGGATGCCTCGCATGACGTAGTCGGCAGTCGCCGGGGTGATCGCATCCTGCACGGTCAGTAGCACGGCCTGCCGGCGATCGTCCTGCGCTGCGGCGACCGCCAGCCAGATCAACCCGGCCAGGATCAGGACCGGCCATGCCAACCGACGCCAGAAAGCGCGAGACGGACGTACTACAAATGTAGCCTGCATGCCGGTCACATCCTCCCTTTCGGTAACTGACGGCAGTTTCCATCAGAACCCATCAACAGCATAGGCCATCGACCTCAAGAGGACAGTGGCTGTCGAGGACAGGTCGGCACGAGCGAAGCCAGGGGAGTGGAGGCCCTACGATAGAGGCCGCCCCGTGGGCGGCCTAGCCAGATCATGCCGTGACGAACCGCGCTCAACCGCCGGTCATCGACATGAAGCGCACCACCTTCTCAGGCTTTTCCGTGAACTCGTGACGCTCGGGCTTGAGTCCGATCGCCTGAATAAGCGCTTCCTTGAGTTCGTCGTCGGGAATGCCCTTTCTCAGCAGCGCCCGGAACGAGAAGTGCTCCTCTTGACCTAGACACATGTACATCGTGCCGTCGCAAGCCAGCCGCACCCGATTGCAGGTCTCGCAGAAATGCTCGGACATCGGAGTGATAAAACCGACCATCGTGTCGGTGCCGGCTACCTGCAGGTAGCGCGCCGGGCCTGCGCCGGTGACAGAATTGACCGCTGGGATCAGGTCGTACTTCGCCTTGAGGCGTTTCTTGACGTCCTGAAGGTTCACGTAGTGATCGATGGCATCCCGACCGGTCTCGCCCATCGGCATGGTCTCGATCATGCGCAGGGTAAAGCCATTGTCGATGCAGTAGTCGAGCAGGTCCTCGATGTCGTACTCGTTAAGGCCCTTCATCACCACCGCGTTGATCTTGATCGGCGAGAAGCCGGCGGCCTTCGCGGCTGCGAGCCCGTCGAGGACCTTGTCCACCTTGCCCTTGGTGATCTCTTTGAAGCGCTGTGGATCGAGGGTATCGAGACTGACGTTGATCCGGTCGGCACCGGCGGCCTTCAGGGACTCGGCCATCTTGTTCATGCGGGTGGCGTTGGTCGACAGCGACACGTCCTCGATCCCGGGCAGCGCCGCCACGCGGCCGACGATATCCTCGATGCCCTTGCGCAACAGCGGCTCGCCACCAGTGATGCGCACATGCGACAGGCCCATATCGGCCATCACGCCCAGCAGACGCTCGATCTCGTCGGGGGTGAGCCAGTGCTCGGGCACCTCGAAGTCCTTGAAGCCGTCCGGCATGCAGTAGAAGCACCGCAGGTCGCAGCGGTCCGTCACGGACAGCCGCAGGTAGTCGATGGAACGGCCAAACGGGTCGGTCAACTGCTGCATTTTCTCGTCAGCCCTTGCCTGGACCATGCGAACGCCCGGCTCGCATGGCTTTCGTCAATGTACGCGGCCGGCCGGACGGCCCACCGCTCGGGGTAAGAGGCCCGTTCGAGACCGAGGGGTCGGAGTCGATCTCGACCGGGACCTGCGGTGCAGGAGCAAGTGAATCGTGCGTCATGTTCACTCGGACATAACGGTATCAGCCGCGCCCGAAAATGCAAGCGTTATGGCCGGCAAAACCGAACGATCGATCCGTGCCGCTTGGCCAGCCGGGATCAGGAGGCCCCGTCGACCCGCCAGTGACCGCTCTTCCCGCCCCGCTTTTCCAGCAGACGCGTCTGCTCGATCACCATGCCGCGGTCGACGGCTTTGCACATGTCGTAAAGCGTCAGCGCGGCGACCGAGGCGGCGGTGAGCGCCTCCATCTCCACGCCTGTCTGGCCGCTCACGCCGCACTCGGCGGTAATGCGCACCGCGTGGCGCTCCGGCTCGGGAGTCAGGTCCACCTTCACCCGCGTGAGCATCAGCGGGTGGCACATGGGAATGAGATCGCCGGTGCGCTTGGCGGCCATGATCCCCGCGATGCGCGCGGTGGCGAGCACGTCGCCCTTCTTGTGACCGCCCGAAAGAATCAGCTCCAGGGTCTCGGGCTGCATGACGATGCGAGACTCGGCCACGGCGATGCGTTGGGTATGCGCCTTCTCGCCGACGTCGACCATGCGGGCCTCGCCCTTTTCATCGATGTGAGTGAGTTTCTCGCTCATGCGCCCAGTTCTCCGAATGAAATGAAATCGACCTCGTCGCCGGCATCGAGGACCGCCCCCTCTGGGATCAGCGCCAGCCCGTCGGCCCAGGCCAGCGAGCTCAGCAGCCCGGAATTCTGATCGGCGAATGGCTCGAGCACGAGCCGCCCGGCCCGCCTGACCCGCTGCACGCGGATGTACTCGGGGCGATCGCCGCCGCGACGCGACGCGGCCAGCGGCAACAGCTGGCTGGGGAGCCGCCCCGACGCGGCCTGCCCGGCGAGCTTCTGCAACGCGGCCCGCACGAACAGCTGGAAGGTGACGAAAGTGGACACCGGGTTGCCCGGCAAGCCGAGAAACGGCGTGCCCTGCACCTCGCCCACCGCCAGCGGCTTGCCCGGCTTGAGGAACACCCGCCAGTGGTCGATGTGGCCCATCGCCTCGACGCCGGCCCGCACCAGGTCCGCCTCGCCCACGGAAACCCCGCCGGAGGTGACGATCAGGTCGGCGTCGGCCGCCTCGCGCAGGCGTGCGTCGATCACGGCACGCTTGTCCGGCAGGCAGGCACGCTGGACGATCTCCACCCCGCTCGACCGCAGCATGGCTTCGAGCATCGGGCCATTGGCGTCGTAGACCCTGCCCGGCACGAACGGCTCGCCCGGGGCGAGCAGCTCGTCGCCGGTGGTTAGCAGGGCCACCCGCACCGGCCGAGTCACCCGCACACTCGGCAGTCCCGTGCTGGCGATCAGGCCGATCATCGCGGGGGTGACGCGGGTGCCGGCGGCAAGGAGCTCCTCGCCTTCACGCGTATCGGCACCCGCCTGGCGCGCCCCGGCGCCCGGCCGGAGCGATTCGGTGACCCGCAGGACACCACCCTCCTCCTGCGTTGATTCCTGCGCGACGACCGTATCGCCCCCCTCCGGCAGCAGCGCGCCGGTGAAGATCCGCATTGCCGTTCCCGGCACCAGCCGGGCGGGCGGATCGCCGGCGAACTGCTTGCCGGACACCGGGAAGCGCCCCCCATCGGCGATCGGCCCCTCGAGGGCGTACCCGTCGAACAGACTCAGAGGAGCGAACGGCACGTCCCGTGGCGCGACCACCGGATCGCGCAGCACCCGGCCGACGGCGTCCAGCACGGGCACATCCTCGGTACCGGCAAGCGTCGGCAAGCGATCGAGCAGGCGATCCAGCACTTGGCGGACGGTCTTCACGCAAACCTCCTAGTCGAAGTCGGCAAACCAGCGACGCCGTGCCTGCTCGTCGCTTTCGCGGGCATCGACCCAGCGGCTATCGCCCCGAGGATCGACCTCCTTTTTCCAGAACGGCGCGTGGGTCTTGAGGTAGTCCATGATGAAGGCGCAGGCATCGAGGGCATCTCCCCGGTGGGCACTGGCGACCGCCACCAGCACGATCTGATCAGTCGGTCGGAGATGCCCGACACGGTGAACGATACTCACCCCGGCCAGCGGCCAGCGTGAAATCGCCTCGTCGGCAACGCGCTCGAGGGCCCGTTCTGTCATGCCCGGATAGTGCTCAAGGACCAGGTCGCTGACCTCGATGTCATCATTTATGTCGCGCACGGTGCCAAGAAAACTGGCTACCGCACCAACATGCGCGCATTGCGAGCGCATCTGGCCAAGGACCTCGCCAATGTCGAAATCAGCCTGCTGGACTCGGACGGAAAGATACACGGTGACGATCGCTGCCCTGCTGGATATTTCCGCCAGACTATAACGGCCCGCTCGCGTTGCGCCAAGGTTGACAGCCCGCAGGACGCGCTGGCGCGCACCCCTTCAAACCGGCGATCGGGCAATCACCACACATTAATGCCCCATTAAATGTTCGAACCTGCGTTCGGTTGTTAATTAGCACCCGCTGATGTAGATTCCCACACGTTCAAGATTTCGATCGGGCCGTCGTTCGCAAAAGCCGGTGAAGATTGACCCGGCCGCGCGAGCGATGAACAATAGCGGGCCCGTGTCGACATCGGCCAAGCGCCGAACCGCACTCGAAGAACGCGCGCCTGACGGTTGTCGGAGAACCGAAAGGCCCGGAATGGATCTAACCCAGAACCGATCCGACCAATTGCCTACGATGCAGGAGTGAGCAATGTCCGAAAACACACTTGATCAGACGCCGCAGAGCGATGCCCGCGAGGGCGTGGCCTCTAGCGACCGTCGCAAATTCCTCCGCAAGAGCGTCGCGCTGGCGGCATCCGGTGCTGCAGCTGCAGCCGCCGGCAATGCCTACGGCGACGTCAAGCTGGAGACCGTCAGCGAGCCGCTGGAGATCAACCCGACCCGGAACATCCTTGGTCGTGGCGTCGTCTCCGTTCCGTACGGCATGCCGTCCAAGTTCGCCAAGGACGTGGTACGCCGCAACGTCAGCTGGCTGACTGCCGACACGGTCGCGTCGATCAGCTTTACCCCGTGGCAAGATCTCAACGGCATCATCACGCCGAACGGTCTGCACTTCGAGCGTCACCATGCCGGTGCCGTCGACATCGACCCGGAAGACCACCAACTGGTGATCCACGGGATGGTGGACAAGCCGCTGATCTTCACAATGGATGATCTCAAGCGGATGCCGTCGCACACCGCGATCCACTTTCTCGAGTGTCCGGCCAACGGCGCGATGGAGTGGCGCGGTGTCCAGATGGACTCCATGCAGTTCACCCACGGCATGATGAGCTGCTCGGAGTGGACCGGTGTGAAAATCACCGACCTGATGGAGTACGTCGGCGTCGATCCGAAATCGACCTGGTTCTACGCGGAAGGGGCCGACGGTTCCGCCCTGCAGCGCTCCATTCCGATGGAAGATGCCAAGGACCAGTTTGGCGAGCCGCTGCCGGCCGACCAGTGCGAGTTGTACAAGGATGCGATGATCGCCTACGCCCAGAACGGCGAGCCGCTGCGTCCGGAGAACGGCTACCCGATCCGCTTCCTGCTCCCGGGTTGCGAAGCGAACATGTCGATCAAGTGGCTCCGCCGCATCAAGTTCGTCGACAAGCCGCTGGTAACCTACCAAGAGACTCGTCACTACATCGAGCCGCTTCCGGATGGCACCATCCGCCAGTTTACGCTGGTCAACGAGGCCAACTCGGTCATAAACTACCCGTGCCCGGACTACCAGATGAAAGGCAAGGGCAGCTACGAGATCCGCGGCATTGCCTGGTCGGGTCGCGGCAAGGTCGCTCACGTCGACGTATCCGTCGATGGCGGCAAGAACTGGCAGGAAGCCGAGCTGGTCCAGCCCGTGCTGAGCAAGTGCGTGACCAAGTTCAAGCTCCCGTTCGAGTGGGAGGGTGGCGAGCACCTGATCATGAGCCGTGTCACCGACGAGACCGGCTACGTGCAGCCCACCCTGATGCAGTTGCGCAAGGTGCGTGGTTTCAACAGCATCTACCACAAGAACTCCATTCAGGCCTGGAAAATCGAGAAGTCCGGCGAGGTGAAGAATGTCCAAATTGAAAACTTCTAAGTTCAGCCTAGGTCTTGCGGCCGGCGCGATGGCCCTCGGCCTGAGCACCACCGGCATGGCGGCTGGTCATGGCAATGGCTTTAACGGCATTGGCAAGAACATCACCGACGAAGCGGTCGAACCGTGGGATATTAGTGTGTTCTTCGACGGCGAGAACCTGCCGGAGGGCTCCGGTTCGGTCGCCGATGGCGAGCAGCCTTACCAAGCACAGTGCGCCATGTGTCACGGTGATTTCGGCGAAGGGGCCGAGGGCTACCCGAAGATGGCCGGCGACCCAATGCCGCAGTTCGTCGACTCCCTCACGCAGGGGTTGGACGGTGTAGGCAACCGTGGTGTCAACAACGCGTGGGGTCACGCCCCGACGCTGTACGACATGATCAAGCGTCACATGCCGTTCTACGCGCCGGGCACGCTGGGTGTCGACGAGTCCTACGCTATCACCTGCTACGTGCTCAACCTGGGCAACATCGTCGACTACGACTTTGTGTGTAGCGATGAGAACCTGGCCGACGTCGAAATGCCGTCCGTCGACTACTTCGTGACCGACACCCGTCCGGACACGAACAATCAGCGCTGCATGGAAAACTGCACCGACGAAGAGCCGGAAGTGGTTTACTCGGCCGTCGAGGACGTGAGCGGCTAAATCCCGCCCTGCCTCACGGCACGAAGAACGACCGACCCCGCCAAATGGCGGGGTTTTTTTTCGTTGTATGATTGTCTGAACGTTACGCGCGACGGGCCATGCGTGGCGCACCAACGAAAAGCCCCGCCAGCGGGCGGGGCTCGAGTCGTGGCCTGGCAAGGACGGAACGCCTACTTCATGAAGCCAAGGATCGCGTTACGTACCGAATCGAGATCCGCGTCGATGGTCACCATGGTCGCCTTCTCGACACCCGGCGTGTCGCCGGTGCACTGGGCGATCGCCGTATCCGGATCCTTCAGGCCGTTGCCGGTCAGCGTCAGGACGATGCTCGAACCATCCTGAATCTTGCCGGCCTCGAGATCGTTGATCAGGCCAGCCAGCGAGGCAGCCGAGGCCGGCTCGCAGAAGATGCCCTCGTACTGGGTCAGCATGCGCTGGGCGGCGAGGATCTCGGCATCGGAGACCTCGGCGAACCAGCCACCGGACTCCTCCATCACCTTCCAGGCGCGATCCCAGCTCTGAGGATGACCGATGCGGATGGCGGTGGCGACCGTATCCGGGTCGTCGACCATGTCGCCGCGCATGAACGGTGCCGAGCCGGTGGCCTGGTAGCCAACCATCCTCGGGCGGTTGCCGCCCGATCCGCCGCCGGCAAACGGGCACTTGCCATTGCAGTAGGCGCAGGACTCGGTGACGTGCTCGCCGGAGACCGCGGAGAACTCGCAGTAACCTATCCAGTGTGCGGTGATATTGCCGGCGTTGCCGACCGGCAGGCAGTGGTAGTCCGGCGCACGCCCCAGCTCTTCGACAACCTCGAAGGCCGCCGTCTTCTGGCCCTGCAGGCGGTACGGGTTGACCGAATTGACGACGGTCACCGGCGCCTCTTCGGCGACCTGCTTGACCAGACGCATGCCGTCATCGAAGTTGCCGCGGATCTGCAAGATGGTCGCGCCGTACATCATCGCCTGGGCGAGCTTGCCCATCGCGATCTTGCCGTCCGGGATGATAACGAAGGCGGTGATGCCGGCTCGTGCGGCATAGGCGGCGGCCGCCGCCGAGGTGTTGCCGGTCGAGGCGCAGATGATGGCCTTGGAACCCTCTTCCACCGCCTTTGTCACGGCCATGGTCATGCCGCGGTCCTTGAACGAGCCGGTCGGATTGAGCCCTTCGAACTTGACGTATATATCGACGGAACGACCCAGCACCTTCGGCAGGTTGTGCAGGCGGATCAGCGGCGTGGCGCCCTCGCCGAGGCTGATCAGGCGGGTGTCATCGGACAGTGGCAGGCGGTCACGAAACCGATCCAGCAGACCAGTGTAGCGGCTTTGATGCGTCATGGAATTCTCGCTTGGAATGACGCGCCGCCCGGCCCGGCCCAAATCGGCTTGCCGATTCGAACCCTGGCCTGGCGGCGAGCGGATGATTTGCGAGCATTTTACCCTGCCAGCCTAGGACTGTCAGGTCGCGTGCCCCGCAGACGATGGATGGCGTCAGCCCGCCTTGGTTCGGCAAAGCATCTGATCCTCGCCATTGAGGATTTCCTTGAGCACACGGCGTACATGGCGCATGGACGTGGAAAGCGTTGCCTCGATCTCCTTCATGGAGACCGTGTCGCCGTCGTGCACACCGGCCGCCCAGTTGGCGACGACGTTCAGGCTGGCGTAATCGATACCGGCCTCACGGGCCAGCACCGCCTCGGGCATGCCGGTCATGCCGACCACGTCGCAACCGTCACGCTCCAGTCGACGGATTTCGGCAGCCGTTTCCAGTCGTGGACCCTGGGTGGCTCCATAGGTGCCACCGTCGATCATCGGCAGGTCAAGCGACCGGCCGGCGCCAAGGAATGCCTCGCGCAGCGAGGGATCGTAGGGGTAGGTGAAATCGACGTGGGTGACCGAGTCGAGGTCCCCCTCGTAGTAGGTCGAGGGGCGTCCCCAGGTGTAATCGATCAGCTGATCGGGCACCACCAGGGCCCCCGGCCCCATGTCCGGGTGAATCCCGCCGACCGCAGCCACCGCCAGAATGCGACTCACCTGCAGCTCGCGCAGCGCCCAGATATTGGCCCGGTAGTTGATCTGATGTGGCGGGATGCGGTGGTTGTAGCCGTGCCGCGGCAGGAAAACCACCTGGCAGCCCTGCATGCGGCCAATCGTGATCGGTCCGGACGGCTCACCGAATGGCGTGGGCACGACCTGGTGACGGACCTCGTCGATGCCCTCGATCTGGGACAGTCCGGTCCCGCCGATGATTGCCAGATGCACGTCAGTCCTCCCGTCGATTGGAATCACCTGCCCGCTCACTCCCCTTCGGGAAGGGCGTAGATGCCCGGCAGGTTGCGAAAGTAGCCATGGTAATCCATGCCCTCGCCGAAGATGTAGCGATCAGGGACCGGCACGCCGGAAAAGTCGGCGGACAGGCCGGGCACCTTGCGGTCATGCTGCTTGTCGGTGGCCACGGCGATCCACACGCGGGCCGCCCCGGCATCGTGACACCATTCGCGCACCGCCGAGAGCGTATACCCTTCGTCGAGAATGTCGTCGACCAGCAGCACCTCTCGCCCAGCCAGCTCGATGTCCGGCTGGGCCAGCCACTTGAGTGCCCCGCCCGAGGTTGCTCCGCGATACCGGGTAGCGTGCAGGTAGGACAGCTCGAGTGGAAACTCGAGCCGCGACAGCAGCTGGCCGACACTGACCAGCCCACCGTTCATCACGGCCAGCACCAGCGGCAGGCGCCCGGCGAGTTGCTGGTTGATCTCCCTGGCAAGGCGCGCGTAGGCCGCCTGCATTTCCTCGGCAGGCACCAGGCACTCGCAGCGCGCCAACAAGGCATCGAGCTGCTCGGACTGCCGGGAGGAGGCATCGTTCGGTTGCATCAAGGCTCTCCGCAAGGGATTCAGGCGCGATCGGGAAACAGGTCGGGCTCGTCGACGCCCAGACGGTCGATCCAGCCTTGGGCCTCGCGATAACGAGGCGAACGCATCAGCGAGTCGTGACCGGGCACCGTGCCATGACCGAACATCCGGGCCAGGCGCGCCTCACGCTGGGGACTGGCCGCGAAATCGAGCGAGCTCTGCACCCGGTCGACCCGCTCGGGATGATTGCAGATCAGCGCCATATCGACGCCGGCCGCCAGGCACTGCTCCACCCGTGCCTCGATCTCACCCGCGGGCGAGGCGGCCGCCATGGTGAGATCGTCGCTGAATACGGCGCCCTCGTAGCCCCACTGCTGGCGCAGGATCTCGCGCACCCACACCGGCGAGAACCCGGCCGGCCGAGCGTCCACTTCCGGGTAGACCACGTGCGAGACCATCAGCCCGGGGATCAGCCGCTCGGCCATCGCCTTGAACGGGCGCAGATCGGTCTTCTCGATGCTCGCGAGCGGACGCGGGTCGACCGGATGGGCGATGTGCGAGTCGGCCGCGACGGCACCGTGACCGGGGTAGTGCTTGCCCACGGCGGCCATGCCCGCATCCTGCATCCCGCGGGTCCAGGCGATCGCCAGCGCGATCACCGCCTCGGGGCGCTCGTCGAAGGCGCGATCACCTATCACCCCGCTGATACCCCGGTCCAGGTCGAGCACCGGGGCGAAGCTCAGGTCCACGCCGACCTCGCGCAACTGCACCGCCATCAGCCAGCCCAGCGAACGCGCCGCTTCCAACCCGGCCTGGCGGTCCTCGTCGAACAGATCACCGATGCGCCCCATCGCCGGCAGGGCGGCGAACCCGTCGCCCTTAAAGCGCTGCACCCGACCACCTTCCTGATCGACGGCGATCAGCAGATGCGGGCGGCGCAGGGCCCGAATCTCGGCGACCAGCTCGGCGATCTGCGCGTGACTTTCGAAGTGGCGGGCGAACAGGATCGCCCCGCCGGTGGACGGGTGCTGGAGTCGACGTCGATCCGCCGGAGTAATCTCCGGGCCGGCGAGATCGATCATCAACGGGCCAAGTGCGGTCATGGTGCTTCCCTTTGCAGTGACGATTCAGCGATCTTGCCGATTGCGCAGGCTGCGCTGCCGGCGACTGCGGCCGTGGTTGCCCAGCATGGCCTGCTCGGCGAGCGCACCCAGGTAGACGTAAAGCCCCAAGGCGACCAGCAGGGCCGCGGCGGCAAACACCATCAGGGTCGCGACCGCCCCCTGATCGGAATACCCCATCGACACCTTGAACATGGTCAACAGCCCCTCGATCAGGATAGCGACCAGGATGGCGGCGACAAACCGCGTCATCGTTCGCCGCACGGTACTGTGGCGATGAAGGTCCTTCTCCATCAGCACCTCTTCCTCGAACACCGTCTTGGCCAGGTCGAATATCGCCATCGCCAGGGTGAGGACGACGATCACCTCGAAGGGTTTGAGACGTAGTTCGGATGCCCAGCCAGGCTCCAACAGGGATTTCACCAGCTCGCTCATGCTGCTGTAGAAGAGCACCCCGGCCACCAGCATCATCGCGGCAGCGAACAGCCCGTACAGGCCACGGAAGACCGGCTCGATACGTCGACGCAGGGTATCGCCCAGCAGAAAGCTGATCATTGCCTCGAGGTCGACGTCGATGACCAAGTAGCCCATGCGGTCCTGGTGCTCGATCTGCAGGGTCGCCGAGATGCACAGATCGCGCGAAGCCGAGGAAAGATACGGCTCGGTCAGGTGAACGTACTCCCCTTCATTGAAAAACTTGAAGTACGGCCGCTGACTGCGATCGGTGCCCTTGCCTCGCCCCATCGCCCGATTGACGTGGCCGGTCTCGTCGGCACCGTACTCCGCGATCTGCACACCATCCTCGTCGAGCAAATAGACCAGATCGACGAATGGATAGAGATCGATCAGCTTCTCGGTCACGGAATGCAGCGCCGCCTGGTCGGTGAGCAATCTCGGCTCGCCGATGCCGGTGATGATCGATTCGATCAGTTCGCGGATCGGACGTGACTGCTCGTGGTAACGGTCGATGGTGCTGAGGTAGTTGGCCGAATGCATGATGTCCCTGGGTGGCGAGAAATTTCGTAATGGGTAATGACACGTTGCGCGCAGTTTAACCCGAGCGGACCGGCCGGGTGGTGGCACATGCCAGGAAAAGCACCCGGCCAGATACCTGGCCCAGATACGGCAAAAAAAGAGGCGCCCACTAAGGGCGCCCAACAAGGAGGAGTCAAAGAGCACCAAACGGGGCGCGCCGGAACCGATGAAGGAGGACGCGTCGTCTTGGCAAACCATTCACAGCGAGAAGTGTGCCAGACAGTAATGACAGCATGATGGCAGGCCGGCATCGCTTTCATGGCGCCATTTGCGTGTAGACGCCCGCCGATCGGTGCGGCGCACCTTCGCCCATGCGGGCGGGCATTGACTCACCGTCCTGGTGCAAGACTCAGGCCGGCGCCCCAAGCTAGGGAACCTAGATCAGTCGTCAATCGAGCTCGTTGGCGAAGAACTCCAGCGTCCTCGACCACGAGTCACGGTCGGCACTGGCATCGTAGGAAAGCGGCAGGCCGAATTTCTCGGCCTTCTCGTCGGCGCCCGGGTTGGTGAAGGCGTGGCTTACTCCAGGGTAGCGAGTGACATGCACCTCGGCACCCGCATCGCGCATCTCCTGGGCGACTCGCTCGACCTCCTGCGGGTCGGCCATCGGGTCATCTTCGCCGGTGAATATCCAGGTAGGGGTCTCGATCTGGCCGGCGATCGGTGCGACCCCGCCGGTGGCGGCATGGAAGGTGGCCAGCGCGTCGTGGCGGACACCCTGTCGGGCCATGCTCAGGCCCACCGCGCCGCCGAAGCAGTAACCGATCGCCCCCAGCCGTTCGGCATCGACCGCGTCGTGGCGCTTGATCGCCTCGATTGCGAGCCGGTAGCGGGTCTTGAGCGCATCGAAATCCGCCAGAGCCTGATTCATCAGCTCGGTGGCCTCACCCGCGTCTTCGGTGACCTTGCCGTCGCCGTAGAGGTCGATGGCGAAACCCACGTAACCGGCCTCGGCCATCTCGCGGGCGCGCCTTTCCATGTAGGCCGACCGTCCCCAGAATTCGGGCACCACCAGTACCGCTGGTCGGGGCCCCGCGGCATTGGCATTATAAGCGACCAGGCCCTTCAGGGTCAGGTCGTCGGAACGGTACTCGAGCTCCTCGGTCTTGATTTCTGCGGCCATTCGACTCTCCTTGGTTGGTGCGCGAGGGTGAGAGGCCCCGCCAGGATTGTCGCCACGGCGGGACATATCAGAAGTAGCAGCCCACCGGCCGAATTTCAGCCGACAGGCTCGGCGGCCGGCTCGCCGCTGCGTGCAGCGCGGGCGGCACGGGCCCGACGCGTCGAACGCTGGTCGATCGCCTGCTTGAAGGCCACCAGCAAGGCCAGCCCGATAAAGGCCCCCGGCGGCATCAACGCCAGAAGGAAGGTCATCTGTTCGGGCAGGATCCGAACGCCCCAATCGGCGGCGACCGCCCCGAACAGCTGATCGGCGCCATCCAGCAGGGTGCCGAAGCCGATCAGCTCGCGCATCGCACCCAGCGCGACGAGCACCAGACCGAATCCCACCCCCATCATCAGGCCGTCGAACAGCGACAGCCCGAACCCGTGACGCGAGGCAAAGCCCTCGGCGCGGGCGATGATGATGCAGTTGGTGACGATCAGCGGTATGAAGATGCCGAGCGTGTTGTATAGCTCGTGGAAGTGCGCGTTCATGATCAGCTCTATGATGGTGACCACCGAGGCGATCACCATCACGTAGACCGGCAGACGCACCTCGGCGCGGACCCAGTCGCGGATCAGGGAGACCACGCCGTTGGAGACCAGCAGGGTCACCAGCGTGGCGATCGCCAGCCCCAGCGCGTTGACCGTCGTATTAGAAATCGCGAGCAACGGGCACAGGCCGAGCACCTGCACCAGCGCGGGGTTGTTCTTCCACAACCCGTCGAGGGCCAATTCGGACAGACGCGGGTCACTCATGCTCGTCTTCCTCTCCGCTTGTCATCGACGGCCTGTCGAACAGCAGGCGGTGGTGCCGATCGACATACTCCAGTGCGTTCCTGACCGCTTCGACCACCGCGCGGGGAGACACCGTCGCCCCGGTGAACTGGTCGAACACGCCGCCATCCTTCTTCACCGCCCAGTCATCGGCCGGTGGATCACCCAGCTGGCGCCCGGTAAAAGCATGGATCCAGTTGGTCTTGTCTGCCTTTATCTTGTCGCCAAGCCCCGGGGTCTCGTTCTGCACGAGCACGCGCACGCCGGTGAGTTCGCCATCGGCTCTCACACCCACCAGCAAGCGGATGTCGCCACTGTAACCGCGGTGGGTAACCACCGGAATGGCCACCGCCACGACTTCGCCATCCTCGCGGGCCCCGAAACCCAGCTGGCCGGCGCTCATGGCGAGCTCACGCTGCTCGGCGGGCAACTGCGTCGGCAACACCTCGCCTTCGGTTGGACGAATCACCGGCTCGCCCAGGTTCAGTGCCTCGGGGTCGGGCAGCAAAAAGCCGTCCTCAGCCGGATTGTTGTCGTGCATCTCGCCCTGCAGCACCGCCATGATCTGGCCCAACAACACGGCCTGACGGTTGAGTTCGATCTGGTCGGCAGTCTTCTGCTCGGTGTAGGCAACGAAACCCACGCCCAGGCCGAAGAATACCGCCAGCACCACCGCGGTGATCAGCACGCGACGCAGTTCGAGGTTGATCACGTTAGCGACTCTCCGTCCCGGCATCCACCCGGCCCTTGCGACCGAAGACCGGTGGCCGGGTGTAATAGTCGATCAACGGCACGGCCAGGTTCATCAACAGCACGGCGAAGGCCACGCCGTCGGGGTAATTGCCGAAACTGCGAATCAGCACCGCCAACACGCCGATACCGAAGCCGAACACCAGCCGGCCCCGTGGGGTGGTCGAGGCGGTCACCGGATCGGTGGCCACGAACAGCGCACCGAAGATAACCCCGCCGGTGACCAGGTGAAACAGCGGATCGGCGAAACGATCCGGGTCGATGCCCCACAGCAACGCGGCGGTCAGCAGCACACCTGCCACCATCGCCACTGGAATGTGCCATCGGATCGCCCCGCGATAGAGCATCCAAGCGCCACCAGCAAGAAAGGCCAGGTTGAGCCAGACCGTCCAGGCGCCACCCTGCCAGATGGAGAGGGCGGCGCCTGAAAACTCGCCGCCCTGGGTGGCCACCATTCGCCACTGATCCAGCGGCGTGGCCTGGCTCAGGGCATCGAAGCCGGTCGCACCCGGCAGCACACCAAGGAAGGTCCATTGCGCGACTTCGGCAAACGTCAGGCTCGCCGCACCGCCTTCGACCGGCGCGCCCCAGCGGGTCATCGCCTCGGGGAAGGAGACCAGCAGCACCACGTATCCGACCATCGCCGGGTTGAACAGGTTGTAGCCGATGCCGCCGTAGAGCTGCTTGGCGACCACCACCGCGAACACCGCGCCGAACACCGGCAGCCACCACGGGGCGAGATTGGGCAGGCATAGCGCGAGAATCCAGCCGGTGGTCAACACCGACCGATCGCTCAGGGCCGGCTGGAACGGGCGGGCCCGCAGCCACAGCATCAGGGCCTCGGCCAGCCAGGCCGCACCGACGGCCAGGGCCACGTTGAAAAGCACGCCCCAGCCCAACAACCAGATCGCCACGACGGTGCCGGGCACCAGCGCCCAGAGCACCACGGTCATCATGTCGGCTACGTCGGAACGTGCCTCGACATGCGGCGAGGTCTGGACCGGAAACTTCATGACGCCCCCCCCGGCCGTTCGGTGGATTCGTCTGACGGGCGGTCGATCTTTCTCGTCTCTCCACCGGCCGGCTCGCCCTGCTGAACGCGCGCCTTGCGTGCTTTCGCGCGCGCGCGGGCGGCCTCGATGCTCATAGCACCCGCGGCCTTGCCCGCGTCGGCCGCCTCCGGTACCTGTCCCGACCCGGCGCCATCGGCTTTAGCCGCACCGCTCGGGGTCTCGTCGACAGACTTGCTGGCTGCCTTCTCCTGGGTCTTCGCCTGCTGAGTCGTCCCTTGCTTGATCGATTTCCGCTCGGCGGCCTTCCCCGGATCAGGCTTTTCCTCGCCAGACTTCTCCTGGCCGGCCTTTCCCTGGGCAGTCTTTTCCTGGGCGGCCTTGATCGCAGCGCGTTTTTTCGCCAGTGCCGCTTCGCGCTCCGCCTTCTGCCGTTCGATGCGCTCGTTGTGGAACTCGAACCGGCGACGCGCATGCTCGGCCTTCGCCTTCTCGCGTTCGGCTGACCAGATCTCGGTCTTGGCGTGACGAAAGTACTGCACCAGCGGAATGTGCGACGGGCAGACCGCCGAGCAGACACCGCATTCGATGCAGTCGAACAGGTGGTGATCCTGACTGCGCTCGAACTGCTCGGCGCGCGCGTACCAGTAGAGTTGCTGTGGCAGCAGGTCGGCGGGGCAGGCCTCGGCGCAACGCGAGCAGCGGATACAGGGCTGCGGCGTCGGAGTCGGATCGCGATCGGCCGGGCGCATCGCGAGCAGGCAGTTGTTCGCCTTGACCACCGGCACCTCATCCTCGTGCAGGGCAAACCCCATCATGGGACCGCCAGCCAGCAGCCGGTCGACCCCCTCGGTATAGCCGCCGGCCGCCTGGACAAGCTTGGCGACCGGCGTGCCGATACGTACCCGGAAATTGCGTGGCTCGGTCACCCCGCCCCCGGTGACGGTGACGACGCGCTCGGTGAGCGCACGCCCCTCGACCACCGCGTGCCAACTGTTGGCCACGGTACCCACATTCAGACAGAGCAACTGGTAATCCGTGGCGTGACGGCTCCGCGGCACCTCGATGCCGGTAAGCGTGCGGATCAGCTGTTTCTCGCCACCCGCCGGGTAGATGCTCGGCACCACCTTGATCTCGAATCGGCTCTCGCCTTCCTCGTCGGCCAGTCGATCGATCACCGCCTGCAGGGCCTCGATCGCCCGCGGCTTGTTGTTCTCGATCCCGATCAGGCAACGCGAAGCACCGACCGCGTGCAGCATCATCTGCGCGCCGCGCAGGATCGGCTCGGGCACCTCCTGCATCAGGCGATCGTCACAGGAAATGAACGGCTCGCATTCGGCCCCGTTGAGCACGAGCGTTTCCACCCCACCGGGATTGGCCGCGGCGAGCTTCACGGCCGTCGGGAACACCGCCCCGCCGAGGCCAACGATACCCGCCTCGCGCAGCCGTGCCCGAATCTCCACCGGGCTCTTGTTCCGGTAATCGGGCCAGGGCTCGAGCGGCTCGGCCTCGCGGTCCTCGCCGTCGGCGGCCAGCACGATGCTCTGCGCCGACAATCCCCCCGGGTGCGGCAGGGCTCGCGGCTCGATCGCCTGGATCATGCCCGAGGTGGGCGCGTGGATGGCCGCGGAAATGAAGTCGTCCGGACGCGCCAGCAGTTGGCCGCGGCGGACGTGGTCACCGACGGAGACCACCGGGATCGCCGGCGCACCGATATGCATGTGCAAGGGCAACACGTATTCGTCAACCAGCGGCATCTCCCGGATCGGAAGATCGCAGGCTGGCGCCTTGTGGTAATCGAGATCGATTCCGCCGTGAAACCCGAACAGCTCCGGCGAGATGCTGGCGCGTGATTCAGGCATTGGCCAGGCCCTCGCTACGCGCCGCCGGTCCACGAGTGGGTACCGGGTGGGCGGATTCGGGCATCGGGAAACGGTAGGCCTCGACGCCCTCTTCGATCGGCACCATGTCGATGCAGTCCACCGGACAAGGCTCGACGCACAGCTCGCAACCGGTGCATTCGTCCTCGATCACGGTGTGCATCTGCTTGGCCGCACCGAGGATGGCATCCACCGGACAGGCCTGGATGCACTTGGTACAGCCGATGCACACCTCCTCGTCGATAATGGCAAGCTTCTTGACTTCCTGGACCTCGAGTTCGTCGTCGAGCGGTTTGAACTCGACGTCGAGCAGGTCGGAGAGGTTGCGGATAGTCGACTCGCCGCCCGGCGGGCAGCGGTTGATATCCGCCTCGCCCTGGGCCATTGCCTCGGCATACGGCTTGCAGCCGGGAAAGCCGCATTGCCCGCACTGGGTCTGCGGCAGCAGCTCGTCGATGCGCTCGGCGAGCGGGTTGCCTTCGACCCGGAAGAACTGTGCGGCCAGACCGAGCAGAACCCCGAACAGGATCGCCAGACCCACCGCCAGGAAGATTGCTTCCCACATCAGACGCTCACCATGCCGGCAAAGCCCATGAAGCCCAGCGCCATCAGTCCGGCGGTCACCAGGGCGATCGGCACGCCCTCGAATGCCGCCGGCACGTCGGCCGCAGCCAGCCGCTCACGCAAGGCAGAGAAAAGGATCAGCACCATCGAGAAACCCACCGACGCACCAAAGCCGTACAGGGCCGACTCGATGAAACTGTTCGCCTCCTGCACGTTGAGCAACGCCACACCGAGCACGGCGCAGTTGGTCGTGATCAGGGGCAGGTAGATACCCAGCACGTTGTGCAGCAACGGGCTGGTCTTGCGCACCATCATCTCGGTGAAGTTGACCACCACCGCGATCACGACAATGAACATGATCGTACGCAGGTAACCCAACCCCATCGGTTCGAGCAGCCACGCGTGCGTGACGTAGCTCGCGATCGCCGAAAGCGTCAGCACGAAGGTGGTTGCCAGCGACATGCCGATGGCGGTCTCGACCTTGTTCGACACCCCGAGAAACGGGCACAAGCCGAGGAACTTCACCAGCACGAAGTTGTTGACCAGGATGGTGCTGATCAGGATGAGGATGTATTCCGTCAAGGCCACCTACCGGAGTGATGCGAAAGCTCTGCGCACGGATGGTAGCAAGGAAGCACCGGCACCGACGAACCGATATGTTCAAGCATACCATTCGGCAATTTCAACTCCGGATACGCAAGCGGGCCGAGGGTGTGATCCCAATCAGGAACCGACAACCGGCCACTCGAAGGTCGCATCGGCCTTTCTGAGCCGCTCGACCCAATCGGCGTGCGCATTGGCCGCCTCGGGCTCCGGGGCGATCACGCGCAGCCGGGGCCGGTCGCTGCGGATGGTGCCCAGCGCCGCCTGCGCCCCGGTCGCCGTTTCGGCCGGGTTGTCGAAGGACAGATCCCACTGGCCGCCGGTCAGGACCAGATAGACATCGGCAAGGATCTCGGAGTCGAGCAGCGCGCCGTGCAGCGTGCGATCGGAGTTGTCGATCTGGTAGCGCCGGCACAGCGCATCCAGGCTGTTTCGCTGCCCCGGGTGCTTGTGCCGGGCGATGGCCAGCGTATCGGTGACGATATCGACGTGCTCGGCCAGTGGCGAAAAGCCCGCGCGCTTGAGCTCGGCATCGAGAAAGCCGACATCGAACGCCGCGTTGTGGATGATCAGCTCCGCGCCACGGACGTAATCGAGGAATTCCTCGACCACCTCCGCAAAGCGCGGCTTATTCTCCAGGAAGTCGTTGGACAGCCCGTGAACGGCGAAGGCGCCGGCATCTACCACCCGTTCCGGGTTGAGATACTGGTGATAGTTGCGGTGCGTCAGGCGTCGCTCAACCAGCTCGACCGCGCCGATCTCGATCAGCCGGTGGCCTTCCTCGACCGGCATGCCAGTGGTCTCGGTATCCAGGATGATCTGTCGCAGGGTCATGGCTTGTTCTCGCCTTGTGCTCGTTGATACTGGTTCAGCCAGCGTTCCAGCGCGCTGGCAAAGGCCTGCTTGTCCTTCGGGCCGAGCGGCGGCGGTCCGCCGGTGGCCACGCCGGATTCACGCAGCGTCTGCATGAACTCGCGCTGGACCTGACGGCCGCGAATCGATTCGTTGGAAAACGCCTCGCCACGCGGACCGATAACGGCCACGCCCTTGGCCAGCGCATCGGCAGCCAACTCGATGTCCGCGGAGATCACCAGATCACCCGCCGCAGCGGCCTCGACGATGGCATTGTCGGCGACATCGAAGCCCGGTGCCACCTGCATGAAACTCACCCGCTTGGAGCGCGGCACGGCGATGGCGTGATTGGCCACCAGCACCACGTCCACGCCGACGCGGTCGGCGGCGCGGAAGAGCATCTGCTTGATGGGGACGGGGCAGGCGTCGGCGTCGACCCAGATGGTCATGTCGTTTTCCGTGATTTGACGAGGTGGGAAGTTTCGCACGCCGGATGCCTGGTGCCGAACGGAGAACGAGCCAGACGGGGTGGAACTGTTTCACGCGCCAGTCGCGCGGAGAGGCACTGTTTGCTCCACGTGCGCGGCGCGCGACGGCCAATTGTGCCTCGCCAGCAGACCGGCGCGTGAAACCGGTCCCCGCCGCTCCACTTTGTACGAATCGCCACCCCGTTTCATCTCGCGCACTCGGCGTGCGAAAACATCCGGAACCAACCTGCCGAGCAGGATCAGGACGACACCTCGTCCCCCATCTCCCGCTCCAACCGCCGCGACACATCCCCCGGCGACCCGGTCCGTCGCGCGAGCAGATCATACGCGACCGGCACGACGAACAGGGTCAGCAACGTCGCCAGGGCCACTCCGGCAAAGATCACGGTCCCGATCACCAGGCGCGTCTCCGAACCGGCGCCGCTGGAGACGATCAGCGGGATCGAGCCGGCCATGGTGGTGACCGCCGTCATCAGGATCGGGCGCAGCCGTGTGATGGCCGCCTCCTCGAGCGCCTCGGCAAAGGCACGGCCCTGGTCACGCAACTGGTTGGCGAACTCGACGATCAGGATGCCGTTCTTCGCCGCCAGCCCGACCAGCATCACCAGCCCGACCTGACTGTAGATATTCAGCGACAGCCCGGTTAGGTGCAGCCCCAACAGCGCCCCGAGAATCGCCAGCGGCACGGTCAGCATGATCACGAACGGGTGGATCAGGCTCTCGAACTGCGCGGCCAGGACCAGGAACACCACCAGCACCCCGAGGACCAGCATGAACAACGTCGCCCCACCGGCCTCGCGGTAGTCGCGCGACTGGCCCTTGACGTCGGTCTGGGCCTCGGGCGGCAGGATCTCGTCGACCGTTTCCTCGAGATAGGTCAACGCCTCGCCCAGCGGATAGCCGTCGGCCAGATCCGCCTCGATGGTGATCGCGCGGATGCGGTTGAAGCGATTGAGGGTCGCCGGGCCGGCAAAATCGGTCAGGCTGACCAGGCTGCCCAGCGGGATCAGCTCGCCACTGGTCGCCGAGCGAACGTAGATATTGTCGATCGCCCGTGGGCTGCGCTGGTTCTCGCGCTCGCCTTCGAGGATTACGTCGTATTCCTCGCCGTCATCGACGTAGCGCGTCACCGTACGACCACCCAGCAGGGTCTCGAGCGTTCGGCCAATCTCGGTGACGGTCACCCCGAGATCCGCGGCGCGGTCATAATCGATATCGACCTTGAGCTGTGGCTGGGTCTCCTTGTAGTCGGAATCCAGCCCGGTCAGGCGCGGGTTGTCCTCGCGGATATGGGCAAACAGCGTGTCGCGCCACTGCGCCAGTTCCTCGTACTCGCCCCCGCCGAGCACGAATTGCACGGGTTTCTGCACCCGCTGGCCGAAGCCCTGACGCATCACCGGGAAGGCCCGCACGCCGGGCAAGTCGGCCACCAGAGTGCGCACCTCGTCCATGATCGCCCAGCCCGAGCGCCGGTTCGCCCAGTCATCCAGAATCACGATGCCGAAGCCCGAATTGAAGTTCTCGATGTTGCCCCAGCCGCGTGGCGCGCGGATCAGGGCCCGCTCGACCTCGCCCGACTCGATCAGCGGCCCGAGCCGGGCCTCGATCTCGTCCATGTAGTCGAGCATGAAATCGAAACTCGCTCCCTCCGGGCCGTTGACTACGATGAAGAACGCGCCGCGATCCTCGGACGGGGTGTATTCGCGCGGCAGCTGGTCGGCCAGCCAGACGGTACCGACCGCCGCACCGACAAACAGCAGCACCACCAGCCAGCGCAGGCGCAACGCCCCGCGCAACAGGATGCGATAACCGCGTCGGGTGGCATCCAGCAGCGATTGCACGGTCGCGGCCAGTCGCCCGGACTGCTCACGCGGCCCGAGGATCTTGGAGGCCATCATCGGCGTGAGCGTTAGCGCGAGGAAACTGGAGATGATCACCGCGGCGACGAGCGTGAGCGCGAACTCGGTGAACAGCCGGCCGATATCGCCCTCGAGAAAGGTCAGCGGCACGAACACCGCCACCAGCACCAAGGTAGTGGCCACCACCGCAAACGCGATCTGGCGCGTACCGCGAAAGGCGGCGACCAATGGCGTCTCGCCGTATTCCTGGATGCGCCGGTTGATGTTTTCCAGCACCACGATGGCATCGTCGACGATCAGGCCGATCGCCAGCACCAGCGCCAGCAGCGTGAGCAGGTTGATGGTGAACCCGAACAGGTACAGCGCGGCGAAGGTGCCGACCAGCGCGATCGGCACGGTGATGGCCGGGATCAGGGTGCTGCGCAGGTTGCCCAGAAACAGGAAGATGGTCAGCACCACCAGCCCGATGGCGATGAACAACGTCGAGACCACTTGGCGCACCGCGTTCTCGACGAACACCGAGGTGTCATAACTGAGATTCAACGTCATGCCGTCGGGCAGCGTGTCGAGCAGTCGCTCGCGCTCGTCCTTCGCCCCGCGGGCGATCTCCAGCACGTTGGCGGTCGACTGCTTGATCATGCCGAGCCCGACGCGGGGCACGCCGTTCTCGCGGAAAATGCTGCGGGTCTCGACCGCGCCCACCTCGACGCGGGACACATCCGCCAGCCGCACCAGGTGACCACTCTCGCCGCGCTTGATCACCAGCTCGCGGAAGTCCGCCGCCGTCTCGAAACTGCGCGGCAGGCGGACGATGAACTGGCGTTCGCTCGATTCGATTGCACCAGCCGGCAGTTCGACGTTCTCGGCCCGCAGCGCGGACTCGATGTCGCCCACCGCCAGCCCGTGCGCGGCCAGCGCCTGTCGGTCCAGCCAGACGCGCATCGAGTAGGTCTGACTGCCGGAGACCCGCACACGGGCCACGCCGGGCAGCACGGAAAAGCGATCCACCAGGTAGCGCTCGGCGTAATCGGTCAGTTCGGCAATGGAATACTCCTCGCCGGACAGCCCCAGCCAAAGCACCACCTCGCTGGAGGAATCGGCCTTCTCCACCTCGGGCGGGTCGGCCTCCTCGGGCAGGTTGTCGAGTGCGCCGTTGATGCGATCGCGCATGTCGTTCGCCGCCGCGTCGAGATCGCGCGACAAGGCGAATTCCACGGTGATCGACGAGCGGCCGTCCTCGCTCGAGGAAGTGATCATCTCGATCCCCTCGACCCCGGCGATGCGGTCCTCGAGCACTTGGGTGATGCGCGTCTCGACCACGGACGCCGAGGCACCGGGGTAACGGGTGTCGACACTGACCACCGGCGGGTCGATGTGCGGGTATTCCTGCAGCGGCAGGCGATCGAGCGCGATCAGGCCGAAGGCGACCAGCAAGGCCGAGAGCACGCCGGCCAGCACCGGCCGACGCACGGAGATATCGGAAAGAATCACGGCTCGCCCCGCTCGGCGTCGAGGGTGTCGCGGTGGCGGCGCAGGATCTCGCGGATCGGATTGTCCTCATCGGCCACGTCGAGCACGCGCACGACATCGCCATCACGTACCTTCTGGATGCCGTGGCGTACCAGCCGCTCGCCGGGCTCGAGGCCGTCGGTCACCTCCACCCAGCCTTCCCGGCGCTCGCCGATGCCGATCTCGCGGCGTTCGACCGTCATGGCGTCACGGTCGATGACGAACACGTACTGGTACTCGCCCTGTGGCAGCAGTACCGACTCGGGCGCCGCCACCACCTCGCGCCGGTCACGCTCGAGGATCGTCTGCATCAACTGTCCCGGGCGCAGGGCGCCGTCATCGTTGTCGATCCGCGCGCGCAGCGTGATGCTGCGTGTGGCCGGGTCGATACGGTTATCGATGCCGGTGACCTTGCCGGTAAAGCGGCGCTCCGGGTAGGCATCGGTGCTGGCCGTGATCGTCTGGCCACGCGACAGCGCGCCGAGGTGACGCGACGGCACGGTGAAATCCACGTCGACGACATCCAGCTTGTCGAGCCGGACCAGCGCCGCGCCCGGGCTGACCAGCATGCCGGGACTGATGTCGCGCAGGCCCACCACGCCGTCGAACGGCGCCTGCACGCGATGGGCCGCCAGGCGTGCCTGGGCGGCCTCGATCTCCGCCTGGGCCTGCTGGACCCGGGCACGAGCGTCCTCCAGCTCCGCCCGGGCACCCAGGTTGCGTTCCGCGAGCCCCCGGGCGCGCTCCAGTGCATTGCGCTGCTCGACCAGCCGCGCCTGCGCCGCGGCCAGTTGGGCCTGTTCTTCCATATCCTCCAGGTGCACCAGCAGATCGCCGGCCGCCACCCGCTGGCCGTCCTCGAAGTGCACCGCCCGGATGATCTCGGTGACGGTCGCCGACAGGGTCACCGACTCGTCCGCTCGCACCGTGCCCAGCGCCTCGAGCGGGTCCGACCAGGCCTGGCGCTCGGCGTCAGAGGCAATCACCGCCGTCGCCGGACGCTCCCCCTGACCCTGGGACTGGGCGAGCAACGAGGCCGGCAGCAAGGCAAGCAACATCACCGCCGCCAGCGACGCAAACCGCTGGCGCCAATGCGTCGCGTCAGGGCGTGAGCAAGGGATATCGAGCGAGGGCATGAAGTTTCCTGAGGGCATGTGGACGGCCTATGCATCAGCCAGCATAGTACGACTTCACGCCCGCCGCGGCGGTGCCGCCGACGGCATTGCTATGATGTCGCGTCATTCAAACAAAGCAGTGGTTACGGGGCATTCGATGCAGGTGGACGTGGTGATTATCGGCGCGGGCGCGGCCGGCCTGATGTGCGCAGCGGCAGCGGGCTATCGCGGTCGGCGGGTGCTCGTGCTCGACCACGCCCGCAAGGCGGGGCAGAAGATCCTGATGTCCGGCGGTGGGCGCTGCAATTTCACCAACCTGCACACCCCGGCCAACTTCCTCTCGGCCAACCCGCGCTTCTGCATTTCCGCGCTCAAGCGCTACCCGCCGCAGGCCTTCCTCGACCTGGTCGAGCGCCACGGCATCGAGCACGTCGAGAAGGCCGCCGGCCAGCTGTTCTGCGCCGGCAAGGCGAAAGAGATCGTCGACATGCTGCTCACCGAGTGCGAGTGGGCGGGCGCCGAGGTGCAGATGAAGACGCCAGTGCAGACGATCGACACGATCGACGGCGGCTACCGGGTCGAGACCGAAGGCGAGACGATCACGGCCGAATCGCTGGTGATCGCGACCGGCGGCCTGTCGATCCCGACCATGGGCGCGACCCCGTTCGGCTACGAGATCGCCCGCCGGTTCGGCCTCGAGGTGCTGCCCACGCACGCCGGACTGGTGCCGTTCACGCTACACCCCGAGATCAAGGAACGCCTGGCCCCGCTGGCCGGCATGAGCATTCCCGTGGCGGCAACGGCTGGCGGCATGCGCTTCGAGGAGCCGCTACTGTTCACCCACCGCGGCCTGTCCGGCCCGGCCATGTTGCAGATCTCGAGTTTCTGGCACCCCGGCGAACCGCTGGTGATCGACCTGCTGCCCGGCCGCGACGTGGTCGCCGACCTGACCGAACGGCGCGCGGCCCGCCCGCAGGGCACCGTGCTGCAATACCTCGACGAGCACCTGCCGCGACGCTTGAGCCGCGTACTCTGCGACTGGCATGACTGGTCGCGCCCCCTGCAGGAATACCCACAGAGCGGCTTGCAGGCCGTGGCCGAGGCCCTGCAGCAATGGACCATCCACCCGGCCGGCACCGAGGGCTATCGCACCGCCGAGGTCACCCTCGGCGGGGTCGACACCCGGGAACTGTCGTCGCAGACCATGGAAGCGCAGCGGCAACCGAGGCTGTTCTTCATCGGCGAGGTCGTCGACGTGACCGGCCATCTCGGCGGGCACAACTTCCAGTGGGCTTGGGCCTCGGGCGTCGCCGCCGGACAATCCGTCTAGAATCGACAATGAACATTCCCTCGGTCTCGTGCCGGCGGACGCCCCCACAGGAGTGACATGGACGACCTCACCAGCCAGTTGATCACCGACAATCGCACCCTCTGGCTACTGGGGGTGGCCATGCTGCTGGGGGCGCTGATCGGCCTGGAGCGCGGCTGGTCGAAGCGCCAGCAAGAAGCCGGCTCCAGGATCGCGGGCATCCGCACGCATGCGCTGGTGGGTCTGCTCGGCGGCCTGGCCGCCCTGCTCTCCGAGACACTCACCAGCTGGGCCTTCCCCACCCTGCTGCTCGCCGTGACCGCGATCGCGCTGGTCGCCTGGCGCACCCGCGCCGAGTCCGTGCGCAACGTCAGCATCACCGACAGCATCGGCCTGCTGATCGTCTTCTGTCTTGGCGCGATCGCCGTGGCGGTGGACGTCGTCGTCGCCACCGCGGCCGCCGTGGTCACCGCCATGATCCTCGACAACCGGGAGGAGATCCACGGCCTGCTGAACAAGCTCGAGGCACGCGAGCTCGACGCGGCCTTCAAGCTGCTCCTGATCACCGCGGTGATGCTCCCCATCCTGCCCAACCAGGGTTACGGTCCCGGGGGCGTGCTCAACCCCTACGAGATCTGGTGGATGGTGGTGCTGATCGCCTCGATCTCCTTCGTCGGGTATTTCGCAATCCGCATGGGCGGGGCCGAGAAGGGCATCCTGTTCACCAGCCTGTTCGCCGGTCTGAGCTCGTCGACCGCGCTGACCCTGCACTTCTCCCGCCAGTCACGCGTCACCGGCGAACTCAGCCCGCTGCTGGCCGTCGGCATCCTGATCGCCTGCGGCACGATGTTCCCGCGGGTGCTGCTGGTCGCTACCGTCATCCACCCGCCGATGTTCACCGGGCTGCTGATCCCCGTGCTGGTGATGACCGTATTGATCTACGTGCCGGCCTTCTTCATGTGGCGCAAGGCCCGTCGCGGCAGCGACATCGGGCAGCCCGAACTCAAGCAGAACCCGCTGGACCTGACCTCCGCCCTGCTGTTCGGCGTGTTGCTGACCATCATCATGCTGGCCGGCGAATGGCTGCAGAACTGGCTGGGCGATGCCGGCATCTATTTGCTGGCTGCCTCATCGGGGGTGGCCGACGTCGACGCGATCAACCTCTCGCTGACTCGCATGGCCGAGGACACCATCACCGTGCAGACCGCCGTGGTCGGCATCATCATTGCCTCGGCGGCCAACAACCTGGTCAAGACCGGCATGGCCGTCGTCATCGGCACGCGCACGCTGGGGCTATGGGTGGCCGGACCGATGATCGTCTCGCTGGCCGTCGGGCTGCTCACCGCCTGGCTGATCTGAGCGAAGGGAAACGCCACCGATGAGAAACCGACTCGCCATCCCGATCCCTCAGGAGTTACGGCGATCAGGGAACACGGAGGGGTGCTGGGCAACGATGGGTTGAGTAGCGCTCGCATGGACCGAGGAGAACTGGCGTGAATACTCGGTGGCTGATCGCAGCCGGGGCCGCAACCGGACTAATCTGGTGGTGGAACCAGCCGGCCGGGGTGGACTGGGACCTGGAGGTAGCCCCGGATGCGCCGCCGGGTTTCGACGCGGAGCTATCCATCGAACGCCCGCCCCTGCAGACAAAGCTGCACGAGGCAGCGGCGCTGTCCGCCGGCGATTTCCGGATCACGCCTCGGGCCGCATTCCAGATCGATGCCCGGGTCTTGAGCCGCAAGGACTACCGCTTCGATGCCGAGGCGGCCCTTTCCCGCACCGACCTCGCCCTGGGCTGGGGACCCATGGCTCGCCCGGAAATACTGGAGGCCTTCGAGATCGACCAGTCCGGACGTTTCTACCGCTG
>JBHEOB010000003.1:0-7790 GCA_046261775.1 Guyparkeria sp.
GAGTTAGCCGGTGCTTCTTCTAAAGTTAACGTCAAGGATACAGGGTATTAACCCGTATCTTTTCTTCACAATTGAAAGTGCTTTACAACCCTCAGGCCTTCTTCACACACGCGGTATTGCTGGATCAGGCTTGCGCCCATTGTCCAATATTCCCCACTGCTGCCTCCCGTAGGAGTCTGGGCCGTGTCTCAGTCCCAGTGTGGCCGTCCGCCCTCTCAGGCCGGCTACTGATCGTTGCCTTGGTAGGCCATTACCCTACCAACTAGCTAATCAGACATGGGCTCATCCCAAGGCGCGAGGTCCGAAGATCCCCCGCTTTGCTCCGTAGAGGTCATGCGGTATTAGCCCGAGTTTCCCCGGGTTATCCCCCACCTCAGGGCAGATTCCCATGTATTACTCACCCGTCCGCCACTCGTCAGCAAGAGAGCAAGCTCTCTCCTGTTACCGTTCGACTTGCATGTGTTAAGCATGCCGCCAGCGTTCAATCTGAGCCAGGATCAAACTCTTCACTTTAAACTTCTTCAAAGCCTCAGAGGTCAACCCTGTCAAACTACACTTATGCGTCATTGACAGGTCACTCATCAGCCAGTCAGTCTTTTCGACCAACCAGGCCAACAAGCACCCACACAAATTATCTCTGCTCTTTCTTAAAGATCTTCACCAACCCGTCCGGTCAGTGTCGGCTCGTCGCCGAGAAGAGCGCGTATCTTACGCCCTTCGTGTCGCCTGTCAATAGTTCGTTTGAACTCTTTTGGGCGACTCTCTCGATCGACTTTCCGTCGAGAGGAGCGAGGATTCTACTCTCGCTGCAGCGTCCGTCAAGTCTTTTCTCATGACTCCTCGGGGCTGTCCTGAAGGGCGTCGGCACTGGGCCTGTGCCCCGTAAGGAGATGCGCATCTTACGCACTCCGGCAGGGGCGTCAACCCCCTCCGACAATGATTTTTGCCAGGCGCCTCTTGCCGACCTGGATGATCGATTCGCCCACGGGTAGAACGAGCGCCCGATCCCTGACCGGCTCACCACCAAGCTTCACCGCGCCAGCCTTGATATGGCGAAAACCCTCGGAGTTCGACTGGATCAGGCCGGCTCGGTTGAGCGCCTCGACGATCGCCACCCCCTCCTCAAGCCACACCTCGGGCATCTCGTCGGGCAGCTCCTTTTTTTGGAAACGCGCGATGAACGCATCGCGCGCCTTTTCGCCAGCCCCTTTCCCGTGGAAGCGATCCACCAGCTCGACGGCGAGTTCAAACTTGATATCCCGCGGATTGCGCCCACCGGCCATCTCCTCGCGCAGGCGTGCGATCTCTTCAAGGGGGCGGAACGAGAGCAGCTCGAAGTAGCGCCACATCAGATCGTCTGAAATCGACATCAGCTTGCCGAACTGCTCGTCGGCCGGCTCCTCGATACCGATGTAGTTGTTGAGCGACTTGGACATCTTGTTGACGCCGTCGAGCCCCTCGAGGATGGGCAAGGTCATGACGATCTGCGGCTTCTGGCCGTACTGCTTCTGCAGCTCCCGCCCCACCAGCAGGTTAAACTTCTGATCGGTGCCGCCCAACTCGACGTCTGCCTTCAACTCGACCGAGTCGTAACCCTGAACCAGTGGGTACAGGAATTCGTGGACGGCAATCGACCGGTTTTCGCGGTAACGCTTGGAGAAGTCGTCACGCTCGAGCATGCGCGCCACGGTATAACGACTGGCCAGCTGGATCAGATCGGCTGCGCTCTTGTGCCCCATCCACTCGGAATTGAAGACGATGCGCGTCTTTTCCGCATCGAGGATGCGAAAAATCTGACGCTCGTAGGTGCGCGCATTCTCGCGCACGGCCTCGGCCGTCAGGGTCGGCCGGGTGGCGTTCTTGCCGGTGGGGTCGCCGATCATGCCGGTGAAATCACCGATCAGGAAGATGACCTCATGCCCCCGCTCCTGGAACTGACGCAGCTTGTTGATCAACACCGTGTGGCCGAGATGAAGATCCGGCGCGGTCGGGTCAAAGCCGGCCTTGATCCGCAATGGCCGCCCTTCGCCCAGCCGTTCGACCAGCTCCTCTCGGACCAGCACCTCGTCGGCCCCCCGACACAACTCCGCCAGCATCTGCGCTTGCTCCTGAGACACGGTTCACCCTTACAAGAATTACGTTGAATGGCTGCAGAAAGGCGGTTATGTTACCGGTTTTACACGACATTTTTCTGCTAGGTTTCCACTTCCATGCATCAGCGGCCTTTATTCAAGCCCAAACGCCGGCCCTTTCGCCTGATCCGGCGCACCTTCCTGATCGGCCTCGGCCTGTTCGCACTCGGCGCAGTTGCCTGGCAATTTCTGCCAGGCGAACAGACACCGCAGACCCTCGACGGCACAGAAACCAGGGATTCGAGTAACGAGATACCGCTGACACTGGAGGCCATCGACCCCGCAGAGACGGGCGAGGCCTCCGGGCACGGCATTTCATCGGCACCTTCACCGTACGCGGTCAGCCAACCCAGTGCCTCCGTTCGCTCGGTCAGCCTCGACAAGCGACCCAATTTTCACATACCCGGCCAGAAGGAAGCGTTACAGGCTATCGAGGATCCCGAGTCCAACCAGGCGGCAATCGACCGAAAGGCACTTGAGACGGACGAAAGCGAGACGACTGCCACGGCACCCGCCTTGGAGGAAACCACGATCAGGGTAGATTCAGGCGACACGCTGTCGACCATCTTCGAACGGGCCGGGCTGGGCTACAGCGAAGTGCTCAAGGTGCTCGACCTCGGTGACGAGGCTCGAACACTGGAACGCATTCGCCCCGGCGACAAGCTCGTGCTGATCACCGACGACGCGGATCAGTTTGCGGGGTTGAAGTACGATCTGAACAGTGAAAGCGAGCTCTCCATCTTCCGCCGCGACGGCGATCGCCTGGTCGCCGAAATCACGGACCTGCCCAGTGAGACCCGACTCGTCTCGGCCGGCGGAACCATCAATGGATCCCTGTACCAGTCCGCGATCGGCACGGGTGTCCCGCCGGCACAGATAATGCAACTGGCCGAGGTATTCGGTTGGAAGGTCGATTTCCTGCGGGACGTGCGGGACGGCGATCAGTTCCGGCTGATCTACGAAGTCCGCGAGCGCGACGGTGAGCGCCTGGGAACGGGCCACGTCGTGGCCGCCGAATTCGTCAATCGTGGCGATAAGGTTCAGGCAGTGCGCTACACCTCCCCCGACGGCACCTCCGGTTACTACGAACCCGACGGCAGCAGCCTCGAACGGGGCTTCCTGCGTTATCCGGTCGAGTTCTCCCGCATCAGCTCGAACTTCGATCCCAAGCGGCTGCATCCGATTCACAACACCGTGCGGCCGCATAACGGCGTCGATCTCGCCGCCCCGACCGGTACGCCAATCAAATCGGCGGGATCGGGGCGCGTGACCTTCGTCGGCTGGAAACACGGGTATGGCAGGGTGATCGAAGTGCGCCACGACAGCACGCACGAAACCCTCTACGCTCACCTTTCCGGCGTCAAGGGCAACTTGAAGCGGGGCACAACAGTCGACAAGGACCAGGTGATCGGCTACGTCGGCATGACCGGGGCGGCCACCGGCCCCCATCTCCACTACGAATTCAAGGTCAACGGCAAGGCCCTCGATCCGCTCAAGGTCGACCTGCCGGAGGCAAACCCGATCGCCTCCGAGGACCGGCAGGACTTCATTGCCCGGACCCGCGGTTCGCTTGAAGAACTCGCACGCATCGAGATCGACGTCGAGGGCGAGCAGCCGGTTCAACTGGCCCAGAACGCTGGCCAGGACGTAGCCAAAAACGACCGGGCCTCCCGCGACGCACGTGACGACTGATACCGCCCGCCAACAAGGCGATGACAATCGGGAATTGTTCATCGGGACGATGACGGGCACCAGCATCGATGCACTCGACCTTTGCCTCTGTGACTTGTCCGGGCCATTGCCGCGGCTGGTCGCTTACCACCAGGAACCACTGGGCACGACCCTCACCAGTCAACTGAAGGCACTGGCCCGAGGCGGCAGCAGGGAACCGGAAACCGGTCTCCCGGCGCCGGCCGTCGATGCGATCGACCTGTACGGCATGGCCGATCGCCGACTGGCCGAGACCACGGCCGCAGGGGTCGCCTGCCTGCTGGCACAGGCAGACCTGCCGGCCACGGCTATCCGGGCGCTCGGTTCGCATGGGCAGACCGTTCGGCATCGGCCCGATTGGCAGGAATCGGCCTTCACCCTGCAACTGGGCGACCCCAGCCGCATCGCCGAGCTGACCGGGATTACCGTGATTGCTGATTTCCGCCGCCGCGACATGGCGGCCGGCGGGCAGGGCGCGCCCCTGGCGCCACCGGCACACGCCGCGTTGTTCCCGGCCGGGCCCGAGGGGCGGATCGTGATCAACCTCGGCGGCATCGCGAACGCCTCGATACTGGATCCCGGAGAGGATCCCGTTGGCCTGGACACTGGCCCGGCCAACACCCTGATAGACGCCTGGCACAGCCGCCATCGTGGCGCCCCGTTCGACCGCGACGGTCAGTGGGCGACCAGCGGGACGGCACATCCTGCCTTGCTTACCCGACTGCTCGACGAGCCGTTCTTCGCGGCAGCGGCGCCAAAATCCACCGGCCCGGAGCACTTTAATCTTGATTGGCTGGAACGGCTGGGCGGCGACTGGATCGAGACACTCCCTCCCGAGGACGTGCAGGCGACCCTGCTCGAACTGACGGTGGAAAGCATAGGGCGGGCACTGTCGCCTTGGCTGGCCGATCGACCGGACAGGCCCGTGACGCTATGCGGGGGAGGGGCGTACAACATCCGGCTGGTCAAGCGACTGCGCGACCGGCTGGGCACGGAGGTGGAAAGCAGCGCGGTACTCGGTCTGCCACCGGAATGCGTGGAAGGCGCGGTGTTTGCGTGGCTGGCCCGCCAACTGCTCAGCGGCCTACCGGGCAACGCGCCTCGGGTGACCGGCGCGGCCGGGGCACGCCTGCTGGGTGGACTCTACCCGGCCTGAACGCACCGAGCACCGCCAAACCGGGAGCAATCTGGCATAAGACCGATTAGCGGGCGCCGATCGAACGATATTCGCGCGTGCTCTCGCCGACGTAGACCTGGGTCGGGCGGTAGATGCGGTTGTTCGCGATCTGCTCTTTCCAGTGCGCCAGCCAGCCGGCCGTACGCGAAATGGCGAAAATCGGCGTGAACTGATCGCGCGGGATACCCAGCTCGGCGTAAAGCAGGCCGGAATAGAAATCGACGTTCGGGTAAACACCCTTGCCGGCCAGATGCTCGGCCGCCTGGGTCTCGAGCTCGCGCGCAATATCGTAGAGCGGCGAGAGCTGCCCGCCGCGATGCTCGCGCAGCTGCTCGAGCAGGCCCTGCAGGATGTCGGCGCGCGGGTCCTTGACCTTGTACTCGCGATGACCAAAGCCCCAGATCACCTCCTTGTTGGCCAGCTTCTGCTGCAACCATGGCTCGACGTTGTCGACCGAGCCAATCTCATCGAGCATCGCCAGCACACGCTGGTTGGCACCGCCGTGCAGGGGGCCTGCCAGCGTGCCGATCGCCGAGGCGACCACCAGGTTGGGCGGGGCAAGCGTCGAGCCGCAGACCAGCGAAGCGAAGGTCGACGCGTTGAGCGTGTGCTCGGCATGCAGGATCAGGCAGGCGTCCATGATGCGCGCCTCGATCGGGTCGGGTTCGCGCTCGGTCAGCATGTAGAGGAAGTTCTCCGCGTAGGAGAGTTCGGCACGTGGCGCGACCGGGTCGTCACCCTTGCGGATGTGCTCCCACATGGCCACTAGTGTCGACATGCTCGAGAGGATCTTGACGATCATCTGCTCGACGAACTCGGAATCGGCGTTGACGCCGTTGGCCGTCATGCGCTCCTGGCCCGGGTAGAACATACCGAGACTGGCCACGCAGGTCTGCAGCGCCTCCATCGGATGTCCGTCGATGGGCAGGAACTTCATGATGTCGCGCACGTTGTACTTCACGCGGCGGTTGCGTCGCAGGTCGGCATCGAACTCGGCCAGCTCGAGCGCGGTGGGCAGGTCGCCGTGGATCAGCACCCACGCGGTTTCCTCGAACGTGCTCTGGCGGGCCAGATCCACGATGCGATAACCACGGTAGGTCAGCAGGCCGGCCTGACCATCCAGATACGAAATAGCAGACTGCGCCGCCGGCACACCCTGCAAACCCGGTACGAAATCCATCGACAACGCCTTGTTATAACCCTGACAAACGCAAGACGCGGGCAACGCCCGCGTCAAGACTCATTACCAACTCAGATCGAGAACGAGGAACCGCAACCGCAGGTGGTCGAGGCATTGGGGTTGCGAATCACAAACTGCGCGCCGGCGACATCTTCCTTGTAATCTATTTCTGACCCTTCAAGGTACTGGATGCTCATCGGGTCGACCAGCAACGTCACGCCCGAGCGCTCCACCGCCGTGTCGTCCGTCTGGGCCTCCTCCTCGAACATGAAACCGTACTGGAAGCCGGAGCAGCCACCACCCGTGATGAACACGCGCAGCTTGAGCGCCGGGTTGCCTTCTTCCTCGATCAGCGAGTTGACCTTGCTCGCCGCGTTCTCGGTAAAGACCAGCGGTGTTGCTTCGGTGGCCGGTTCGGCCACCATGGTGTCGGTTGCGTCAACCATCGCGTTCACCTCAATCGATTGCGCCTCCGCTCGGCAGAACATACCGTCGCCGAACGGCAAAACCACAGTCTATCAGACCATTGGCGAATGCACGCGAGCCGGCATCAGGGTGACAGGGCGACCAGTTCGAGACCCGCCGACTCGTCGCAGCCGAGCATCAGGTTCATGTTCTGCACGGCCTGCCCGGCGGCGCCCTTGACCAGGTTGTCGATCACGCTGGAGACAACAAGCATCGGTCCGTCGAGCGGCCGGTGCACGGCCATGCGGCAGATGTTGTTGCCGCGCACGCTGCGGGTTTCCGGGTTGCTGTTCGGCGGCATGACGTCGACGAACGGCTCCTCGGCGTAGTAACGCTCGTAGAGCCGCTGCACGCTCTCCCCCGGTTCGCCTTGCAACGGCAGATAAACGGTCGACTCGATCCCGCGGACCATCGGTACCAGGTGCGGCACGAAGGTCAGGCCGATCTCGCGCTCGGCGATGGTGGCAAGGGTCTGGCGAATCTCCGGCTGGTGGCGGTGGCCGGCAGCGGCGTAGGTACGCACGCTTTCGCCCGCCTCGGCCATCAGCGTGTGCACGGCGGCCGAACGACCAGCGCCGCTGGCGCCCGACTTGGTGTCGGCCACGATACGGCCGTGATCGACCCAGTCCAGCCCCATTAGCGGCAGCACGGCGAGGGTGGTCGCGGTGACATGGCAGCCCGGGTTGGCAACCAGTTGCGCACCACGGATCTCGTCACGGTAAAGCTCGGGGAGCCCGTAGACGGCCTGCTCGACCCATTCCGGCGAGGTATGCGTCATGCCGTACCACTGCGACCAGACATCGAGGTCCTTCAAGCGGTAATCGGCGGCCAGATCGACCACCCGAACGCCTTGCTCCAGCAACGTCGGCGCCTCCTGCATCGCGATGCCGTTGGGCGTGGCGAAGAACACGAGATCACAACCGACCAGATCGGCCTCGCCCGGCGCGCTGAATACGAGATTCGTGTGACCGCGCAGGCTGGGGTAGAGATCATCCACCCGGCGGCCGGCCTCGCCACGCGAGGTCATCGCCACCACCTCGACCTCCGGATGATGGGCCAGCAGGCGCATCAGCTCGACACCGGTGTACCCGGTGCCACCGACGATTCCAATCTTCTTCATCTCGTT
>JBHEOB010000003.1:7800-65840 GCA_046261775.1 Guyparkeria sp.
AAGCCCGCCGCGGCAGACGGCGTTCGAACCCGGTCGACAATCGTGGCATATTAGCAGGACCTCCGCGGCGGACCATCGACTCGTCCGACCGACCACCGACCTCATCTTCCCCGGGAGGCCCGGCCCGTGACCGCTCTGCTCGCCCGCATCCAGGACTGGCTCGGCCGCCCGCTGAACCGGTTCATCGAGCGTCTGCGGCTGCGACTGGCCCAGCCGGATGCCCTGTTGCAGGTCACCCTGCTGGGCCTGATCGCCGGGCTGCTCGCCGCGCTGCTGGTGGTGGCTTTCCGGCTGGCGCTGGAAGGGCTGCAAATCTACGGACTGGGGCTTCCCGGCGCCGAGCGCTACGAATCGCTGCCCGCCGAATGGCGATTGCTGCTGCCGATCCTCGGCGCACTGATACTGGGAATCGCCTTCCACCTGCTGCCGACCGGCATGCGCAACGTCGGTGTCGGCCACGTCATCATCCGTTTCCACCGTTTCGGTGCCGACATGCCCTGGCAGAACGCCCTGGTGCAGTTCGGCGCCGGCATCTGGGGACTGCTGATCGGCCTGACCGGCGGGCGGGAAGGCCCCGGCATCCACCTCGGGGCCTTTTCGGGCAGCCTTTTGGGGCACAGCCTCGGTTTGCCGAACAACAGCGTGCGCACCCTGTCCGGCTGCGGGGTGGCCGCGGCCATCTCCGCGGCCTTCAACACGCCGTTGGCCGGGGTGATCTTCGCGCTCGAGGTGGTGATCAAGCAGTACACGCTGGCGAGCTTCCTGCCCGTGATCCTCGCCTCCTCGATGGGCGCACTTCTGGCGACCACCGTGTTCGGCCCGGAGACGCTGTTCAGCATCGAGATCCACCACCAGATGTCGTTCTGGGAGGTGCCCACCCTGCTGGGCCTGGGGTTGATCATCGGTGCGATGGCCGCCGGCTACATCCAGATCGTCGAACGCACCATCGCGCGCAGCTGGAACTGGCCGGTATGGGCCCGCTTCACCGCCGCCGGCGTAGCCACGGGCATTGTCGGCTTCTGGGTGCCGGAAATCCTCGGCATCGGCCATGACACCACCGATCTGGTCGCCGCCGCCGAGCTGACACTGGGGACCCTCTTGATCATCGCCGTGGCCAAGTGGCTGCTGGCCAGCGTCACCGTGGGGCTGGGCCTGCCGATCGGCACCATCGCCCCGGTACTGATGATCGGCGCGGTGGTCGGCGGCACCGTCGGCAGCCTGCTCTACCGGCTTGACCATATCCCGCTGACCGATGTCGCCTTCTACACGGTGCTCGGCATGGGCGCGATGATGGGCGCGACGCTCCAGGCGCCGCTGGCCGCGCTGGCCGCGGTGCTGGAGCTGACCAGCGATACCGGCGCAATTCTCCCGGCCATGATCATCATCGTCGTCTCGGGGCTGGTCAGCCGCATGGTGTTCGGCAAGTCCGGCCTCTACGACGCCATCCTGCGGGCCAACGACCAGCAGATGCCGGGGCCGTCGCTGTGGTTCAGCGGCGACAACATCGGCGTGTCCAGCATCATCGAACGCCGGGTCGCCGAGGTGACCTGCCCCTGTAATCTCGCCCGCTTCGAGCAGGCCCTCGACGAGAAACCTGCCTGGCTGGTGATTCGCGACGAGCATCGCCAGGCCATGGGCGTGATTCGTTATGCTGCGGCCCGAACCGCCTTCGACCATGTCTACAACCAGGCCCTGTTCGACGCCCAGGCCCGCGCCGAACAGGCGCTCCGCGAGAAGGCAGCGGAAACGACGGCGGAACGAGCCGACGAACCAACCGCGGAACACCCCGCCGGGGTCGCCGAGACGCCCGCGGCGGACCGTAACGAGTATTCCCGGGCCGGGGAGGCCAGCAGCGAGGCCGCCGAAGCCGAGGAAACGACACTCGGCATCGACATGCAAGCACTGGCCAGCCAGGTAAAAGAGGAGGTGCTTCTCGCCCCTTCCGAAATCAGCGGCTTCTACCGCGCCGCCGACGTCGAGGTGGGCTACACCCTCACCCAGGCCCAGCGGGTCATGCGCGAGGAAGACGTCGGTGTGCTGGTCGCCAGACGTATGCTGGGCTCGCCGCAGGCCCGCACCCTCGGCGTGATGACCGCGGCCATGCTGGAACAGGCGATCGTGGAACGTTGACGTCCGCGCGAATGCCGCGGAAACTTTCGCGTCTCCGGCCGGTCCATATTTGCCAATTCGACCAGCATCGCGATGCCACGCTGATCGCGCCGCAAGGCGGCCCGCAACTCCATCCGATCCGAGCTTCCCGAAGAGGGTTCGACATGACAACGCCACGTATCGATATGCACAACCAGACATCCCCCGCCGTGGACCCTGAACACGACCATTCTCGCCGCCGCTTGCTCCTGGGTGGCGCGGGGACGTTGCTTGCCCTCGGGCTGGGTGGATGCCTGTCGGACAGCGGCCTGCCGCTCGAGGGCGTGACCGTGCAGGACCGTGACGGCAAACCCGTGGAACTGGCGTCGCTCAAGGGCAAGCCCACCCTCATCACCTTCTGGGCGACCACCTGCCCGGGCTGCATCAAGGAGATACCCCACATCCAGGAGCTGCACGACAAGTACGCGGACAGTGGCGTGAACGTGGTCGGACTGGCGATGAGCTATGATCCGCTCGACCAGATCAACAAGATGGTTGAGGACCGGGACATGACCTACACCATCCTGCAGGACAGGGACGGTCGCGGCGCGGAAGTCTTTGGGCCCGTGCGGGTCACCCCGACGACCTTCATCCTCGACGCGCAGGCCCGCATCGAGTTCCAGAAGATCGGCGTGTTCGACGTCGACCGGGTCGAACGCACCCTCGACGAGCTGCTCGAGTCGGCCTGACGCCGTCTGGACCAACACACCCCGACGCCCCGCCAGCCGGGGCGTTTTTCGTTACACTGGCCGTCTTTGCGCGCGGTCGGTTGCCGCGACGGACACAGTCAGGGGAGCCCGTTTCCAGGTCATGAACATCACCATCAAGACCCCCGAGGAAATTGAGAAGATCCGTTTCGCCAGCCAGCTGGCCGCCGAGGTGCTGGTGCTGCTGCGCGAGCACGTGCGTGTCGGCGTGACCACCGGCGAGCTCAACGAGATCGCCCACCGACACATCACCGAGGTCCAGGGAGGCACGCCGGCGACGCTCGGCTATCACGGCTTCCCCGCCTCGATCTGCACCTCGCTCAACCACCAGGTCTGTCACGGCATCCCCGCCGACAAGACCCTGCGCGACGGCGATATCCTCAACATCGACGTTACCGTCATCAAGGACGGCTGGTACGGCGACACCTCGGCGATGTACACCGTCGGCAAGACCTCGGTTCGCGCCCAGCGCCTGATCGACGTCACACATGAGGCGATGATGAAGGGCATCGAGACGGTCCGCCCCGACGCCACGCTGGGCGACATCGGCCACGCCATCCAGAGCCACGCCGAGGCGAGCGGTTTTTCGGTGGTGCGCGAGTATTGCGGCCATGGCATCGGCCGCAACTTTCACGAGGACCCGCAGGTGGTCCACTACGGCAATCCCGGCGAGGGCGTGCGCCTCAAGCCGGGCATGGTCTTCACCGTCGAACCGATGATCAACGCCGGCAAGAAGGAGATCAAGCTGTTGGGCGACGGCTGGACGGTGGTTACCAAGGACCATTCGCTCTCCGCGCAATGGGAGCACACCATCGCCGTAACCGATGACGGGTTCGATATCCTCAGCCAACCGCCGGCCTGATTCCATGCAACCGATCACGCGCCCGGAACCCGACGGTCTCTTCGCCGACCAGACCACCTTTCCGGCCGACCGGCCGCTGGCCCGCCAGCTCGAGACGCTCAACGCCCACTGGGCCGAGGCACTGGCGGACGAGACCACCGCCCGAGGCTTCATCCGGGAGATCACCGCGCGGGTCGACAGCGCCCTTCGCAGCCTCTGGGACGACAAGCTGGCCGACACGCCCTGCGCCCTGGTCGCGGTGGGTGGTTACGGTCGCGGCGAGATGTTCGTCCATTCGGACATCGACATCATGGTGCTCACCGTCGACCACGCCCACGACGAGGCGGTCCAGGCCTTCCTCTACACCCTCTGGGACACGGGGTTGTCGATCGGCTACGCCGTGCGCAGCATCGACGAATGCATCGAGACGGCCAGCGACCCGACCGTCTACACCAGCCTGATCGAGATGCGACTGATCGCCGGCGACCCGCAACTGTTGACGCGATTGAACGCCTCGATCCGCGACGACTCGACCTTCGATCCCGCCTGGTTTTTCGCCGCCAAGCTCGACGAGCAGAAGGGACGCTACGAATCGCACGACAACGTCGGCACCAAGATCGAGCCGCACATCAAGGAAGGCCCGGGCGGCCTACGTGACCTGCATACCATCCGCTGGCTGGCCAATCGCATCGACGGCGCCCCCGGACTGGCGGAAATGCATCGCAGCGAGCTGCTGCGCGATGACGAGTACCGCGCCCTCGACCATGCCGAATCGCTGCTGTTCCGCATCCGCATCGGCCTGCACGGCCTGGCAGAACGCTCCGAAGAGCGCCTGCTGCTGACCCACCAGAAAACGCTGGCCGGGGCCTTCGGCTACCAGGGCGAGCTAAGCGGCAATCTCGCGGTCGAGCGTTTCATGCAGCACTTCTTCCGCGCCACCATCGAGGTCGAACGCCTCAACCAGCTCCTGATCCAGCGCTGGCGCGAGCGCCTGCACCCCGAGATCCTCGAACCCGTCGAGCGACTCAACCCGCGCTTCTTCCGCCGCGGCCGACTGATCGAGACCCGCGACGCGCAGATCTTCATGCGCTCGCCGACTGCCATCCTCGAACTGTTCCTGCTGCTCGCCGAGCACCCCGATCTCGAAGGCATGTCGGCCGCGACGGCTCGTCAGCTGCGCGCCAACCTGTCGGTGATCGACAGCGGCTTTCGCGCCAACCGCCGCGCGAGGGAGCTATTCATGCGCCTGTTGCGCGCCGAACGCGGCGTCTACCTCGCTCTGCGCAACATGAACCTGACCGGCGTGCTCGCCGCCTACATCCCCAACTTCGCCCCGATCGTTGGGCTGATGCAGTTCGACCTGTTCCACGCCTACACGGTCGACACACACACGCTGCTGGTGATCCGCAACCTGCGACGCCCGGCACTGCCCGAGTACCGCAACGAGAATCCGATCGCCTCAGACGCCTTCAAGCGCATCCCGCGCCCCGAGGTGCTCTATCTCGCCGGGCTGTTCCATGACATCGCCAAGGGACGTGGCGGCGATCACGCCGAGCTGGGTGCGTTCGACGCCCAGCACTTCGCCCGCGCCCACGGCCTGCCACGCGAGGATATCGACTTGATCGGCTGGCTGGTCGAGCAGCACCTGCTGCTCTCGTTCACCGCCCAGCGCCAGGACATCGAGGACCCGGAGGTGATCCATCGCTTCGCCGAACAGGTCGGCAGCGCCGAGCAGCTCGACCACCTCTACCTGCTGACGGTGGCCGACATCCGCGCGACCAATCCGCAGCTATGGAACTCCTGGCGCGACACCCTTCTACGTCGCCTGTTCGAGCTCACCCACCAGCACTTTGCCGAGGGGGTGCGATCCTCGGCGCAGATCGTGCGGGAGACCCGGCGCGACGCCAATCGCCAGGGTTCCAGCGAGGGCATGGATGCCGGCAAGCTGGCCGCCTGGCTGTCGGGCATGCCCGAGGAATACTTCCTGCGCAACGAGATCGACAACATCCTGCGCCACTCGCGGGTGGCGATCGACGCCGCCCTGCCGGCGCTGACCATCAACGACGATCCGCAGCACCAAGCCACCCAGATCCTGATACTCGCGCAGAACCATCCGGCACTGTTCGCCCACGTGGTCGCCGGCATCGATCGCGAGGGCCTGAACGTCCAGTCCGCCAACATCACCGTCATCCCGCGCCCGCTGGCAACCGAAAGCGGGCTGAACGCCATCGACGACGAAGGCAACCTCGAGCAATTGCCCGAATCCGAACTGATCCTGCTGGAGTTCTTCGTCCTTGACCGGCAGGGCAAGGCGGTCAGCGACCCCGGCGCGATCGAGGCCCTGCATGAACGCCTCGAGGGGGTGATTCATCGCCCGGAACAGGCCCTCTCGATCACCCGCCGACGGGCGCCGGCCCAGCTTTCGAGCCTCGACGTCGATACCGAGGTGGAATTCTTTGCCGATGTCGCCCGGGCACGCACCATGATCCAGGTTCTGGCCAAGGACCGGCCGGGCCTGCTGGCGGACCTCTCCGACACGCTCTGGCGCATGGGCGCCATCCTGCTGCACGCGCGCATCGCCACTCTCGGCGAACGCGCCGAGGATGCCTTCTTCGTCGTCGACCAGAACGGCCACCCCATCAACGATCGCGAGCACCAGCAGGCGATTGCCGAGGCACTGATCCGCGCGGCGAAGGGCCGCTCTGGCGAGGGATGACTTGAGCCCGATCGACCACAATGCACCGGCGAATCAGCCTCCGGGCGACTGGGCCCTGATCGACGAGCGCCGTGATTTCCTGATAGTGGCCAAACCCGAGCGGATGCTCTCGGTGCCGGGCATCGGCCCGGACAAGCGGGACTGCCTGATCACGCGCGTACAGACCGAATTTCCCGAAGCGCGCATCGTCCATCGCCTCGATTGGGACACCTCGGGTCTGCTGGTGCTGGCACGCAATGCCCGAGCCCATTCCTTCCTCTCCAAGGCCTTCGCCGCCCGGGAGGTGGACAAGACCTACGAGGCCCTGATCGACGCCCCGCTCGATCCCGCCGAGGGATTGATCGACCTGCCCATCGGCAAGGATCACGAGCGCCGGCCGCGCTACCGCATCGACCCAGAGACCGGCCGTCCGTCGCAGACCCGCTACCGGCTCGCACAACCGGCGGAAGACGGCATCCGGGTGATCCTCGAGCCGATCACCGGCCGCTCGCATCAGCTGCGCGTCCACCTGCTCGCCCTGGGCCGTCCGATCCAGGGCGACTCGCTCTATCACCCCGAGGCCCATCGCCACGCGCGCCTGATGTTGCATGCCGCCCAGCTGGTCTTCCCCGACCCGGAGCGTCCCACGAAACCCAGGGTCGACTACCGCTGCGAAACGCCTTTCTAGCCCGATTCCGACACGGTGCTGGTCGGACAGGCACTTCCCGAACTCCCGATCGAACGCCTATAGTGTCAGGGAAGGCCCTCGACAACGGACAAGGACAGACCAGCCGCCGCATGCCGCTCAAGGACCACCAGCCCGCAAAGAGACGACCGGTCTTCCTCGACCTGCACCGGATCCACTTTCCCCCGCAGGCGATCGCCTCGATCGCCCACCGGCTGACCGGCGTGCTGATGCTCATCGCGATCCTGCCGGCAACCTGGCTGTTCGCCCTGAGCCTTTCCGGCCCCGAGGGGTTCGCCCGGGCCGGCGACTTGCTGACGGGCGTCCCGGCACGTATCACCGGTCTGCTGCTCGCGCTGGCGCTCGCCCACCACCTGTTCGCCGGCATCCGCTACCTGCTCCTGGACGTGGACATCGGCATCACCCGGACGGCCGCAAGGCGCAGCGCCCTATGGGTAATGGCGCTGGGCGTGGTCGCCGGTGCGCTTGGCTGGTGGGGGCTGTGGGCATGAGCGGGCTCTCCGCCTGGCTGATCCAGCGACTCTCCGCGCTCTATCTTGCGGTGTTCACGCTCTATGCCCTGGTCCGCCTGTCTCTGGCCGACGCGTGGTCGTATCCGGCCTGGAGCCACTGGCTCGCCGCGCCACTCAATGCCGTGACGCTGTGGCTGGCCGCGCTGGCGCTGCTGCTGCATGCCTGGGTGGGTGGGCGCGACGTGCTGCTCGACTATGTCCATCCGCTCGGGCTGCGGGTCGGCCTGCTCACCGCCCTCGCCGGCTGGCTGCTCGGGTCGGGCATCTGGTTCACCGCGACACTACTGGAGGTGATGTGAGCAAACCACGACGGGTCGACGCACTGGTGATCGGCGCCGGGGGCGGCGGGCTGCGCGCCGCGCTGCAACTGGCCCGCGGCGAGGCGAGCGTGGCGGTGGTCTCCAAGGTCTTTCCCACCCGCTCGCACACCGTCGCCGCGCAGGGCGGGGTCAATGCCTCGCTGGCCAACGTGCTGCCGGACGACTGGCACTGGCACATGTTCGACACGGTCAAGGGCAGCGACTACCTCGGTGACCAGGACGCGATCGAGTACATGTGCCGCGCCGCGCCCGAGGCGGTCCGGGAGCTGGAACACTTCGGCGTACCGTTCTCGCGCCTGCCCGATGGGAGCATCTATCAGCGTGCCTTCGGCGGGCAGAGCCAGCACTTCGGCGGCGAACAGGCCGCACGAACCTGTGCCGCTGCCGATCGCACCGGACACGCGATCCTGCACTCGCTCTACCAACAGAACCTCGCCGCTGGCACGCACTTCTTCGACGAGCATTTCGCTCTCGATCTGCTCGTCGATGACGACGGCGCAATACTCGGTGCACAAGTCCTCGATATCGCCAGCGGTGAGACGATCACCATCGAGGCGCGCACCACCCTGCTGGCCACCGGCGGTGCGGCGCAGGTCTACCGCACCAACACCAACGCGCTGATCAATACCGGCGACGGCATGGCCATGGCGTTGCGAGCCGGCATCCCGCTGCAAGACATGGAGTTCGTCCAGTTCCATCCCACCGGCATCGCCGGCAAGGGCATGCTGATCACCGAAGGGGTGCGCGGCGAGGGCGGCTACCTGGTCAACGCCGAAGGCGAGCGCTTCATGGAACGCTACGCCCCTCATGCCAAGGACCTGGCCAGCCGCGACGTCGTCAGCCGGGCGATCGTCACCGAGATCCGTGAGGGTCGCGGCTGCGGCCCGAATCGCGACCACGTCCTGCTCAAGCTCGACCATCTCGGCGAGGCGGTTATCAGCAAACGCCTGCCGGCAATCCGCGAGACGGCGAAGACCTTCGTCAACGTCGATCCGGTCGACGACCCCATTCCGGTCTTCCCCACCGCGCACTACACCATGGGCGGCATCCCCACCAACCGCCACGGACAGGTGGTGCGCCCGGGCGAAGACGGCACGGAAGAACCCGTCGAGGGCCTGTATGCCGCGGGCGAATGCGCCTGCGTCTCCGTGCACGGCGCCAACCGACTGGGCGGCAACTCCCTGCTCGACATCGTGGTCTTCGGCCGGGCGGCGGCGCGCCATATGCTCGAGCACCTGGCCACGCATCGGTATCACCGCCCCCTGCCGGAACAGGCCGCCGCCCGTGCGCAGGCCCTGGCCGATGGCATCGAGAATCGGGCAGCCGGTGAATCGGTCGCCGCCCTGCGCCGGGAACTGCAACAGACCATGGAAACGTACGCCGGCGTTTTCCGCCGCCAGGATGAACTGGACGAAGGGGCCGAACGCATCCGCCAGCTGCACTCCCGCAGTCGAGATCTCGCGATCGGCGACCATGGGCGCGTCTTCAATACCGCGCGCATCGAGGCACTGGAGCTGGTCAATCTCGCCGACGTGGCCCTGGCGGCGATCACCGCGGCAGCGGCCCGAACCGAAAGCCGCGGGGCGCATTCCCGGGTCGACCGCCCCGAGCGGGACGACGAGCACTGGTTGCTGCACAGCCTGTTCTCGCTCGAGCGCGGCATGCATTACAAGCCGGTGCGGACCACCCCGCTGACGGTGGATGCATTTCCGCCCAAACCGAGGGTCTATTGATGGGGATCTCGAAAAACCTGCTACGCCACTCGGTAGCGGCGCCACATGCTCGCTCGTTCCTCACCTATCCTATTGATATGCCTCGTCGATCGCTGCGCGACTCCTTGCACTCGGGCGGCTCGCGACGGTTCTTCGAGGTCCCCGAATGAGCGAATGGCAGCCGGTCCGGTTTCTCAAACGCCCCGGCCCCCGCGACGGGCGGATGCGCTTTTCCCTCTACCGGTACGATCCGCAAAGCGATGAGGCGCCCCGCCAGCAGGCATACGTCCTCGACGACCTGTCTCCCGACGAGATGCTGCTCGATGCGCTGTTGCGCCTGCGCGAGGCCGACGAGACGCTCGGTTTCCGCCGCTCCTGCGGCGAGGGTGTCTGCGGGTCGGACGCCATGAACATCAACGGACGCAACGGGCTGGCCTGCGTCACCCGACTGGGTGACCTGACCGATCCGGTGGTCATCCGTCCGCTGCCGGGCATGCCGGTGATCCGCGATCTGGTCGTCGACATGGACAACTTCCACCACCAATACCAACGGGTCGAACCCTGGCTGCAGCCGGATGCCCCGCCACCGGACCGGGAGCAGGCACAGACGCCCGAAGAGCGCGAGCGTCTCGATGGCCTGACCGAATGCATTCTCTGCGGCTGTTGCTCGGCCGCCTGCCCGTCCTACTGGTGGAACCCGGAACGTTTCCTCGGTCCGGCCGCCCTCCTGCAGGCCGCGCGCTTTATCGAGGACAGCCGCGACACGGCCACCGAGGCGCGACTCGAACAGCTCGACGACGCCTACAAGCTGTTCCGCTGCCACACCATCATGAACTGCAGCGACGTCTGCCCGAAGGGCCTCAACCCGACCGAGGCGATCGGTCGGATCCGTCGACGCATGCTGGGTCGGCATGTCTGACCAGGACCGCCGCGCCCGCCTGCGCTGGCGCTGCCGACGCGGCCTACGCGAACTCGACCTGCTGCTCGCCCCGTTCGCCGAGCGGGAACTGCCCGGGCTCGACCCCGGCCGGCTCGATACCCTCGAACGGCTGCTGGCCGCCGCCGACCAGGACCTGCAGTCATGGTTTCTCGGACGCGAACGACCCGACGACGAGGCGTTCGCCGACCTGGTTAAACGGATTCGACAATGCGCGCGCGAGACCGGGTAGCGTCCCGTCAGCCGCCGGTGCCCACCAACTCCACGGCATTGCCGTCCGGGTCACGGAAAAATAGCGCATCCCGGCCGGAGCGTGAGCGCGTAAAGGCAAGCCCCTTCGCCTCCAGTCGCCCGGCGAAGGGCACGGTCGTCTCGACCCGCAACGCGACGTGGCGGTCGCGACCGCCGTGCTCCGGCCGAACGTCGACCTCGCTGGTGTTGGGCAACTCGAGCAGATGCAGGGCCTGCCCGCTGCCCAGCGACAGCCACGCGCCCGGGAAACCGAGATCGGGCCGCGGCAACTCCGCCAGCCCCAGCACCTCGGCATAGAAGTCGCGTGCCTGGCGGGCATCGCCCACCAGCAGGCTCACGTGGTCGACGCCTTGGACCTCAGGCGGCACATCGCGTCGGTTGTCGGCATCAGGCATGACAGGCTCCCGGTTAGGGAAGCTCTGCACGAATCGATAGCACCTCTGCGGGATCGCCAAGGGCCCAGTTGCAAGGCGCAGCCCGCCGTGAATGGCGGCGGTCCTTCACAAGGACTGCAGCGCTGCAAATGGGCCTTGGCCGCCCGCCTGAAGGGGCTGGCGTGTTTGCCCGCGCTCGGCCTTGCCGCGCCTCGCCGGGCCCGAGTAATAGCCTTGGCCCCCTTCGGCAAGGCGCCTTGATTGCGAACAAACCCGCGAGCCAGAGGCGCCATCGGATCGTGCAGAGCTCCCCGAGGTTGTCGCCGCCACTCGCAGCGACTGAATCGGGCACCTATAATGCACGGCCGCATCCCGCCCTGTCACCACCAGACCCAACGGCTCCCGGCATGAATCCCAATCTCGACCAACTGCATCCCTACCCCTTCGAGAAGCTCGCCGAACTCAAGGCCGGCGCCGAGCCGCCCGCCGACCGCGCGCACATCCCGCTGTCGATCGGCGAACCACGCCACGCGCCGCCCACCATCGTGCTCGACACCCTGCGCGAGTCACTGGGCGAGATCGCCCGCTACCCGGCGACCAAGGGTGAGCCGGCACTGCGCGAGGCAATGGCCGGGTGGCTGACCCAACGGTTCGGCCTGACCGCGGGAATGCTCGACCCGGAAGCGAACGTCCTGCCGGTCGCCGGCACCCGCGAGGCGCTGTTCGCCATCGCCCAGGCGGTGGTCGACCGCCACACCGACGACGGTCAGCCGCCGGTCGTGCTGATGCCCAACCCCTTCTACCAGATCTACGAAGGCGCGGCCCTGCTGGCCGGCGCCGAGCCCTACTACTATCCGACGCTGGAAGAGAACGGCTTTCTGCCGGACTTCGACGCCATCCCCGAGGCGGTCTGGCAGCGGGCGCAACTACTCTACGTCTGCTCGCCGGGCAATCCCAGCGGCGCGGTGATCGACGCCGCGCGCTACCGCAAACTGCTGGAACAGGCACGGCGGCACGGGGTGGTGATTGCCGCCGACGAGTGCTACTCGGAGATCTACTTCGACGAGGATGCTCCGCCCACCGGCCTGCTCGAGGTGGCGGCAACCCGAGACGGCGACGATCCCTTCGAGAACGTGATTGTCTTTCACAGCCTATCCAAGCGCTCCAACCTGCCGGGGCTGCGCTCGGGGCTGGTCGCCGGCGACCCCGCTCTGCTGAAACGCTTTCTGCGCTACCGCACCTACCAGGGCTGCGCCCTGCCGCTGCCGACCCAGCGGGCCTCGATCACCGCCTGGGACGACGAGGCGCACGTGCGAGCCAACCGCGGCTTCTACCGCGAGAAGTTCGACGCCGTGCTCGAGATCCTCGAGCCGGTCGCCGGCATCGACGCGCGCCGCCCGGACGCCGGGTTCTACCTCTGGGCCGGGGTGGAAGGCGACGAGCGCGACTTCGCCCACCGCTTGTTCGCCGAGCAAAACGTCACCGTCCTACCCGGACGTTTCCTTTCCCGCGAGGTCAACGGGATGAATCCTGGTGCGGGGTTCGTGCGGATGGCGCTGGTCGCCGAGTTGGGCGACTGTGTCGAGGCGGCGGAGCGGATTCGGGCGATGCTCTCCTGATTCATTTTTATAAGCCCTGACTAAGCTCGACAAGGTTTCGCACGCCGGTTTGCCACAGTGGCACCGAGGCAACTCGCGTTGTTGGAGAATCCTTGATTAAGCACCGTTGAGTTTTCACGCGTCTGCTGCCCACAGGGGCACGGATGCCCCGCCGTGCGAGGCAGGACAGAAGGGGACCTGGTTCCCAGCATCAGGTGGCATAATTCAAAGCCCTACGGGATTCCCTGCTCTGGGGTCGCGTTCTGGGCCTGATCGAAGCGTCAAGCCCCCTTTGTGCCTTGCCTCGCGGGCGAGGGTTGCAGGGTCGGGCTCTCATGGACGCGAGCCCGAGGTTCGCCGCGACACGACGCCGCGTCGAACCGCCCCGTCCGCAATCCCCCGTTCGCGAGGCTGATCGTCGCGGATACCATCCGCGGCGATCAGGCCCGAAGGGCCAAGGCATCGGGGTGTCTTCTTTTCGTCGATTTTCTTGGACAAGCAAGAAAATCGACTCGCACGCCCGCCGCCCGGACCTGATTAGGTCCAACCCGCCATACCGGCGTGAGAAAACCCTGACGGTTCCTCTTCGCACAACCCACACCCGCAAGAACAACGCCCCCAACCATCTGTTGTTACAATAGCCGCAACCAACGCTTCGCATTCACGCGGCCGGCCATTACAAGCCGGCCGCTCGTTTTTCCAAATCATTTCAGGAGCATCCGATGGAAACTTCCTCCATTCGCGACACCATCGAGTCGGCCTTCGAGCGCCGCGCCGAGATCAACCCGTCCAACGCCCCGGCCGAGGTGGTCGAGGCGGTCGAGACCGCGCTGACAGGTCTGGACGATGGCTCGCTGCGCGTGGCCGAGCGCCGCGGCGTGGGCGACTGGCAGGTCAACGAGTGGCTTAAGAAAGCCGTGCTGCTCTCGTTCCGCCTGCGCAACAACGAGGTGGTCTCCGGCGGTGACGTGAACTACTTCGACAAGGTGCCGACCAAGTTTGCCGAATGGGACCAGGCGCGCTTCGAGGCCGCCGGCATGCGCGTGGTGCCCAACGCCGTCGCCCGCCGCGGCAGCTTCATCGCCAAGAACACCGTCCTGATGCCCTCGTACACCAACATCGGCGCCTATGTCGACGAGGGCACCATGGTCGACACCTGGGCGACCGTCGGCTCCTGCGCCCAGATCGGCAAGAACGTGCACCTGTCCGGCGGCGTCGGCATCGGTGGCGTACTCGAACCGCTGCAGGCCGCCCCGACCATCATTGAGGACAACTGCTTCATCGGCGCGCGCTCCGAAGTGGTCGAGGGCGTGATCGTCGAGGAAGGCTCGGTTATCTCGATGGGCGTCTACATCGGCCAGTCGACCAAGATCTACGACCGCGAGACCGGCGAGATCCACTTCGGTCGCGTGCCGGCCGGCTCGGTGGTCGTCTCCGGCAACCTGCCGTCCAAGGACGGCAAGTACAGCCTGTATTGTGCGGTAATCGTCAAGAAGGTCGACGAGAAGACCCGCTCCAAGGTCGGCATCAACGAGCTGCTGCGCGACGTATGACGCTACGCGGGTGACGGCCCGCTTGATCCCCGGTCTGTTTCAAGGCCCGCTTTTCGACTCGCATCGGTCGTGGCGGGCCTTTTGACGTAGGCAGGGAGCAGGCGGATGCCTGCAGCAATGCCAAGGACAGTCGTGGCGCGGCGGGCGAGTGAATCACTCCTCGCCTTCGGCGGCTGGTGGCTGACCGGCTGGGCGGTCAGCCACGCCTTCCCGGCAGTCGCCGACTACCTGCCCATCTCGCTACCCTGGGCGGCGAACGCCCTGGCCTACAGTGCGGTACTCAGCCTCGGCCCGCGCCTGATCCCGGCCTTCACCCTGGCCGCACTCACGTGGAACGTCGCGCGCGACGATGCCCTGCACGAGATCGTCATCGGCACCGGGGCCTTCCTGGTGGTGATGCTGTTCGTGACCGGGTTTTCGCGCCTGCGGGAAAGGCGCGTCGAGCAGGCCCCGGCACGCCGGCTGCTGCGCGTTCCGATTATCGCCAGCGCGAGCGTATTCACCCTGCTGGGCGTATGGCAATTCGTCGGCAGTAGGGCTGCCAACTACCGAGCTGGTCATTGCCCTGTGGCTGTCCGAGGCCACCTCGGTGCTGCTGTTCACCCCGCTGGTCCAACAGGTCATCGACGCGCGCGACCCTTCCCAGGAAGAGTTCCACCGGTTCCGGCCGATTACCGGCGTGATCGCCGCCTGAACCCTGACCGCGTTCCTGGTGCTCACGGCGCTACTGCTGGTGGGCCAGCAGGATGAGTCGGGCCGTGACTGGCTGATTTACCTGGCGCTGACCATCCCCATGCTGGCTGTTTACCTGCTGCCCACCTCGGTGAACCGTTTTGCGGTGGCCGCCTTCGTGCTGGTATGGGTCGCGGTGCACTATACGGTGTTCACACAACCGGATGGCCTGGTCGAGATCGACGCCCTGCTCAACGGCCAGATGATCATCTTCACCGCCACCCTGATCGCGTTCCTCGCGATCGAATCGGCGCTCTCCTTCGAAGTGGCCAACCGGCAACTCAAGGCCGCCTGCCTGCGTGACGGGGTGACCGGCCTCTACAACGACCTCGGACTGACCCACCGACTGCGCGAGCTGGCCACCCAAGGTTCGAGCCATGGCCGGCTTGCCCTGATCGGGGTGCAAATACCTGATGTCGACGATCTCTCCGCGCTAATCGGGCTGGACGAGATCCATCGGGTGGAGCAACTGATCGGCGAGATGCTGCGCGAGGTACGACCCGGCCCCGACATGCCTGCCGGGCGACTGCAGCCGGGACTGTTCGCCATGCTTCGACCCGCGCGGGGCGAAGCGGATCGGGCGAGCCTGATTGCGTCCAACTTGCGGGCACCAATCGACCGGGCCAAGCGCGAAGGGCAGCTACCGACGCCCCGGCAGGGGATGCGACTGGCGCTGCTCGACGCCATCATCGCGGGCGATCACCAGCACCTGACCACCGTGTTGCTGATGGCCTGTCAGAAGGACGACGATCAGAAGGACGACGATCAGGAGGACAGCCACTTCCACCATCATCGCGAGCCCGCGATTCACCTGATCGAGGACCATCGGCGCACCCTCGAATGGACCCGCAACCTGCGCGAGGCGCTTGCCGGCAACCACTCGGCAGGGCATTTCGAACTCTACGCGCAGCCGATCGTCGATCGCCACGATCCCGACCCGCATCGAATCGAATCGAAATCCTGCTGCGCTGGCAGACCCCGGCAGGAACGATCGAGCCGCCAATCGCCTTCATGGAAATCGCCGAGCATTTCGGCCTGATGCCAAAGATCGACCGCTGGGCCCTCGACCATGCACTGGCCGCCGTTGATCGGCGATCCGCGGGCATCCATCTGACTGAAATCGCGATCAATCTGTCCGGTGATTCGCTGGCAGGCGACTAGCTGCCCTCACGCATAGAGAAACTGCTCGTCGAGCACCACTGGCCAGCTGAACGTCTCTGCCTGGAGACCACCGAGACCATGCTGATCCGAGGCATGGCTCGAGCCCAGCGGAATCTTGCGGCCCTGCACCAGCTGGGCGTGGCAATCGCCATCGACGATTTCGGCACCGACCGCGCGACATTCTCCTACCTGCCGCACTACCCGGTCGACGAGCTGAAGATCGATGGCAGCTTTGTCCGGCGGCTGGCCGAATCGAGCTTCGATCGCGAGGTGGTCAAGGCGACCCGCGCCCTCGCCGACCATCAGGACTGCCGGGTGGTGGCGGAGTTTGTCGAAACCACGGCACAAGCCGAACTGCTCGAGAAGCTCGGGGTACACTTTCATCAAGGCTACGGCATCGCGCGCCCGATACCCCTGAGCGAATACCTCGACGCACTGCCGAGCGACTGAAATCGCCCAGCGTCGGGGCTGGAGATGCTCCGGCAGACCCGGTGGACCGAGAGCCTCGCGGGGGATGTCATGCCGGGGTGCGCCGCCCCACCCCGTGGGTGACGAAGCCAGGCCCTTGGTGGCCCGGACCTTCGTCCAGCAGGGCCTTGCCCTCGGCCAGGATGAGCCACTCGATACCGGGGAGATCCTGCGACAGGTCACTGGCGCGTACCAGCATGTCCGCCCGCTTGGGTCCGCCACTCTGGTAGGCGAGCTGGCGCGGGTGGAACATCTCGATCACCATCAGTCCACCCGGGCGCAAGGCGACCGCGGCGCGCCGGTAGACATCACGGCGCGCCGACGGTTCGAAGTGAAGGTAGATCAGGATGACGGCATCGAAACCGTCTTCCTCCCAATCCCACTCGGTCAGGTCGGCGCAATGCACCGCGAGGCTGACATCACGTTCATCGGCGAGCTGCCGGGTCTTCTCGCAGCCCACCGCGGAATAATCGACGCTGGTGACGTCAAAGCCTTGCTCGGCCAACCAGACGCCGTTGCGCCCCTCGCCATCGCCCAGCACAAGCACACGCCCACCGGTCGGCAACCGCCAGACTTGGCTCAACAGGAATTCGTTGGGATGCGTTCCATACAGGAAATCAACCTGGCCGTATTTTTCGTTCCAGAACTCGGACATTGGCTGGCTCGCACCCTCTTGTAACAGCTTCGGTTCAGTCTACCCCATCCCGCTCCGGGGACAGGACGGCGACACCCGATGTCTCTCGCAACGCCGCCGGGGTTGAAAAGATCACGCGGAAACAACTCCCCTCGCCCGGCGTGCTGTCGATCTCGAGACGCGCCCCGTGGCGCAGGGCGACGTGCTTGACGATCGCCAGACCCAAGCCAGTGCCGCCGCGCGACCTCGAACGGCCCACGTCAATTCGATAAAAGCGCTCGGTCAAGCGGGGAATGTGTCGGGTCTCGATGCCGATACCCGTATCGCGTACCGAGAACACGGCCCGGCCCTGCTCGTCTCGCGCCCAGCACACCTCGACACGGCCGCCGGCCGGGGTGTACTTGACCGCGTTGAACACGAGGTTGGAAAACGCCGATTGCAGCTCGCGCGACACACCCCATAACCTCAGGGCCGGATCGAGATCGGCACGGATGTCGTGGCCCTCCTCGCCGGAGACCAGTCGTGCGTCGTTAAGTATCGGCTCGAGCAGACGTGACACGTCGATCGCCTCGAACAGCTCGGTGTCGGGCTTGGAGGTCTCCAGCCGAGACAGGAGCAGCAGGTCCTCGACGATCCGCCGCATGCGGTCGGCCTGCTGATGCATGTTCGACAGGATGCGATGCATCTGCGGATCCTGGCCCTCGTCGGTGTCGAGCAGGGTTTCCACGTACCCGGCCAGCACGGTCAGGGGCGTGCGCAGTTCATGCGAGACATTCGCGACGAAGTCCTGCCGCACGCCCTGGAGTCGGTGCAGGGCCGTGACGTCACGACCGATCAGGAGATAGCGATCCGAGCCATAAGGTTCGATTCGCAGGCTCAACGCGCGACTGTCGTCACCCGGCGCGCTGATTTCGAGCGGCGGACGTTCTTCACCCTGGACGAGCCACGAGACGAATGCCGGACTGCGCCAGAGATTGTCCAACCGCAGGCCGACATCGGAGTGGTTCAGTCCGAGCATCTCGATCGCGGCCAGATTGAGCCATTCAATCTCGCGCTCTTCGGTCAGGACCACCATGGCATCGGGCACCGTCATCGCCGAATGGTGGTAGCGCTTGAGCAGTCGGATCAGCCGCCGCTGCCGCCGCGACCAACGTCGGCTCAGGCGCCGCTGGCGCACCTGGATTAGGCCGGGAAGCCCCCACACTCGCCGCGGCCGCCAGGACACCGGCAAGCTGCGGGCAAGGTAGGCAACGCGCCAGAACAGCGAGAGGGTATAGACCACCAGACCGATCACGGGGGCAGTCACCCAGGCCGCATCCCAGCCGAGCGCAGTCCCGACCCAAGCGGTGGCAAGTGCGAAGGCGCCGGCCGCCATCACCAGCACACCCTCTTCGCGCCAGGCAAGCCTGCGTGCCTCGGCCAGACGCAGCTGCCTCAGTCGCGCGCGCCGACGACTCGCCTCACCACCCGGGGCGGACAGGGAGTGCGTCTGGTCGTTTTGTCGCCTGAGGGGATCATTCATGCCGGAGCCGGATTGGAGACAATGGTTGGCGGTGACAGGCGCGATACCGCAGAGGCGCTGGCTATCACTGGGCGGAGAGTCGGTACCCCACCCCACGCACCGTCTGGATCAGGGCATCATACCCGCTGGGGGCCAGCACCTTGCGCAGTCGCAGAATGTGCACGTCGACCGTCCGCTCCTCGACGTAGGCGTTCTGCCCCCAGACGCGGTCGAGCAGCTGAGCGCGAGTGAACACCCGGTCCGGATGCTTCATGAAGAATGCGAGCAGGCGGAACTCGGTCGGCCCGATGTCGATCGACTCGTCCGCCGCGGTAACGCGGTAGCTCTCCTGATCGAGCTTCAGCCCAGCCACGTCCAGCACCGTGTTCTCCTGCTCCGGGGACACACGCCGCAACACGGCCTTGATCCGGGCCATCAGTTCCCGCGGCGAGAACGGCTTGGTCACGTAGTCATCCGCGCCGGCCTCCAGTCCGCTGACCTTGTCCTCCTCCTCGCCGCGCGCGGTCAGCATCACGATGGGAACATCCTTGGTCAGTTCGTCGCGCTTGAGACGACGGGCGAGCTCGATGCCGCTGGCACCCGGCAGCATCCAGTCGAGCAGTATCAGGTCGGGCACCTTTTCCGCCAGGCGCTCGAAGGCATCCTGAACGTCGCCGGCCTCGACCAGCTCATAGCCCGCGCGCCCGAGGGCAAAGGCCACCATTTCACGGATCGGCTTCTCGTCCTCGACAATCAGTATGGTCTTTTGCATTCGGTAACCCCGGCAAGACCGGGCCTCGCAACAGTCGATGTGAGCGGAGGTTGCCGGAGGACAGCAAACACGGCCTGCCGGCTACTGTCGACATTAAACGTCGTCGCGATGACAACAGGATGACAAGATGACAGCTTGACGGGAAGCACCATGATTGCGCGGCCACGAATCAATTCGACCGCGAGAACTTGCTAGACTCCCCTACCCAAAACTCGACACACGGTGCTTCCATGAGCAAAGCCGACCCCGACATCGTCGCCCTCGACGTGGCCCGCGCCCTGGTGGAAGACATCAGCAGTGGCGACGTATCCGCCCAGCTGATCCCGGCCGACGAAGTCGCTCAGGCCCGCATCATCAGCCGCGAGTCGGCGATTCTCTCCGGGGTCGACTGGGCCGATGCGGCCTTCCGACGCGTCTCGCCGGCGGTGAAGGTCGAGTGGTCGACCAGTAACGGCGAAAGCCTGTCGCCGGAACAGGGCCTGTGCACCTTGCGGGGACCGGCTCGCGCGCTGCTTACCGCCGAGCGGGTCGCGCTCAACTTCCTGCAGACACTTAGCGCGACGGCTACGGCAACGCGGCGGTTCGTCGAGGCGGTCGAAGGCACCGGCGCCGTCATTCTCGACACGCGCAAGACCATGCCCGGGCTGCGTTACGCACAGAAGAAGGCCGTGACCGATGGCGGTGGCGCAAACCACCGCATGGGTCTTTACGACATGGTGATGGTCAAGGAGAACCACATTCGAGCGGCGGGCTCGATCACGGAGGCCGTGCGTGCCGCCGGGGGGGTCGGGCGGGACCTGCCACTGGAAGTGGAGGTGGAAGACATCGAGCAACTCGAGGAAGCGCTTGGTGCGGGGGTCAAGCGGGTGTTGCTGGACAACTTCACCCTCGACCAACTGCGGGAGGCCGTGCACCTCAACGCCGGCCGCGCCAAGCTGGAATCCTCCGGCAACGTCTCGCTGGAGACCGTGCGAGACGTGGCGGAAACCGGCGTCGACTACATTTCGATCGGCGCGTTGACCAAGCACATCCAGGCGGTCGACCTGTCGATGCGCTTCATCGACTGATTACGCCAGGCTTTCCTGCGCGTCATTCGAACTCGTAGTATTCCTGGTTCATCCAGGCGGTGACCGCGTCGACTTCCTCGTCGAACCAAGGAAGGCCGAAGTTGTTGGCACAACCCTGAACCATGGTGCGCAGGCTGTCGTAACTGCCCATGTTGCCGGCGTCCGCACGGGCTTTGAACCACTCGTCATTGTGCGGAACCATGTGGCACTCGGCACAGTTGTCGGCGAACAGTTCACCGCCCCATTCGATGTCGGGCGCGGCTGCCGCCGGCGCGGCGAGCATCAGACCGGCCACAAGGCCGAGTGTTCGAGTCGGGATTGCGGGCATGATCGATTTCCTGCTTTGCATGGCTCTGCCACTCCTTTTCTGCTGCAATTCGGTCGCACGGGGCAAGGCGGGCCGGGCCCGCTCTGGCTATTGAGTGTAGGACTCGGCCACTGATAGCGAAATCAATTTTTTCTATCCCGAACAACATGATTCTCTTGTAGAGGCTATTCGATGATCACCGTCTACGGCATCCCCAACTGCGACACCGTGAAAAAGGCCCGCGCCTGGCTGACTGCCCAGGGACTGGAATACCGCTTTCATGACTTCAAGAAAGCGGGCTTACCGGAAGAGCGGCTGGCAGACTGGTTGGCGCGATTCGGCTGGGAGACGGTAATCAACCGCCGCGGCACGAGCTGGCGCCGCCTGCCGACCGAGGAGCGCGAGGCGATGGACGCGGCGCGTGCCCGAGCAGCGGCGCTCGCCAACCCCAGCCTGATCAAGCGCCCCGTCGTCGAACGAGGCGAACAAACCCTGATTGGCTTTGACGCCGACGACTGGCAGGAGACCCTGGCATGAGCGAGGCAACCATCGATCTGGCCCGCGACCTGATTCGCCGCCCCTCGATCACCCCGGACGACCGGGGCTGCCAGGCACTGATTGCCGGGCGGATCGCCCCGCTGGGATTTGCGATCGAGTCGCTGCGATTCGAGGAGGTCGACAACCTCTGGGCCGTCCACGGGGGGCGGGGCAACCCGGGGCCGCTGTTCGTGTTCGCCGGGCATACCGACGTGGTGCCGACCGGCGAGGCCTCGCGCTGGACCTACCCGCCGTTCGGCGCCGAGATCCGCGGCGGGCGGTTGTACGGCCGAGGCGCGGCCGACATGAAGGGCTCGGTGGCCGCCTTCGTCACCGCCACGGAACGCTTTCTCGCCCGCCAGCCGGAACCCGCCTTCCGGCTGGGCTACCTGATCACCAGCGACGAGGAGGGTCCGGCCCAGCACGGCACCAAGCGCGTGATGCGGTGGTTGCACGAGAAGGGGGTCTCCATCGACTGGTGTCTGGTGGGCGAACCGTCGAGCCGCAACCGGCTGGGCGACGAGTTCAAGATCGGCCGGCGTGGCTCGATCACCGGCAATCTCGTGGTCGAGGGTCGCCAGGGCCACGTCGCCTATCCGCACCTGGCCGATAACCCGGTGCATCGCGCCGCGCCGTTTCTGGCCGAACTGGTGGAGATCGAATGGGACCAGGGCAACGCCCACTTCCCGCCCTCGACGCTGCAGATCGCCAACATCCAGGCAGGCACCGGCGCGAACAACGTGATCCCCGGCGAGATGAGCGTGCAGTTCAACCTGCGTTTCAACACGGAAACCTCGGTCGAGACGATCCAGGCACGGGTGGAGGAACTGCTCAAGCGTCACGGTCTCGTCTACCGGCTCGACTGGCATCTCTCCGGCGTGCCGTTTCTCACCCGCGACGACGGGCCGATGGTGGGGGCGGTTGAACGAGCGGTGGAGGGGGTACTGGGCAGTGCGCCAAAGCCGTCGACTGCCGGCGGCACCTCGGACGGGCGCTTCATCGCGCCGACCGGTGCCCAGGTGATCGAGCTCGGTCCGCTGAACGCCACCATTCACCAGATCGACGAGCACGTGGCCGTCAAGGATCTGGAGAGCCTCTCGTCCATTTACGAGCACCTGCTGGACGAGCTGGACGCGGAGGCACGACGACTGCGCGGTTGACCCTCGAGGCCCGACGGTTGCGACGGACTCAGAGCAGGACGAGATTGTCCCGGTGGACCAGCTCGTTCTCCTCGCGATAGCCAATCACCTCGGCGATCGACCCGCTCGAACAACGCACCAGCCGGGTGGCATCGCTGCTCGGGTAGTTGACCAGGCCGCGGGCGAATTCGCGGCCGTCGGCATCGACGATCGAGACCAGCTCGCCTCGGGCGAACTGGCCCGAGACCGCCGTAACGCCGACCGGCAGTAGCGAACGCCCCTGCTCGGCCACGGCGCGCGCCGCACCCGTATCGACACGCAGCTGGCCGCGCACCCGCAGCTGGCCGGCGAGCCACTGCTTGCGCGCGGCCAGGCGGTTGGTGGCGGGGCGAAAATGCGTTCCCAGCGGCTCGCCCGCGGCCAGCCGGCAGAGCACGTCCGCCTCGCTGCCCGCCGCGACGATGGTGGCGGCCCCGGAACGGGCGGCGCGCTTGGCGGCGAGCACCTTGGTGTACATGCCACCGCGACCGAGGCGACCACCCTCGGGCGAGGCCATGCCCTCGAGCTTCGGGTCGCCGGCCTCGACCTCGTCGAGCAGTCTGGCATCGGGCTGCTTGCGCGGATCGGCCTCGAACAGGCCCGGCTGGTCGGTGAGGATCACCAGCATGTCGGCCTCGACCAGGTTGGCGACCAGCGCGGCCAGGGTGTCGTTGTCGCCGAAGCGGATCTCGTCGGTGGCCACCGTGTCGTTCTCGTTGACCACCGGCACCACGCCCAGCTCGAGCAGTGTGCGCAAGGTGCTGCGGGCATTCAGGTACCGCGATCGGTCGACCAGGTCGTCGTGGGTGAGTAGGATTTGCGCCGAATGGGTGTCGAAGCGGGCCAGCCCCTCGGCATAGGCCTCGACCAGGCCCATCTGACCGACGGCCGCAGCGGCCTGCAGTCTGGGCAGGGATTCGGGACGCTCCTCCCAGCCCAGACGCACCATGCCTTCGGCGACCGCCCCGGAGGTGACGATGACGATCTCGCGCCCCTCGCGGCGCAGCTCGGCGATCTGACGCGCCCAGGCGGCAATCGCCTCGCGGTCAAGGCCACGGCCGTCACCGGTGACCATCGCCGAGCCGATCTTGACCACCCAGCGCTGGTAGCCCCTGACCTCGTCACGCATGCTCAGTCCTCCGTCACCGGTCCCGGACGCGCGCCCTGTTCGTCGCGCTCGTCACGCTCGCGCGCCCATTCGACCTCGAGGTATTCGAGGATGGCCCAGACCAGCGGCTGCGTGCCGGTCTTGTCCAGCGCGCTGATGGCGAACACCGGGCCGGTCAGACCGATCTCGGCGGCGAAGCGCTGCTTGAGGGCCTCGATATTGGCCTCGCGCTCCTCGTCCGCCCAGACATCGATCTTGTTGAGCACCAGCCAGCGCGGCCGGTCGGCGAGTGTCTCATCGTATTTCTCCAGCTCCGCCTCGATCGCGGCGACGCTCTCGACCGGGTCGACCTCGTCGTAGGGGGCGACGTCCACCACGTGCAGTAGCAGGTTGGTGCGCGCCAGGTGCTTGAGAAAGCGGATACCCAGTCCCGCGCCTTCGGCCGCGCCCTCGATCAGGCCGGGGATGTCGGCGACCACGAAGCTGCGATGCGGCTCAGGTGCGACCACGCCCAGGTTGGGGTAGAGGGTGGTGAACGGGTAGTTGGCCACCTTGGGACGGGCATGCGAGACCGCCCGGATCAAGGTCGACTTGCCGGCATTGGGCTGGCCGAGCAGGCCGACGTCGGCAAGCACCTTGAGCTCGAGGCGCAGGCGACGCTCATCGCCGGGCGTGCCGTCGGTCTTCTGTCGCGGCGCCCGGTTCACCGAGCTCTTGAAGCGGGTGTTGCCCAGGCCGTGCCAGCCGCCCTTGGCCACCAGCAGCTCGGCGCCGGCCTCGACCACCTCGCCGATGGTCTCGCCGGTGTCCTCATCGACCACCACGGTGCCCAGCGGCACGTGGACATGGAGGTTGCCGCCCTTGCGGCCGGTCATGTTGCGACCGGCGCCGTTCTTGCCGCGCTCCGCCTCGTAGTGACGCTGGAAGCGGAAGTCGGCCAAGGTGTTCAGGTTGACGTCGCCGACCAGATAGACCGACCCGCCATCGCCGCCATCACCGCCGTTGGGCCCACCGAAGGGCACGTACTTCTCGCGGCGAAAGCCGACCACACCGTTACCGCCGTCCCCGGCTTTGACCTTGATGGTGGCTTCATCGACAAATTTCACGGCTCATTCCCCAGTGACGGCCTCGGCTGCGCACGCAGTCGGACCACAAACACGAAAGCCCCGCACACGGGCGGGGCTCAATCGACGGTCGCCGGCCAGCCGGGCTGACCGCCACTCACGCCGGACCGGCTTACGCCGGGTCGATGCTGACGAAACGGCGGCTTTTCGGGCCCTTGACCTCGAACTTCACCTGACCGTCAGTCAGTGCGAACAGGGTGTAGTCGCGACCGACACCGACGTTCGAACCGGCGTGGAACTTGGTGCCACGCTGGCGAACGATGATGCTACCAGCGGAGACGGCCTCACCCCCGAAACGCTTCACGCCGAGGCGCTTGCTTTCACTGTCGCGCCCGTTCCGGGTAGAGCCTGCTGCTTTCTTATGTGCCATGGTTCAAGTCTCCTGTTCTGGATACCGGGCGCTCAGGCGCTGATACCGGTGATCTTGAGTTCAGTGTAGGCCTGACGGTGGCCCTGACGCTTCATGTGGTGCTTGCGGCGGCGGAACTTGATGATCTCGACCTTCTTGCCGCGGCCTTGGCCGACGATCTCGGCGGTGACACTCGCGCCATCGACGTTGGGCGTGCCCACCTTGATGTCAGAGCCGTCGCCGACCATCAGAATTTGATCCAGCGTCACGGTGCTGCCGGCTTCGCCAGCGAGCTTCTCGACGCGCACCTTGCTGCCTTGCTCGACGCGGTACTGCTTACCGCCGGTAACGACCACTGCGTACATGCTGTAAAACCCGAATGTTTATGCGTAAAAGGACTGGCAACACAACAGTGCTACCAGCCGACGTTGTTTGAAGGCGCGCAATCTTAGCGACCAGCGCCCCGTTCGTCAAGGGAGATCCGCAGACTTCCCAACGGCTTATGCCTCGACCTCGGCGGCATCGATCACCGTCAGGCCGCTTTCCTCCTGCATCGCCGCGTACTCGTCCTCGAAGAAGAACGTTTCCTCGCCGAAGGCCGGCGTCAGCTCGTTGAGCCAGGTGGCTTGCTCGTCGTACCTGGCGAAGAACGGCCGCTGGACCCAGTCCGGGTTGCGCCCTTGGACAAAGCGCAGCACGAACACCTTCTCGCCATGGATCTCCGTGACGCCCTGCACCTCGACCTTGCCCGGTCCGGCGGACATGGACGGACCGCGCGCGGTGCGCGCCAGGCCCGAGACCTGCTTCATCGCATCGCGGTAGACGCGATGCGCCTCGGCCAGCGGCACCTCGAAGCGGTACTTCGCGCCGGTGTCGCGCTCGACGAACATGTAATAGGGGATCATGCCCAGGCGGACCTGCTCGCGCCACATTCGCGCCCAGACCTCGCCCGAGTCGTTGATGTGCTTGATCAGCGGACTCTGGGTGCGGATCTCGGCGCCGGTCGCCCGGATGCGCTTGACCGCCTCGCGGAAGATGGGGTTCTCCATCTCCTGATAATGGTTGATGTGCGCCATCACCGCGACGTGCTTGCCGGACTCGACCAATCGCTCGAACAGCTTGAGCAGCTCGTCGGCATCCGCATCGGTGACAAAGCGATACGGCCAGAAGGAAAGCGCCTTGGTGCCGATGCGCACGGTCTGCACGTGCTCGAGGCGCGGATCGAGCAGTCCTTCGAGATACGGTGCGAGGTGCTTGGTCTTCATCACCATCGGGTCGCCGCCGGTCATCAACAGATCGGTCAGGTTCGGCCGCGCGGCCAGGTAGTCGAGCAGCTGACCGGCCTCCTTGGAGGCGATCTTGAGACCCTTGTCACCGACGAACTGCGCCCAGCGGAAGCAGAAGGTGCAGTAGCTGTGGCAGGTCTGGCCCTGGCTGGGGAAAAACAGCGCGGTCTCGCGATATTTGTGCTGCACGCCCTCGACCGTCTCGCCGTTGACCTCAGGGAGGTTCATCTCCATCTGGCCGGCCGGGTGCGGGTTGAGCTGGTGACGCAGCTTCCACGCCAGGGCGGTGATTTCTTCCTTGGGTGCCTCGCGACGATGCAGCTCGGCCATCTGCTCGTACATCTCGGGGTCGAGCATGTCGCGCTGCGGAAAGGTCAGGGCGAAGATCGGGTCGTCGGGTGCGCGATCCCAGTCGATCAGGTTCTCGATGACGTAGTTGTTGACGCGAAACGGCAGCACGCTCGCCACCACCTTCATCTCGAACAGCGCCTCCTCGCCGAGTCGCTTCAATGGCTCGATCTTGTCGAGGTGGCGGTCGGTAAAGACCTGCAGCTTGGGCGCCCGCCCGTCCTGCGTACCCGCCGCCGTTGATTGGCGGGTTTCGGCAATGCTTCGCTTGGCAACAGTCGTCATAAAACCTCGTCTGGTGCGCACGGACCACTTGCCGCACGTGAGGCTGACAACGCCACACGCGGGCAAAAAGGGAAGCGCATTCTAGCCGACCATGCCGAAAAAACAAATGCTTAGGAGGATCTGCACGAACTTGGTGCTGCGCCGCAAGTCAGCGCGCTCGCAACCACTCTTGCAGCGGGGCCGCCTCCAGCGGCGCAACGACCTGCTCGCCCTGCACGACCAGCGACCCCGACATCTGCCGAAGCCAGTCGATCTGGGCAGGGCCCTCGACCCCCTGAACCACCACCGGCAGGCTCATGGACTCGAGCATGGCCAACATCGCCTTGAGGGTGAGGCATCGCTCCGGGGTATCCCGCATGCCGGCCATCACGCTGCGATCGATGCTCACTTCGTCCGGGGCGAGGGACTCCAGCGCCGCGACCGAGAAACTGCCGCTACCCAGGTTGTCCAGACAGGTCGCGATACCCCGACGACGCAACCGCGCGGCCAGGTCGATCGCCCGGCCTGGCTGGGCCATGACACCGGTGACGGGCAAGTGCAGCACCACGCGCGACACTGGCAGGCCGACCTCCTCGGCCACGCGGACGACCCGTTCGTCCAGGTCATCGACCAGCAGCTGCCGCGCGCAGAGGTTGATCGCCACCGGCGGCGATCCGAGCCAATCACGGGCCGCGCTCATGGCGCTGGAGAGCACCCAGCGCAGCAATTCCGGCAGCAGGCGTGCCTGTTCGGCAATCTCGAGCAGGCGCAACGGTCGACGCCAGCCCACCGATCGCCCCGGGTAGCGCAGCAGGGCCTCGACCGAATGGACCGCGCCGGTCTCGATGTCGACCTGCGGCTGAAACACCAGTCTCAGCGCGTCCGTGCGCAGCGCCGTGGTGAGCCGGCCGGCCATCTCGCGACGCAGCCGCGCGCGGCGATCCATGTGGGGGTTGAAGAAGCGAAAACCGCCCGGGTCGTACTCCTTGACCCGATAGAGCGCCAGATCCGCTCGTGCCAGTAAATCATCGGCGGTCTCGCCATTACCCGGGTACAGACTTGCCCCCATGCTCATCCGCGCATGCAGGGTGACATCTTCCAGCGGCATCGGTTGCTCGATCGCCGCGCGCAACTTCTCGGCCACCGCGACCACGTCGGCCGGGCCATCGACGTCCTCCAGCAACAACGTGAATTCGTCACCACCCAGTCGCGACACCGCGTCGCCAGCACGCACCACCCGGCGCATCCGGCGGGCCACTTCCTGAAGTAGCTGGTCACCCCGCTCGTGACCATGCCTGTCGTTGATCGACTTGAAACCGTCCAGGTCGAGGAACATGATCGCCAGCAGGCTGTCCTTGCGCCTTGCCCGGGCCAGGGCGGCATCGACGTTTTCCTGGAAGGCCGAACGGTTCGCCAACCCGGTGAGTCCATCGTGCCGAGCCTCGTGGTGCAGACTCTGCTGATCACGCTTCTGTCGACTGATGTCTGTACACAGCAGGACAAAGTGCGCGGACAACCCTTCCTCGTCGACCACGTGCACCGCGCTGACCAGGACGAATTGATCCGGCTCGACGCCATTGCCACTGAGCGTGAACTCGCTGCGCCAGCGCCGCCCGGGTGTTAGCACGCGCAACGCCTCGACCAGGCGGTCGCCTTCGTCGACACTGCCGAACAGGGCCGCGACATCCCGTCCGGCGAACACGATGGACGAATCGCCGAAGAACTCGGCGAAGGCCCGGTTCACCTCGACCAGACGCAGATCATGGTCGACGAAGGCGATCCCCTCGGCGGCCTGGTTGAAGACCACCGAGGACAGGCGCAGCGAGCGCTCCATCTCCGCCTGCTCGGTGACGTCCCGCAACGAGGCCAGCATGGCCGGCTGCCCGTCCCAGCGCGAGCGCACCACGCGCATCTCCGCCACCCCCGGCGGGCGGCCGCGGGGCAGCACGTCCACGCGCGTGGCGCCGCCATCAGTCAGCGGCAGACCGAACGGCTCGTCGCGCATTACCTCGGCGGAGCGGTTGAACAACCGTTCCGCCGCTGGATTGGCATAGGCCACCGTGCCGTCCAGCCGGACCACGATCATCGCATCGCCGCTGGACTCGACCAGGTGACGGAAACCGGCGTCCGAAACGGCAAACGAGCCCGATCCACCGCCCCGGTCGTCATCGAAAAGATCGGAAAACCGAGACAAGCCGGAAGCGCACCAGATCGCGGCGTCGGCGCGCGTCGGCACGGGAAGCGTCTGCATGATCAACCACCCCCCTCGTGCTCGTCGTGGCTGACCACCGGCGCCCCGGCGAGAATGCCGCCGACGTGGTGGAACGGCTCGCCGATCTGCATGCCGCTCGAATCGATGTCGAATTCACGAATACGCTTGTCGTGACCGGAGCCCCGCATCTTGAGCACGGTCAACCCGCGCCGCATCACCCCATCCATTTCCACATAGCGCAACAACACGATCGAGTCGGTCAGGGTGGAAATGTGCGCCTCGGTCACCGAGGTGCCGCCGAGCAGCGTCGGCGTGGTCGACGTTAGAAGCCCGGCAACCTGGTGCTGCTTGATGAACGAGGTGGAAGCGATGACGAATTCGCGGAAGCCCTTGGGCGTGCCGATCCGTTCGAGCGCCGAGAGGCTGTCGACCGCCACCCGTTGCGGCGCGAATTCCTCGATCATCCGCTTGATCTCGACCAGGTGATCTTCCAGGCCGGCGACCTCCGGGTACTGGCAGACGATCTTGAGCCGTCCCTCGCGTTCGAGTCGCTCGAAATCCACACCCCAGCCGGCGGCGTTGCGGATCAGCTGGTCACGGCTTTCCTCGTAGGCGAACAGCAGACAACGCTCGCCCGGCGCGGCACCCGCAACGAACTGGGTCACGGTCAGGGTCTTGCCGGTACCGGTCGCCCCGGAAACCAGCACGATCGAATCACGGAAGAAGCCGCCGCCACACATGCGGTCGAGCTCGGGGTTCCCGGACGAGGTACGAACATCGCTGGAGCGCTGCTGGAGCGTCATCGCCGATAGCGGGATGACGACTATGCCCCGGTCCGGCAGCACGGTGAAGGAAAACTCGCCCTTCTGGTGGGCCGCGCCACGGAACTTGAGGATCTCGATGGTCCGGCGACGCTGCTCCTCTTCGAGCTCGTTGCGCAAGACGATCACGTTATCCGCGACGAAATCCTCGACCCCGAAACGGGTCAGCGCCTGCCCTTCCTCGAGTCGCTCACCGGTAAGCACGGCGGTCACGCCCAATCGCTTGAGCCGGCTGGATAGCCGGAACATCTCTCGCCGCACCAGGGCTGCGTCGGTGAACTGGCTGAAGATCGCGCCGAGAGAATCGACCGCCACCCGGGTCGCGCCGGTACGCTTGATCGCCGCCTCGACCCGGGCAAGCAGCGCCGCCAGGTCGTAGCCGGCCATCTCCACCGAATCGGCCTCGATATCCGGGGAGGCGTCGACGAAGGCCCAGTGACCGCGCGACTCCCATTCGGCAACCGACCAGCCAAAGCCGGCCAGATTCGCCCGGATGTCCGCCGCGCTCTCCTCGAAGGTGACGAAAACGCCCGCCTCGTCGTGGCCTCGCACGCCCTCGGCCAGAAACTGCCCCGCGAACACGGTCTTTCCGCACCCCGCCGTGCCGGACACCAGCGTCACCCGCCCGCGCGGCAGGCCGCCCAGCGTGATGTGGTCGAGGCCCGCCATCCCGGTGGGATGGCGGACAAGGGATGAGGCTTCTCGCGACTCCATGCTTGCATCGATTCCCATTACTGCAGGCTCGCCGGGCTCGGGTGCAGATCGAGCCCCAGGAGCACCCGTTCACTGTCGGACAAGTCGCCGATGATCCGCCGCAAGGGGGGCGGCAGGGTCTTTATCAGGGTGGGGGTGGCGACGATGTTGTATGCCTCGGCCACGTCGGGCTGCTCAAGCACGTCGATCAGTTCCAGTCGATAACGACCGGCCAGTTCCTGCTCGCAGATGCGGCGCAGGTTCTCCACGGCGGTGCGGGATCGCCCCGTCTGCCCAGCTAGAAACAACCGCAACACGTATCCGTCCGACGCCATTACCCTTCCCCGAGGCGGCAGCGTGGCCGGGCAACGCTCCCCGACATGATCACGCTTTTCATTGATTTTTTTGACTAACAAGCATATCGAAATGGACGCCTACGCCCAAACACACCCCCCGCTGCCAGGCCGGGCGCTCCGCCGGTCGGCCCGGGTCCGTCCGGGCCGATCGAGCGCATCTGGCACCCCCCCGGCAAACGGTGACGACACCCCGTCAGCGGTAGGATGCACGCATTCTCACTGCTTAAGACTTTCCGGCATGCCCAGTGTCAGCCATTTACTCGTGGCCCTGGCCGCGTCCCTCGCCGTCATCGCTGTCGCCCACACGGCCAACTGGATCACGGTGGTCGGGATGCTCGCCACCGTCCCGCTGCTGGCTGCCGCCGGGCTCAGCGTTCACCTGCGCCGCATTCCTCCAACGGTCGCGATGCTGGTCCTGCTGCTGGGCGTCATCCTGACCCTGCACCTTTGGCCCGGCTTCGACTCGCCATCGACCTGGAACGATCGGGTCTTCTGTTCGGACTGTCTCCCGCACAGCCTTCACCTGTCGGTCGACCAGGCCCTGCTGGTCGCTGCCTGGTTGCCGCTGCTGATCGGGCGTTGGCGGCCAGCCAGACCGTTATCCCTGCTGACGGCTGGGCTGGCAACCATCGCCGCGGCGATCGCGCTGGGCATCGCCACCGGCCTGTTTCGCTGGCAACCCGGCTGGCCCGGCACGTCGCTGCTGATGATGTTTGCGATAGTGAACCTGGTGACGGTCGCCGCCGAGGAGGTGCTGTTTCGCGGCCTGCTGCAAAAGCACATCCTTCAGCGGCTCGGAGCCGTTCACGCCTGGTGGCTCACGGGGGTAATCTTCGGCTTGGCCCACCTGCCCTTCGGCATCGAGTTTGCCGCCCTAGCCACCATCGCCGGGCTGGGCTACGGCTGGGTGGCGTGGCAGAGCGGTTCACTGTGGCCGGCCATCGCGTTGCACTGGGCGGTCAATCTGCTGCATTTTTCGCTCCTCAGCTACCCGATGCTGGACTGAGAACCGCAAGCGACTCGTCTAACCTTGTCACAACGCTCGCCGCGAGGAACCGCCATGTCACGCGCTCGACTCGTCCTGCTCGCCCTGCTGCCCTTGTTCATTGCCACACCGGTCTTCGCGGACCCCACCGTCGAGACAATCGTCGACGATCTGCACCATCCCTGGGCGCTGTCCTTCCTGCCCGACGGCGGACTGCTGATCACCGAGCGACGCGGGCAACTGCTGCGATTGGATGCCGATGGATCCGACCGGACCGAGATAGCGGGTGTGCCCGAGGTCGATCACCGCAACCAGGGCGGGCTGCTGGACGTGGCCCTGCATCCGGACTTCGCCGAGAACCGCTGGGTCTACCTGACGTGGGCGGGCCGCTGCGACGGCGGCAACGCCACCCATCTGGGGCGCGGGCGGCTGGAGGGCGACGAGCTGGTCGATTTCGAGACGTTGTTCGTCGCCACGCCCTGCGTCGACTCGGGCATCCACTTCGGGTCACGACTGGCATTCGACCGGGACGGCTACCTTTTCATGACCGTCGGCGACCGGGGCGAACGCAATCGCGCCCAGGACCTGGCCGACCACAACGGCTCGATGCTGCGCCTGCACGACGATGGCCGCATCCCCGAGGCCAACCCGTTCGTCGACCGTCCCGATGCCCAAGGCGCGATCTTCAGCTACGGTCATCGCAACCCGCAGGGTGCGACCATCCACCCGGATACCGGCCGTGTCTGGATCCACGAACACGGCCCGCGCGGCGGCGACGAGATCAACACCCCCGTCGCCGGCGAAAACTTCGGCTGGCCGATCCAGACTTACGGGCGGGAGTATGCCGGCCCGGAGATCGCCCCCGACGAGGTCGAGGGCGTGACCGGCCCGCTTTACCACTGGACCCCGTCGATCGCCCCCTCCGGCATGACGTTCCACGATCACGCCGCCGTGCCGGCATGGCAGGGCAACCTGTTCGTCGGCGCACTGGCCAAGCGCCACCTGGCCAGGCTGCGAATGACAGGCGAGCGCGTGATCGATGAGGAACGCTGGCTGGAAGAGCGCGACTGGCGCATCCGTGACGTCGAGGCGGGCCCGAACGGCGCGCTCTGGGCGCTCACCGACCACGCCGATGGACGGCTTTTGCGCCTGACCCCGCCCTGATCAGCTCACTCCGCCCCAGCTCAAATCGGCTTGCACCGGCCAAGAGCCGGACCTATAGTCCGGGCATCATGAGAGTTATGCATCTGGTCACCCTGCTGCTCGCCCTGTGGGCACCGCTCAACGCGGTGACCGCCGGCGTGGCCATGCTCGATTGCCCCATGAATCAAGCAACCGGGCAGACAATAGACCAAGCAAGCGAGCACCCGGCCAACTGCCCCAGCATGGGTGGCACCCCAGGGGAGCCCCCCGCCTCGACCGGCTGTGACCATTGCGGCAACTGCGTGCTGCTGGGCGGCTTTTCCCTGCCGACCCAGTCCACGCCGGCTGCCATCCAGCTGGCCAACGGCACCCTTGACGCCTCGTTGGCCGACTCGATGACCCCCGGCGTTCCCAACACCCCGTTCCGTCCTCCCCTCTCGGCCTGACGCGGCCGAGAAACCGGGGCATCACGCCCCGCGCCCCTCGGCTGACCCAGCTTCCCGCTGACCGTCTTCAACCGAGGAACCCCCATGAACCAATCGACTCTCTCGCGGGCCGCCGCGGCCGTGCTGGCGATCGCCATGCCAGCCACGGCCGCGTTGGCCGACTCGCCGGCCAGCCTTCTGGCCGCCCCCGGCACGCCGCTGACGCTGGAGGCGGCCGTGCAGGCCGCCCTCCAGAGTGATGAGGGCCTGCACGCCGCCGACCGACGGCGGGCCGGGCTGGCCGCGACCGCCGAGGCCGCCGACGAGTTGCCCGACCCGCGGCTGTCCGTGGCCCTGCAGAACGTGCCCACCGACAATTACAGCCTGAGCGACTCGCCAATGACCCAGACGGTGGTGACGCTCTCGCAGAGCCTGCCGCCGGGCGACACGCTCGCCTTCCGCGGCCAACAGGCCGACGCGCGCATCAAGGGCGCGTCCGCCGCCCTGGCCACCGCCGACCGGCAGCTAAAGCGCGAAGTCCGCCGACTGTGGCTGGGCGTCTACCGCGAAGAGGCGCTTGGCCGCCTGCTCGAGACCGAACGCGCGCTGTATCGCGAGCTGCTGGAAAGCGCACGCACCTCCTACCAGGTCAACGAGGCCAGCGGCAGCGATCTGGTTACCCTGCAGGCCCGCCTGTCGCGGATCGAGGATGCCCTCGATCGCCGCCACGGCGAGGCCGAGGTCGCCCGGGCCCGGCTGGCGCGCTGGGTGGGCGATGCCGCCTATCGGCCTCTGCCGGACGCCCTGCCCGCCGGCCTGACCAACCTGCCCCGGGGCGAAATCGACCGCCAGCCCGAGATCCAGCGCCTTCGTGCCGAGCTCGAGGCCGCCCGCGCCCAGGTGGGCGAGGCCGAGGAGCAATTCGCCCCGGAAATCGGCCTGCGGCTCGGTTACGGCCTGCGCGCCGGCAGCGAACCCAACACGCTGTCCGCCGGCGTGAGCATGAGCCTGCCGATCTTTGCCGAGCGCCGTCAGTCGCCGCGCCTGCGCGGCGCCCAGCAGTCGGCCCAGGCCGCCCAGCTCGAGCTGACCAAGCGCGCGCGTGATCTCGCCGCCCAGGCCGACGGCATCCGCGCCCGCTTGGCCGCCCTGGATCGCCGCGTCGCGCGCTACCGCAACGACATCATTCCCGAACTGCAACAGGTCGCCGAGATGATCCGCGGCGAGATCGGCGCTGGCCGGGGCGAATTCGATGCCCTGATCGAGGCCGAACGCGCCGTGGTCGAGGCCCGCCAGGAACTGCTCACCCTGCGCCTCGACCGCGCCGACCAACTGATCGACCTGCGCTACCTGCTGGAGCCGACCGCATGAACACCCGCAACCGCACCTTTCGCATCAAGCGCCTCACCCGCGTCACCCTGTTGGGCTCGGCCCTGGTCACCCCGGCCCTGCTGATGGGCATCAACCCGGCGATCACCTCGGTGATGGCCGCCGACAACGGCGACCAGACCGACCACGAAGGTCATAATCACGCCCAGTCCGCGAATGACGGCGGCGACACCGTGACCCGCTGGACCTGCCCCATGCACCCGCAGATCGTCGAGGAAGAACCGGGCAGCTGCCCAATCTGCGGCATGGACCTGGTCGAGAAGGAATTCCCGGCCGAACAGACCGAACAGGCATCCGAAGACAGTTCGGCGGGAGACAGCGGCCAGCACGACGGGCACGACCATGCCGACTCCGCCAGCGAGGGTGGCGACACCGTCACGCGCTACACCTGTCCCATGCATCCACAGATCGTCGAGGAAGAGCCCGGCAGTTGTCCGATTTGTGGCATGGACCTGGTCGAGAAGGAGTTCCCGGCCGAGGAGGCTGGCGAAGATGCCCAGGCGGGCCAAGATCACGCCCAGGCATCGGGCGATGGCGACGATACCGTGACGCGCTGGACCTGCCCGATGCACCCGCAGATCGTCGAGGAGGAGCCCGGCTCCTGCCCGATCTGCGGCATGGACCTCGTCGAGAAGGAGTACCCCGCCAGCGAGGTGGCCGGCGGCGAATCGAGCCCGCGGCAGCAGGCACCCAGCTACCCGAGCGTGTCGGTCGACCCGATCACCGTGCGGCACATGAACGTGGTGATCAGCGAGGCCGCCGAACGGCAACTGGCCGGCGAGATCCGCACCGTGGGCACCGTCGGCTACGACGAGGACCGGCTCGCCCACGTCCACCCGCGCACCGAGGGCTGGGTGGAGTCACTGAAGATCGGCTCCGTCGGCGCGACCGTGGAAAAGGGCGACGTACTGCTCGAGGTCTACTCGCCCGACATCGTCTCCGCCCAGCAGGACTATCTGGTCGCGCTGCGCCGCGGCATGGACGACCTGATCGAGTCCAGCCGCGCCCGGCTGGAACTGCTGAACGTGCCCAAGACCACCATTGACCGCGTCCGCCAGCAAGGCAAGGTGACGCGCACCATCCCGCTGCTGGCGCCGCAAGACGGCTACGTCGCCAAGCTCGACCTGCGCGAGGGCATGTACATCCGTCCCGACATGGAGCTCTACACCATCGCCCGGCGCGACCGGGTCTGGGTCAACGTCGACGTGCTCGAACGCCGCATGCAGGCGGTCGGCGAGGGACAGACCGCACGCATGCGGGTCGACGGCATCCCCGGGCGCGAGTTCGAGGGAACGGTGGACTTCGTCTACCCGGAACTCGACCCGCAGTCGCGCACGCTGCGGGTGCGCCTGGCCTTCGACAACGACGAGGGGCTGCTGCGCCCCAACCAGTTCGCCGAGGTCACTTTAAGCCCGGCGAATACCCCCGAGGTGCTGACCGTGCCCTCGACCGCGATCATCCCGGCACCCGGCGGCACCCGCGTGGTCGTGCGCACCGGCGAGGGACGCTTCCGCCCGGTGGCCGTGGAGACCGGCGTCGAAGCCGGCGGCCACACCGAGATCGTCTCGGGACTGAAGGCCGGCGACCAAGTGGTCGCCTCCGGCCAGTTCCTGATCGACTCGGAATCCAGCATCCAGGCCGCCTTCTCGCGCCTGTCCGGCTCGAGCGACACGAAGACGTCGAAGGAAAAGGACTCGTCCGGCAGCGATCCGTCCGGTCACCAGCACTAAGGGGAAGCAGACATGATCGAAAAACTCATCCATGCCTGCATCCGCCTGCGGGTGCTCATCATCCTGTTGGCCGCTCTTCTGGCCGTGGCCGGCTGGGCCAGTTGGAAGGCCACCCCGCTGGACGCCATCCCGGACCTTTCCGACACGCAGGTGATCGTCAAGACCAGCTACCCAGGCCAGTCGCCACAGGTGGTCCAGGACCAGGTCACCTATCCCCTGACCACGCGCCTGCTGGCCGTGCCCGGCTCCACGGCAGTGCGCGGCTACTCGTTCTTCGGCGATTCCTATACCTACGTCACCTTCGAGGAGGGCACCGACCTGTACTGGGCCCGCTCGCGGGTGCTCGAATACCTCAACCAGGCCGCCGGCGACCTGCCCGAGGGTGTCACCCCCAGCCTGGGGCCGGATGCCACCGGCGTGGGCTGGGTGTTCCAGTACGCGCTCAACGACCCCACCGGCCAGCATGATCTTTCCGAGCTGACCACGCTGCAAAACTGGTTTCTCAAGTTCCAGCTCGAATCCGTCGAGGGGGTTTCGGAGGTGGCCACCGTCGGCGGCATGGTGCGCGAGTACCAGATCGTGGTCGATCCGCAGCGTCTGCGGGTGTTCGGCATCTCGATCACCGAGCTGCGCAACGCGATTGCCGAGGCCAACCGCGAGGTCGGCGGCGGCGTGATCGAGCGCGGCGGCGCCGAGTACATGATCACCAGCCGCGGCTACCTCTCATCGGTCGAGGACATCGCGCAGATACCGGTGGGCGTCTCGGATTCGGGCACGCCGATCACGATTCGCGATCTCGGCCGGGTCGAGATCGGCCCGGCCGAGCGCCGCGGCATCGCCGATCTCGACGGCAAGGGCGAGGTGGTCGGCGGTATCGTGGTGATGCGTCAGGGCGAGAACGCCCGCGAGGTGATCGCCGCGGTCAAGGACAAGCTCGAGGACGTGAAATCCGGCCTGCCCGAGGGCGTGGAGGTACTGACCACCTACGACCGCAGCGGCGTGATCGAACGGGCGGTGGCTTTCCTGGAGAAGAAGCTGGTCCAGGAGCTGATCGTGGTCGCCCTGGTGAGCCTGATCTTCCTGTTCCACCTGCGCTCGGCGCTGGTCGCCATCGTCAGCCTGCCGCTGGGCATCCTGATGGCCTTCATCGTCATGCACTGGCAGGGCATCAACGCCAACATCATGTCGCTGGGCGGAATCGCCATCGCCATCGGCGCGATGGTGGATGCCGCGATCGTGATGATAGAGAACGCCCACAAGCACCTGGCCCGCTACCGCGAGCAATACGGCCACGCCCCGAAAGGTGAGGAGCACTGGCACCTGATCGGCCGCGCGTCCGCCGAGGTCGGCCCGGCCCTGTTCTTCTCCCTGCTGATCATCACCCTGTCGTTCCTGCCGGTGTTCGCGCTCGAGGCGCAGGAAGGCCGCCTGTTCGCGCCGTTGGCCTACACGAAGACCTATGCCATGGCCGCGGCCGCGGGTCTCGCAGTCACGTTGGTCCCGGTGTTGATGGGTTATTTCATCCGCGGGCGGATTCCGAAAGAGGAGAGCAATCCGCTCAACCGCTTGCTGATTTGGGGCTACCGCCCGCTGCTGTCCGGCGCATTGCGCTTCCCGAAGACCGTGCTGGTCGGCGCACTGCTTCTCCTGTTCTCGGCCGTGCTGCCGTTTGCCGGGGTTTCCGGCTTCCTCTCGCCGCTGAAATGGGCCGGCGACACGGACTGGCAGGCACAGGTCACCGACTGGCAATCGGGCTTAGAACGCCAGTGGCAGGGGTGGTTCGATGGCGCACCGCGGCTCGCCGCGCTGGGCACAGGGCTGGGCTCGGAATTCATGCCGCAACTCGACGAGGGCGACCTGCTGTACATGCCCACCACACTACCGGGCCTGTCGGTGGGCGAGGCACGCCTGCTGATGCAGCAGGTCGACGCGTTGATCGCCGAGGAGCCCGAGGTCGAGCGCGTATTCGGCAAGATCGGCCGGGCCAACACGGCCACCGACCCCGCCCCGCTGACCATGATCGAGACCAGCATCACGCTAAAGCCGCGCGAAGAATGGGACGAGGGCGTGACGCTGGACGACCTGATCGAACGGCTCGACGACAAGGTCGACTTTCCCAGCCTGAACAACGCCTGGGTGATGCCGATCAAGACCCGCATCGACATGCAGACCACCGGCATTCAGACGCCCATCGGCATCAAGATCACCGGCTCGGACCTCGAGCAGATCGAGGCCATCGGCCAGGAGGTGGAGACCGCGCTCAAGGGGTTGCCCGGCACGCGCAATGCGTTCGCCGATCGCACCTCGGACGGCCGCTACGTGGTGATCACTCCCGACCGGGCCAAAGCCGCGCGCGTGGGATTGAACATCGGCGAGATCCAGCGGGTGATCAGCCTCGCCGTGGGCGGGGTAAAGGTGACCGACACCGTCGAGGGACTGGAGCGCTTCCCGGTCAGCCTGCGCTACCCACAGGCCGATCGCAATTCGGTCGAGGCACTGCGCGACCTGCCGATCGTCACGCCCACCGGGGCGACCATCGCGCTGGGCCAGGTTGCCAGCGTCGAGATCGAGTCCGGCCCGCCGGTGATCAAGTCGGAGAACAGCCGGCCGGCCGGCTTCGTCTTCGTCACCACCCGGGGCGTCGATCTGGGCGGCTATGTCGAACGGGCCAAGCAGGTGTTGCGCGAAGAGGTCGACCTGCCGCCGGGCTACGCGATCGAGTGGGCCGGCCAGTACCGATACATGGAACGCGCCGCCGAGCGCCTCAAGCAGGTCGTTCCGCTGACGCTGGCGATCATCTTCATCCTGCTGTATCTGGCCTTCCGCCACGGCGGCAAGGCGGTGATGATCATGGGCAGCCTGCCGTTCGCGCTGATCGGCAGCTTCTGGCTGCTGTGGGCGCTGGGGTACAACCTTTCGATCGCGGTGGCGGTGGGCCTTATCGCGCTGGCCGGCGTGGCCGCCGAGTTCGGCGTGGTGATGCTGATCTACCTCGACCAGGCGATCAAGCGCCGCGAGGAGGAAGGTCAATTCAACACGCGCGCCGACCTCAAGGAGGCACTCATGGAAGGCGCGGTGCTGCGGGTGCGCCCCAAGGCGATGACCGTCGCCGTGATCCTCGCCGGCCTGATGCCGATCATGATCGGCGTCGGAACGGGCTCCGAGGTGATGTCGCGCATCGCTGCACCCATGGTCGGCGGCATGATCACCGCCCCGATCCTGTCGATGATCGTCCTGCCGGTGATCTACTGGCTGTGGCAGCGGCGCCGACTGCCCGGCGAGTGACCAACATTCGCCTGGTACCCTGGTCGTAAACCAGAATGGACGCCAGAGATGACGGGCAACGCACAACGCGATCGGTGGACAGGACTGCACGATCGGCTCGAAACACCCCGACTGCTCGAGGAGATCCAGGCACTTGGGTTGGTGGATCTGGCACGCTGGCAGAAGAACCTCCATCCGGACGAGGCATCGCCATTACTCGCCAGCCATCTAGTCCGCGCGTTGACCCAGATGAGCCTCGCTACGCGCGAGGGTGACACGGACGACTGGCGGCGGCGATTGGAGGAACTAAAAACCGCATTGGCCGCCAGTGATCATCCGTTGACCGAACTGGCCGACGATCTGCCGCTGCCACCCTTTCGTCGCTTGCTCGAGGTGCTCCCGCCGGAGGCGGCCACCGTCGGACAGGGCAAGAGCGAACGGCCGGACACACCACTTGGCATCTCGGCGCTGCTGACCGGCTCGGCCCGCACGCCCAGCCTGATAAGCCAGCTCCGCGCCGAGCTGGCTACTGCCGATCACGCCGACTGGCTGGTCTCCTTTATCAAGTGGAGCGGCATTCGCCCCCTTAAAGAGGCCTTGCAACGCTTCACCGAGACTCCAGGCCCGAACGGCGGACCGCGCCTGCGCGTGGCGACGACCTCCTATTTGGGCGCAACCGATCTCAAGGCGGTCGAGTTCCTGACCTCGCTGCCGCACACCGAGGTGCGCGCCTCCTTCGATACACACCGCACCCGGTTACACGCCAAGGCCTACACCTTCCACCGGAAGACCGGCTTTGGCAGCGGTTATGTTGGCTCGGCCAACGTTTCCAAGGTAGCGCTGGACGAGGGGCTGGAGTGGACCGCCAAGATCAGCCAGCACGAGTTGCCCCATCTATGGCGCCAAATCACGGCGGCCTTCGAGACGCACTGGGACGACGCGGCGGAGTTTGAGCCGGTCCAGCACGGCGATCTTTTTCGTCTCAAGGCCGCGCTCGAGGCCGAGCGGGGCGCGACCTCGGGCAACCCGGCCACCGCGGCAACCTTCTTCGAGCTGCGCCCCTACGCCTTCCAGCAGGAAATACTTGATGCCATTGCCCGCGAACGAGCCGCCGGGCTGAACCGGCATTTGGTCATCGCCGCTACCGGCACGGGCAAGACCATGGTGGCCGCCTTCGATTATCAACGCCTAGTCCGCCAACGGGACGACGGCACGCGCCCGGCCCTGCTGTTCGTGGCCCACCGCAAGGAAATCCTCCAGCAGGCACTCAATACCTTTCGGCATGTGCTGCGCGACAACAGTTTCGGCGACCTGCTGGTCGGCAACAGCACGCCGGCGCAGCATCGGCACCTGTTCTGCTCGGTGCAAAGCTGGCATGCCCGGGATCTTGGCAAGCTGTCCGCGGAGCATTTCGATTACGTGGTGCTCGACGAGGCCCACCACGCGCAGGCCGAAAGTTACCAAGCGCTGCTCAATCACCTTCAGCCGTCCACGCTGCTGGGCCTGACCGCCACGCCCGAGCGCACCGACGGTCAGGACATCCGGCAGGATTTCGGCGACCGCTACACGCACGAGATCCGCATGCCGGACGCGATCGAGCAGCGCCTGCTCGCGCCTTTTCATTACTTCGGCATCGGCGATCACCCGGACATCGACTTGAGCGGCCTCGACTGGCAGAGGGGCGGCTACGTCACCGCCGAATTGCAGGCGGTACTGGGCGCGAACGATGCCCGCGCCCGATGGGTTTTCGACCATCTGCACGACACCGTTGCCGACCCCGCCCGCATTCGCGGGCTGGGCTTCTGTGTCAGCCGCGAGCACGCTCGCTTCATGGCACGCCGGTTTGCCGGCTGGGGTCTGCCCGCCGTCGCCCTGACCGCCGACAGCTCCACCGAGGAACGCCAGTGCGTACAGGGAGACCTGATCCAGCGGCGCATTCGGATCATCTTCACGGTGGATCTCTACAACGAAGGCGTCGACATTCCCGAGGTCGACACCTTGCTGCTCTTGCGCCCCACCGAGAGCCTGACCATATATCTGCAACAACTGGGTCGCGGTCTGCGCCTGCACGACGACAAACCGCATCTGACCGTGCTCGATTTCGTCGCCCCGCAGCATCGCCGCTTTCGCTACGCCGACCGCTTTCGCGCGTTGAGCAACCAGCCACGTCGACGCGTCGACCAGCAGATCGAGCACGGCTTTCCCTGGCTGCCGTCAGGCTGTCTCGTGGACCTCGACCGAGTGGCCCGCGAACACGTGCTCGACAACATCCGCCAGCAGCTGGGGATGCGTCGCCCGCAGCTGATTGCCCAATTGCAGCATCTCGTGCGCGAGGAACCGAGGGCCGGCTATCGCGCCATGCTCGAATGGCTGCACCTCGACGCACCCGACGACCTGCTGCGCCACGGCCCGCCATGCTTGCTGCGCGCCGAGGCAAGCGGGCGGGAACTCAAGCCCATCGAGCACTACCGCAAGCCGCTAACCCGCGGACTTCGCCAGCTGGCCCAATGCGACGACCTGACGTCGATGGAGGCGCTCGCCACGCACTTGGAAGGGAGCGGTCCGGCGGACCCCGGGGTCCTGACACTCGCCTACGCCCTGCTCTGGCCGAACGACCGACCGGGGGATGGCTCGTTTGCGGCAATTGACCAATTCATCCGCGAAAACGACGCATTGCGGCGCGATCTGCTCGATATCGTCGAATATCGTCTCGACACGCTGCTGCCGGCCAGCGGCATCCATCTCGAAGCAACCGGACCGCTCGAACTGCACGCCAGCTACACCCGCGAGCAGATCCTGCTGGCCCTGGGCAAGGGCTCGCTGGAAAAGCCGCACACCTCGCGCGAAGGACTCGCACACGTACCGGAACGGCGCGTCGATACCCTGTTCGTCACCATCGACAAGGCCGAGGCCGACTTCAGCCCCACCACGCTCTACGAAGACTACGCCATCACCGACCGGCTGTTCCATTGGCAGAGCCAGTCACGCGTCAGGCCGGAATCACCCACCGGACAGCGCTATATCCACCACGTCGAGCGGGGCTACCAGCCCATGCTGTTCGTCCGACCCCGACGCACGCTGGCCAATGGCCTGACCGCGCCGTTCCATTTCTGCGGCCCACTGCGCTACCGCCGGCACGAGGGCAGCCAGCCGATAAGCATCGTCTGGGAGATGGAATTCCCGTTGCCGGCACATCTGTTGCGGGAGGCGCGGTTGGTGGGGTGACAAGCGGCCGCAAAGCGGCGTCAGTCGACCCGGCGATCGGTCAAGGACCAACCGATCCCGCACTGCGGCCGCCACAGGATGCGGTGAGCATCGCCCGCACCCTCCGGGCTGAGCCGTCATGCACGGAATGGCTCGATCACGCCGCCTCTTCCATGCGCTGAACCAGATCTTCCGGCACGAGGAATACCCATGCACGGCCACTCTTGCTCTTTTCCAGCAATCCCGCCTCGGCCAGCTTGAGCAGATCGGCGCGTGCCGTTGCGTAAGACACCTCATGCGAGCGTTGATGGCCCTCGATCAGGTAGTCGTAGCCCGGATGCTTGAGGGCATGCGAAAGCAGGGCGAGCTGACGATGATTGAGGATACCCCGAAAGGCCCGCGAGCGACGCAGGAGCCTCTCCGTGTCTTTCTGCTCCCTGCTCTTCCTGGCCAGGTAGGCATGAGGTGATTCGATCGCCTCCCTGACTACCCGCAGCTGATGGAGTATGAAATAGGTCGCATCGTTGCGATCCGTCTCGCCGTGCAGGAAAGCGCGCGCATATCGGGATGGAGCGCGCTTGATGACGTGAGAGATGGAAAGGTATTCCATCAGCCAGTAGCCCTGCCGCGCCATGCTCCAGTAGAACAAGGCCCTGGCCGTCCGGCCGTTGCCATCTGCAAACGGGTGGTCATAACCGATCATGAAGTGCAGCAGGATCGCCCGAATCACCGGGGGGACGAAGGGCTCGTCTTCTTCCGAACCGTTGGCGAAGGCACAGAGCCGCTCGACCCTCACGGGAAGCTCATGGGCCGGCGGCGGCTGGTGCAGGACGCTCTGATCCCGGTGATCGACCACGCGCACATCATCCCTGTCCCGCAGTCGCCCCGCATCCTCCGGGTTTTCCAGTGTGCCCTCGGTCACGATCCGGTGAAGATCGAGCAGCAATTCCCGAGTCAGGTGCTGCTGCTTGTGCTCCCTCACCCACTCCATGGCCCGGAAGTTATTGAAGATCATGAGCTCGTCCCGACCTGCCGGAGCACGGCCTTCACGCAGCATTTCCTCGGCCACCACTCGAGTCGTGCAGGCCCCTTCCAGCTGACTGGAGGTAATCGCCTCCTCGATCAGGGAATTGACGATGTAACGATCCCGGTCGCTGCGATTGACCACCTGTCCCGGGAACAGGATCTCGCCCGCAGCCCCCTTGTCGATGGGGCTCAGGTGGCGCAACACGGGTTCGGGCATGCAGAACCGGATCGGCGCTCCTTGGGCGTCGATCAACGGTAGTGACTGCAACTGTCCCTGGCGTGCCATCCGCACGACTGCCCACCAGGTCTCGTGGTCAAGGCCTTCCGGAGGAGCGCGCTGACGCACATCGTCCCAGTGAAGGTATCGCCCCCTCACCAAGGGCCCCTCCTGGGCCTGCATGGCATGGATGATCTCGTTGGCCGACAGACGAGTCAGCACCCGCGAGACATCGGGAGGCGAAAGGGGCTTTTTCATGACCAACTATCAACTTGTGATGATTTGATATTTGGCTGATAGATCGACCCCATCTTGGGCGAGAGTCAAAGCATATCAATCGGATATCGACGAACGACGAGCCTCTGAAAATCCGCCGCGAGCACCATGGGGAATGATGGCACCGGGAGAAGCCCTGCACGATCCATGGTAGCCGGCTGTGGAAGCCGGGTGTACGCACCAGGCCTTTCGCGGCTACCCTTTTCCGGAGTCGCCCCCATCAGAGGTGTCCGACCCGGAATCCGACAGCCCCTCGGTCAGCTCGGCAGCCGTCAGCGACCGCGGCTCCTGGGTCACCTGGTCGAGCGAGGCGATGTCCTTCTCGGCGGAGACGGTCTTGAGGTCGCGGAACTTGCGTGCGCTGGGGAGCACACGCGACTCGAGGGTGCCCACGGAGCTGTTGTAGGCATCCACGGCCTGGTTGAGCCGGTTGCCGACCTTGTTCCAGTGATCGGCGAGCGTGCCGATGCGCTCGTAGAGCTCCTTGCCCAGAGCGGCGACCTCGGCGGCGTTCTGTGCCATCGCCTCCTGGCGCCAGCCGTAGGAGACGGCCTTGAGCAGCGCAATCAGGGTGGTGGGGCTGGCGGGGATGACGCGGTTCTCGGCGCCGTACTCGATCAGCCCCGGGTCTTCGGCCAGTGCCGCGGAGAAGAATGCCTCGCCGGGGACGAACAGCACCACGAACTCGGGTGACGGATCGAACTGGTCGAAGTAGCTCTTCTTCGCCAGTTGGCCGACGTGGTTGCGCACCTGGCGAGCGTGGTGGACCAATGAGGCCTTGCGGGCGGTCTCGTCGGTGGCCTCGACCGCCTGCAGGTAGGCATCCACCGGCGCCTTGGCGTCGACCACTACCTGCCGCCCGCCGGGCAGATGGACGATCATGTCGGGGCGCAACCGCCCGGCCTCGGTGTTCTGGCTGACCTGCTCCTCGAAGTCGCAGTGCTCGAGCATGCCGGCCATCTCGACCACGCGCTTGAGTTGCAGCTCGCCCCAGCGCCCGCGCGCCTGTGGCTGGCGCAACGCCTTAACCAGGTCCGCAGTCTCGCGGTGCAAACGCGGCAGGTGGGTCTGCAACAGGTCGTTGACCTGCTGGCTCAGGGCCGAGTAGGCACCGGTGCGCGCCTGTTCGAGTCCGTCGAGCTTGGTGTCGAACTTTTCCAGGCGCTCACGGATCGGCGCGGTGAGTTGCTCGATCGCCTTGTGGCGGGCGGAAAGATCATCCTTCGCCTGATGCTGGAAGCGCTCGAGGTTCTCGCGGGCAAGCTTGAGGAAGGATTCGTTGTTGCGCGACAGCGCATCCGCCGACAGGCCCTTGAAGGCATCCGAGAGCTTCTCGCGCGCCTCGTCGAGCAGTTTCAGTTTCTCCTGGGCCGCCTCGCGTTCGCGTTCGAGCCGTTCGGTCAGCTCGGCCTTCTCCGCCTTGAGCCCGGCGCTGGTCGACCGCTCGGCGTCCAGCGCGGCCTGTGTCTCGAGGCGTCGGGTCTCGAGCGCGTCACGCATCTCGACCAGGTGCTGACGCTCGGTTTCCCGACGGGCCGCCATGGTGCGTGCCTCGGCCAGTTCGTCCCGGGCGGCGCGCAGGGCCTCGGCCTCGTCTTCCAGCATGGCCTCGAGACGCTCCTGTGCGGCGACCAGCCGCTCACGCTCGCGGGTTTCCGCCCGCAATCGGGCCGCCAGCCAGGCGCTCGCCACCAGGGTGGTCAACGCAATCGCGGCCAACCCCCAGGCAACCGGGTTGTCGATCAGGACATCGATGGACGTCATGCACTTGCCACTCCTTCATCCACCGGCCAGGGCGCTCCACCCTGACGGTGCGTGTCTATCAGTCGGCGCGCCTCGGCCACGTCTGCCTCGATCTGCTCGACCAGGGCATCCAGAGACTCGAAACGCCGCTCGTCACGGATGTCGGCGAGGAATTCCACCGTCGCCAACTGCCCGTAGAGATCGCCGTCGAAGTCGAGCACGAACACCTCCAGGCGAGCCTCTCCCCCGTCGACCGTCGGACGGGTGCCGATATTGGCCACCCCGTAGCGCGGCCCGCCGTCGATGCCGTCCACGCGCACGAGGAAGACTCCACGCAACGGCGACAGGCGACGTCGCAAGGCAATGTTGGCGGTGGGAAAGCCCAGCTGGCGACCGCGCTTGTCGCCGTGCATCACCCGCCCGCAAAGGAAGAACGGATGGCCCAGCAGGCGGGCGGCGCCGGCCACGTCGCGGGACTCGAGCGCCGCGCGCACACGGGTCGACGAGACACGCTCACCGTCGAGGGTAACGGTCACGGCCCGTTCGACGCCAAAACCGAGGCGCGGCCCCATCGTTTCCAGCAGGGCGAAATCACCCGCACGCTTTGCGCCGAAACGAAAATCGTCACCGATCACCACATGCCGCGCGCCCAGCGCGTCGACCAGCAGCTCCTCGACGAAGGACTCGGCCGACATACCCGCCAGCCGGGCGTTGAAGGGCATCAGCACCAGCCGGTCGACCACGCCCAGCACCGCGAAGGCCACGAAGCGTTCGCGCAGTCTTGTCAGGCGCGCGACCGGCTCCATCCCCCGCGCCTGGGCAAAGAATTCGCGCGGCAGCGGCTCGAAGATCACCACCGTCAGCGGCAGGTCCAGCGCCTGAGCACGCTCCGCCGCCTGCCGGATCACCGCACGATGGCCACGATGCACGCCATCGAAATTGCCGATGGTGACCACCGAGCCACTGGCCGGCGGGGGTTCACTCGGCATGGTCCCGGGTGTCAGGCGGATGAGTTCCATTCAGGCTTCCTTGATTGGCAGTTCGTCATTGACGCTCGGGGGGCACCAGACGATCGAAGGCGACCACCGCCACCAGGCGGCGCGGGGTCTGTCCCAGCACGGCCGCGGCGGCGACGAAGATGACCACGCCCAGCGCGACCAGGCCAAGCATCGCCGAGACCCGCACCAGCCACGTCCACTCGGTCCAGACCTCCGCCGCGGGACTCACCCACAGCAGCAGGGCGGCCATCGCCAGCGCGGCAAGCGTGATGTGGCCGATGAAACGCCGTGTGCCGGCCTCCACCCGCCAGACACCGCGCCGGCGAAGGGTCCGGCCCAGCAGCAGGGCATTCACCCAGGCGGCCATGACCGTGGTCAGCGCCAGCCCGACGTGGGCGAGGTCGCCGCCCAGCCACATGATCCAGGGCAGCACCAGCAGCGCCTTGAACACCAGGTTGGCGCCCACCGAGATCACCGCGATGCGCACCGGGGTAATCGTGTCCTGGCGGGCGAAGAACCCCGGCGCGAAGATCTTGATCAACAGGAACGCCGGCAGGCCCAGCGCGTAGGCGACCATCGCCATCGATACCATCTGCGTGTCGGAGGGCGAGAACGCACCGTACTGGAACAGCGTAGCCAGGATGGGCACCGACAGGCCGATCAGGCCGGCCATCGCCGGCACGCCGATCAACAGGGTCAGGCGCAGCGCGCCGTTGACGGTGCGATTGTAATCCTCGTCGCTGCCCCGGGCGAACGCACGCGACAGGGCCGGCAGGATCACGGTGCCGATCGCCACGCCGAACACCCCCAGCGGCAGTTCGACCAGCCGGTCAGAGTAGTACAGCCAGCTCACCGAGCCGGCCACCAGCAACGAGGCGAGGATCGTGTCGACCAGCAGGTTGATCTGGGTTACCGAGGCGCCGAACATCGCCGGCAGCATCAGCCGCAGGGTCTTGCTCACCCCCGGATGCCGGCCGATGCGCGGGCGCGGCAGCAGCCCCAGCCGGGCGAGAAACGGCAAGAGGAAGAACAGCTGCAGGATGCCGGCGATGAACACGCCCCAGGCCAGCGCCATCACCGGCTCCTCGAAGAAGGGCGCGGCGATCAGTGTCGCGGCGATCAGGCTCAGGTTGAGCCAGATCGGGGCGAGTGCCGGCATCGCGAACCGACCGAAGGCATTCAGGCTGCTGGCGACGAACGCCGTCAAAGAGATGAACAGCAGGTACGGGAAGGTGATCAGGAGCATCGTCTCGGCCAGCTGGAGCTGGTCCGGGTCGTCGGTAAAGCCGGGCGCGAACAGCATCACCAGCAGCGGCGCGCCGGCCAGCCCCAGGGCGACCACCACCGCGACGACCGCCGCCAGCGTACCGAACATGTAATCGACGTAACGCTTGAGCTCCTCGCGCGTCGACGTCTCGCGGTACTCCGAGAGCACCGGCACGAAAGCCTGCTGGAACGCCCCCTCGGCGAACAAGCGGCGCAGGAAATTCGGGATCTTGAACACCACGAAGAAGGCGTCCATCGACGCGCTGGCACCGAACACCCGCGCGAGCAGCATGTCGCGCACGAAGCCCAGCACCCGCGAGATCATCGTCATGCCACCGAAGGCCGCGCTGCTTTTCCAGACGCTCACGAGGCAGCATCCCTGCTGTCACGAACGTCCCCGGCGCCGAACCCGACCCGCAGGAGCGCCTTCAGGCGCGAATTCATGCCTGCATTCGGGCGAGAATCGGCCGGATGCAGCACGGCCCAGCACGGCCCTTCGCGGCTAAAGCCGCCAGCCGACACGGGGACTCGCGCCGCACGGCACGATTCGCTTGCAAGGCAGGCTCCCACAGGGGACTTGGCACTCAACGAGTCTCGATCCCAGCCCACCACCCCGTGGGAGCGGGCCTCGCCCGCGAAGGACAGGGCAGCGGCCGTCCGAATCAGACGACCTGCCAACGGGCGGTGTTCCCGTATGTCTCGCCGAGTATCGCAATGGAAGCCGGAAAGGCCCGAAGGGTGGCGCGCAGGGACGTATACCATCGCGCCGTCGGGCAGGGATGCCCGTCGGCGCGGCCCGGCTGGAATGAGAAACGCAGAGGATCGCCCGCAGGGCGACGAGACATCCGGCGCGTTTCTTTTCGGCGGTTTTCTTTCGCGTGAGCAAAGAAAATCGCCCCGAGCGCCGCGCACCGCGGTAGGTGGAAATGCGGCATACAAGCGGCGGGCGGAAACCCCAGTCTCGACCGAAAACGGCAGCCCATCCACAGCCAAACTCGACGACTGGCTCACCGGTGATGCGCTTCCGTCAATCATCGCTCCCCTTGCTGTCGATTTCCCATAACGGCGCCACCAACTCCCAGACATTCTCCAGCACCCGCTCCTGCCCGGCGGCATTGGGGTGAATGCCATCGTCCAGCATCAGATCGCGCTCGCTGGCCACCCCCTCGAGCAGGAACGGCAAGGCCGGGAGGTCGTTTTCCTCGGCCAGGCGGGCGTACATCTCGCGGAACGGTTCGGCGTAGGCGGGGCCGTAGTTGGTCGGCAGCATGATGCCGAGCAGGACGACCTTGGCGCCCTCCTCCTCGATGCGATCGATTAGCGACTGCAGGTTGGCCTCGATACGAGACAGGGACAGCCCGCGCAGGCCGTCGTTCGCACCCAGCTCCAGCAGCACCCAATCGTAGTCGGCGGTCTCGAGCACCTTGGGCAGGCGCGAAAGCCCGCCGGAGGTGGTCTCGCCGCTGGCCGAGGCGTTGGTGACCTCGAACCGTCCGAACTCGCGCTGATCCAGGCGGTCGCTTAGCAGCGCCACCCAGCCCTCGTCCGCCGGCAGCTTGTAGGCCGCCGAGAGCGAGTCGCCGAATACCAGCGCCTGGGTCGGCGCGGGCGGGGTATCGTCACCTATACTTGCGCCGCACCAGAAACACAGCAGCAATAAACCCACGACACGCAACGGCCCGCAAGATGGCCAACGGCAACCGAGCTTTTCCCATGACATCATCCGATGCTCCCCGTGACTCAACCCGACCGATTCTGTCCGTGGAGGGCGTCACGCAGACCGTGCGCACGCCCGAACCACTGACCATTGTGCATGAGGCCTCCCTGCAAATCTTCCCTGGCGAGGCGGTCGCGCTGGTGGGCCCGTCCGGGGCGGGCAAGTCGACGCTGCTGGCCCTGATGGCCGGGCTGGACACACCCAGCCAGGGGCGGATCGAGCTGGACGGCCACGCGCTGGAAACGCTCGACGAAGACGGCCGGGCCGCGGTGCGCGCCGGACGTGTCGGCTTCGTATTCCAGTCCTTCCAGCTGATCGACGGGCTCAATGCCCTCGAGAACGTCGCCCTGCCGCTGGAATTGACCGGTGCGCGCGATGCGATGCGTCGGGCCCGCGCGGCACTGGAGGAGGTGGGCCTGGGCGAGCGCTTGCGCCACCTGCCACGACAGCTCTCCGGCGGCGAGCAGCAGCGCGTCGCGCTGGCACGGGCCTTCGTCGGCGAGCCGGCGGTGCTGTTCGCCGACGAGCCCACCGGCTCGCTGGACACGGCCACAGGTGATCACGTCATCGAGCTGCTGTTTCGTCTGCGCGAGCGCCATCAGACCACGCTGGTGCTGGTCACCCACGACCCGGCGCTGGCCGCTCGCTGCGACCGGGGCTTTCAGGTACAGGCGGGCCGGGTCAGTGACTGGACGCCAGACCCCGAGGCCCTGAAGGCACATCCCGGGGGAAGGGAATGAAGGCGCCCACGAACCGCATGAACCGGGCGCCCAACACGCGCGGGCTGGCCTGGCAGGGGCTGGTCCGCGAGGTGCAGAACGGGCTACTCACCCCGATGCTGCTGGCGCTGCTGGTGGCAGTCTCGGCGGTCACGGCGGTGGGTTTCTTCGTCGACCGCGTTGACGGGGCAATGCGCGAACAGGCCGCGCAGTTCCTCGCCGCCGATGCGCGCATGGAGGCCCCCGACCCGCTCGATAACGCCCTCGAGGCGGCACGGGCACTCGACCTGACCACCAGCAGCCAGGTGACCTTCCCCACCGTGGTGCTCGCCGGCGAGCAGACCCTGCTGGTGGGCCTCAAGGCCGTCGATGACGACTACCCGTTGCGCGGCGAACTGACGATCCGCACCGACGAGAGCAGCCGCAGCGTGACCAGCGGCCCGCCGCCGGGCGAGGCCTGGGTCGCGCCGCGGGCGCAGCTGTCGTTGGGCCTCGATCTTGGCGACACGCTCGAGGTGGGCCAGAGCGAACTGCCGGTCACCGCCGTGCTCGAACGCGAGCCGGACGTGGGCAACATCTTCTCGCAGGCCGCTCCGCGGCTGATGATCCACCGCGACGATCTTGCCGCCACCGGCCTGGTCACCGACACCAGCCGGGTCGAGCATGCCTTGCTGGTATCCAGCGACGCAGACGACCGCGCCGCACGGCTGGACCGGCTGGCCGAGCAGCTGCCGGCCGAGGTCGAGCTCGAGCGACCCGAGAACAGCCAGCCGGCCTTCGAGACCGCCTTCGACCGGGCGGCGCGTTTTCTCGGTCTGGCATCAGTGGTCGCCGTGCTACTGGCCGGCGCCGCCTTGGTGATTGCCGCGCGGCACTACAACCGCATCCAGCAGGACACGGCCGCGCTGATGCGGGCGCTGGGGGCCTCGTCACAACAGATCGGCGCGATCTACCGCTGGCGCCTGCTGATGCTGGCGCTCGCCGCTGCCATTCCCGGCATCGCGATCGGCGCGGCGACGCAGGTGCTGCTCGCCGACCTGATGACCGCCGTGCTGGATGTCGACCTGCCGCCACCCGGCCTGATGCCGGTGGCCCTGGGGCTGGGTGTGGCGTTGGTCGCCCTGTTCGGTTTCGCCCTGCCCAGCCTGGTGCAGCTCAAGCACACCCCGCCGTTGCGGGTGCTGAATCAGCGTGCCACCGCACCCAGCCCGGCGGCGAGCCTGCTGTTCGGCGCGGGCGTGGCCGCGATCGCACTGCTGGTGTGGTTCCAGGCGCGCGACGCCGTGCTGGCCCTGTACGTACTCGCCGGGCTGGCGGCGAGCCTGGGCGCATTCCTGGTGGTCGCCTGGCTGCTGGTCAGCGCACTGCGCCGCTGGCCGGCGCGCGGCGTGGCCCGCTTCGGGCTGGCGCGCATGGCCCGGGCACGCTGGGTCTCGGCCACGCAGATTGCCGCGCTCGCGCTCGGGGTCACGGCGGTCCTGCTGCTCTCGGTGGTCCGCGCCGACCTGATCGAGGCCTGGGAGGGCCAGATACCGGCCGATGCGCCCAACGTGTTCGCCATCAATATCCAGCCCGACGAGGTGGACCAGCTGCGCGCGTTCCTCGACCGGCAAGGCATCGAGGGCGCCGGCTTCTACCCGATGGTCCGCGCGCGCTGGGAGCAGGTGAATGACACCAATGTCGACCTCGGCCAGTACGAGGGACGCGCCCATCGGCTGGCGAGCCGCGAGTTCAACCTGTCGGTGGGCGACGATCTGCCGCCGGACAATGAACTGGTGGAAGGCGAGTTCCCGGGTGGCGGTTTTTCGGTCGAGCAGGGCATCGCCGAGACGCTGGGCTGGTCGCTGGGCGACCGGTTGACCTTCCGTATCGACGGCCGGGCGATCTCGGGCGAGATTACCTCGATCCGCACGGTCGACTGGGATTCGATGCGACCCAATTTCTTCGTCATCAGCGACCCGGTGCTGATGGAGGACGTCACGGCGCAATACATCACCAGCTTCCACCTGCCCGACGGCAGCGAGGACCGCCAGGTGGAGCTGCTGCGAGCCTTCCCCACCGTGACGCTGTTCGACGTCTCGCGGATTCTCGACGAGGTGCGCACCCTGATCGCCCGCGCCAGCCAGGCGGTCGAGTACGTGTTCGCCTTCACGCTGGCCGCCGGGCTGGTGGTGCTGCTGGCCGCCTTCGGTGCCAGCGAACGCCAGCGCATCCACGACGCGGCCGTGCTGCGCGTGATGGGCGCCAGTCGACGCATGGTGTTGAAGGCACTATGGATCGAGTTCCTCGCCCTGGGCCTGCTGGTGGGACTGCTCGCCGCGATTGCCGCGATGGGGGTGGGCTCGCTGCTCTCGGCGCAGGTGTTCGACCTGCCCTGGCGCCTGAATCCCTGGCTGCTGGCCTGGGGGCTCGGCGCCGGCCTGCTGCTGGCCGCCCTGATCACCCCGCTGCTGGGCCGGCGCATGACGCGGGTGGCGCCGGCGCGAGCCTTGCGCGGCTAAAGCCGAGAACGGCAAGACGGGTAATTACCGTGGGAGCGGGCCCTGTCCGCGAAGGCCGCGGCGGCGGCCGTCCCGTTGTCAGGAAAGTCGGCGCTTGACCAGTCCGACGCCGGTACTCGCGCGTGCCGCGCGATTCGCGGGCAGGGCCCGCTCCCACAATGCGACGTAACCGACCGACGTTCAGGCGAACAGCGCGTCGATCTCGTCCCAGAGGGCGCGGTAGGCCTGGTTGGCGGGGTGGCGGGGTTCGCGATAGACCGAGGGCTGCTGGTCCTCGCCCATCTGTTCGACGATCGAGGCGTAGGGGATCTCGTTTTCGAGCAGCTCGGGGATGTCGTGGCGATGACGCTCGGCGAATTCGCGGTGCATGCGCCGACGGCGGTCGACCAGCGAGAGGAAGGCGCGCAGCCGCTCGGGGTGGATCTGGCGATCGTCGAGGTGGCGCTTCAATTGGAACCAGGTGCGTTCGGACAGATGCGTGGGCACCATCGGCACCAGCACCATGTCGGCCGCACGCAACACGTTGTCCGCCAGCAGCGACAGGCCCGGCGGCGCGTCGATCCAGATTTCCTCGAACTGCTCGGCCAGCGGATCGATCAGCTTGGCCAGCCGGAAGCCGGCGTCCTTCTTGTCGGCGAGATGATGTTCGATCGCCTGTTGCCCCGGCAGCGCGGGCAGCACCCAGAGGTGATTGTGAATGGTGGGTCGCACCGAGGCGGCCAGGCCCTTGGGCTTGAGCAGCTTCTTGATCGACCTCTCCGTGCCCGCCTCGGCTTGCAGGTACCACGAGGCCGCGCTCTGCGGGTCGAGGTCCCAGACCAGCACGCGCCGACCGGCCGAGGCCGACAGCGCCGCGAGGTTGACCGCCGCGGCGGTCTTGCCTACGCCGCCCTTGACCGAATACAGCGCCACCGTCTGGGCCATGCCGACTCCCTGTTTCCGACTGAGTTAGAACGTGCGGGAAGCATAGCATCGGCGAGGGTCGGATCTTGTGACAGTCCGACGCTCGCGAGCCACCTGCACCTCAGTTCTCGCCCAGATCCTTGAGCTTGCGGGTGACGGTGTTGCGCCCCCATCCGATCAGGGCGGCGGCCTTCTGCTTGTGCCCACCGGTGAAGGCCAGCGCGGCCTGCAGCAGGGTGCGCTCGAAGGCCGGCCCGGCGGTGGCGAGCAGATCGTCGTCGCCGGCCTTGAGTCGCGTTTCGGCCCAGCGCGAGAGATCGCTGGTCCAGCGGGAAAGCAGTTGGTCGTCGCCGTCGACGGCGTGCTCGCCGGTCAGGCCCTGGGTAATGGTGTCGGGCAGGTCGTCGATACTGATCTCGTTGCCCGGCGCCATCACGGTCAGCCAGCGGGCGATGTTTTCCAGCTCGCGGACGTTGCCCGGCCAGGGGTAGTCGCACAGGCGGGTCTCGGCGGCCCGGGTGAGCGTCTTGACCGGAACGCCCAGCTCCTCGGCGGCGCGAACGAGGAAAAAGCGCATCAGCTGCGGGATGTCCTCGACCCGCTCGCGCAGCGAGGGCAGCTTGAGGCGGATGACGTTGAGGCGATGATAGAGGTCTTCACGGAAACGCCCGTCCTTGACCAGGTCCTCCAGGCGCTGGTGGGTCGCGGCGATCACGCGCACGTCGCTCTGGATCAGGGAGGTGCCGCCGACGCGGTAGAAGTGCCCGTCGGACAGCACCCGCAGCAGGCGCGTCTGCAGTTCGAGCGGCATGTCGCCGATCTCGTCGAGAAACAGCGTGCCGCCCTGAGCCTGCTCGAAGCGCCCGCGCCGCTGGCCCGCCGCGCCGGTGAACGCGCCCTTCTCGTGGCCGAACAGCTCGGACTCGAGCAGGTCCTTGGGGATGGCCGCGGTATTGAGCGCGACGAACGGCCCTTCGCGGCGCTGGCTGTGCCGGTGCAGGGCGCGGGCGACCAATTCCTTGCCGGTGCCCGATTCGCCGTTGATCAGCACGGTGACCGAGGAGCGCGCCAACCGGCCGATGGCGCGGAAGATTTCCTGCATGGCGGGGGCATTGCCGATCAGTTCCGAGGCGTTCTCGGGCGCCTGTGGCGCGGCCTGCTGTGCCCGCTCCCGCGAGGCGTCATAGGCACGCTCGGCCAGGCGCACGGCCTCGTCGATGTCGAACGGCTTGGCAAGATAATCGAACGCCCCCTTCTCGAATGCGCCCACCGCGCTCTCGAGATCCGAATGCGCGGTCATGATCACCACCGGAATGGCGGGATAGTCGGCGGCGAGCCGGGTAAGGAAGCTAAGGCCGTCCTCGCCGGGCATGCGGATGTCCGAGAAGATCACGTCCGGCAGGTCGCCACGGTCGAGCCGGGCCTGTGCGCCTGCTACCGCGTCGAAGGACTCCACGGCGAAGTCGGTTGTCGCCAGGGCGCGCTCGAGCACCCAGCGGATGGCTTGATCGTCGTCGATCACCCACAGGCGGGGGATGGGGCGTCCATTGTTCGACTTGTCAGCGGCTTGCATGGTCGGCTCACTCGTTGGAAGAGGGCTTCCACCCCGGGGCCTGGTCGCCGTCGGGGTGGATGGGCAGAATCAGGGAAAACCGGGTCACACGGCGCTTGGGCACGAACTCGATCATGCCGTGGTGGCGTTCGGCGATGGTCTGGGCAAGCGACAGGCCCAACCCGCTGCCGCCGGCGCGGCCGCTGACCATGGGCAGGAACAGGGTCTCGACCAGGTCGTCGGGCACGCCGGGGCCGTTGTCCTCGACGTCGATCCGCACCGCCAGGCGATGGCGATGGCCGTGGATGGTGAACTGGCGCAGCACGCGGGTGCGGAAGGTCAGCCGGGGATTGGGGGTGTCACCCTCGCGCATCGCCTGGACGGCATTGCGCGCGAGGTTGAGCAGGACCTGCACCAGCTGGTCGCGATCGGCCCAGACGTCGGGAAGCGAGGGGTCGTAATCCAGCCGCCATTCGAGCGGCTTGTCGGCGGCTTCGATCCGCAGCAACTGGCGAATCTGCTCGAGCGGTTCGTGGACGTTGACCCAGCCGCAATCGGGCCGGTCGTTCGGCCCCAGCATGCGATCGATCAGTCCGCGCAGGCGGTCGGTTTCCTGCAGGATGATACGGGTGTACTCGGTCAGGTGCTCGTCGGGGAGCTCACGCTCAAGCAGCTGGGCGGCGCCGCGCAGACCGCCCAGCGGGTTCTTCAGCTCGTGGGCCAGCCCGCGCATCATCTGGCGGGTGGTCATCTGCAGCGAGGTGATGCGCGCATCGCGGGAGATGCGCAGGTGGCGCTCGATGTCATTGAGCTCCAGCATCACCCGGGCACGGGGGTAATCCGGCCGCGGGGTAATCGCGCAGTCGGCCACGCGGGTGGTCTCGTGGGCCAGGACAAGTTCGATCTCGCGCAGGGTCATCACCTGCTGGGTGGCCAGTGATTCACGGATGGTCTCGGCCAGCAGGGGGTTGGCGGTAAAGACCGCATCGAAGCCGGACTTGAGCGCGGCGCCGTAACTGGTGCCGAGAAACTGCTCGGCCGCCGAGTTGAGATAGATCGGCCGGTTGCGGTCGTCCAGCACCACGATCGCGGTGTTCAACGTATCGGCAAGCCGGGGCTCGGATCTCGGGTTCATGCACTGCTCCACCGGGCGCAAAACAGCCGGCAGGGAACGCCTGCCGGACGGCTGACGATTTTTGGTGCAATTAGCATGCCCGACCGAACGCCGCGCAGAAAACCATTGCAAGGCCCACTCTGGCGGGGCTTCAACCCAGCACCGAACCAGGCCAGCCGCTTCGACAGGTCGGCATTCGCACCATGTCAGTGCATAAGAATAGACGATTGCCCTGTTATTGGGAGGGCGTCATCAACTGAAAGCGCACCGGGGCGCTTTCCTTGACCACCTCGCCATCGCGGTGGATCTGAGCGGTCAGCTCGCGCTCGCCGGGCGCGAGCCCGTTGATCAGATGACGACGCCCGGACGAGTCACGCACACGCGCCTCGCCATCGACGAGAACGTGCAGACGGTCGCCGCTCTGCAGGTTCGGCTGCATCGCGATCTCGACCATGATGCTGCCCTGCAGACGACTGGCCACCTCACCATCGGTCGGCTCGACAATCGCCAGATGGCGATAATCGGGCGACGCGGCCTCCTCCGCGGCAGCCCGATCGGACGCGTCGGGAGTCGTCTCGACGGGATCATCTCGGGA
>JBHEOB010000004.1:0-52590 GCA_046261775.1 Guyparkeria sp.
ACTCGGTCGGAAACCGAATCTTTCCCTCGGCGTCGGTGACTCGCAACAGCATCTCGTGCAGGACAGGAATGCCGGCACGTGTCGGGGCGATCCGCTGGGCCGCGAGATGAAGCCGGTCGTCGACAATCGCCGCCCGCAAGGCGGTGTAACGTTCGACCTGCTGTTCACGCTCCAGAAGCTCGGTATTTTCACCCGAGAACTGCACCACCCGGTCGCCACCGAGCCGATGGGCGCTCTGACAGGCTCGCTCGGCATCCTCCAGACGTCGCGCCGCGATCAGATCGTCGCTGTCGAGGCGAGTCACACCCACACTGGCCTTCAATCGCAGGTGCTCGTGCTCACCGGGCAGCCGGAAGGCATGAATGATTTCCAGCACCCCACGAGCCACCAACGCGCAGGTGTCATGATTCAACAGCGGCATCCAGATGGCGAACTCATCGACACCCATCCTTGCCAGTACCGCATCGGACGGCAATTCCAGGGAAAAGTGGCTGGCCAGTGACGCAAGGATGCGGTCGCCCAGTTCCCGGCTGCCGATCTCATTGAGGAGCCGGAATTCGTCGAGGTCCGTCCATACCAGGCAACTCGCCTGAACCGGCTCGTTGCGCGGCAGCTTGCCGGGCATGACCCATGCAAGGAATTCTTCCATCGCTTCCCGGTTAAGTACACCGGTGAGACGGTCATGCGTGGCCCGGTAGGTCAGCAGGGCATTCGCCGAACGCAGATCGGTAACGTCGAGCATGGACACCAGATATTGGGAGGCCCCGTCGGTAGCGAGTCGGCTGACCTTCAGGTTCACGTCGAGGCGCTGATTCTCCCGCTCGATCAGACCATCGACCGAAGGTTCTTCGCTTGTCTCGCCCCATTCGACCAGATCAGCGAAAGTGCATGGAGTCGAGCGTTCGCCGATCCGGAGTTCGAAGACCTCGCAGAATGCCGTGCCTCCCATTTGGCCACCCAGTTCGGGTCGAGCGAATTTCTCGATAGCGGGATTGGTAAGCAGGATATGACCCGAGGCATCCGTGAGCGCCGCCCCTGTATGCAGGCCCGAGAAAGCACGACGCAGTCGACGTTTTTCTTCACCCAGGCGTTTCGTGGCGCGTCGCGCCTGCCAGGTGAACAAGACAAGCGCCGCGGCAACGATCAGCACTAGGTAGTGCCAGAAGTGAAGCAACAGCGAGCCCGGTGTGAGTGGCTCGGGCAGCCACTCGTCGCGCAGCCGGTCGACGATTGAATAGTCCAGGGGGGTACGCCAGCCGGCGATCCGCGCCAGCTCTGCGGCCGGCGAATCGGCCGACATCTCGATCAGTTGACGGGCAACCTGCGCGGGAAGGCCGTCCGGCGCTTGGCCGGTGGCGGCAAAGGGCCACTCGGGAACCAGCGGGGTGTTGCTGGGGTACGGGAATCCCTGACGCTCGGCCGGACCGACGGGCAGCAATCGGGTATCGGGGTACGCTTCCAGGTAACGCTGGAAGAAGCTCGCGCGCACGACTCCGGCGTGGGCACGGCCATCGAGCACTGCATCGATCACCGCTTCGAGTGGCAGGCCGGTGAAGATCGGCGTGATCTCGTGTCCGACCTCAATGCCCGCGTTTTCCAGCGCCTGCATCCCGAGCAGCCAGCCACCCAAGGCGTTCGGGCTGGTGCCGGCGATCCGGGTGCCGACCAGATCGTCAAGCGTGTCGAATCCGGATCCCTCCCGGGTGAAGATCACCGCGCCGAGTTGCTCCAGAGCTTGATCACCGCGCCCCTGGCCACTGAGCCCCTGGCCGTTTCCCTTTGCCACCAGGGTCGACAGCGGCCAGATCGTCCCCAGCCTAGACAACTCCGAGTATTGCAGCGATTGGGTCAGCACGAAGTGCAGCTGCCGCTGCACGAACGCACGGCGCAACTCGGACAGGAACAGCGGCTCGATGACGAAGCGATAACCCGGGTTGCGATAGCTCAGGTAATCGGCGGTCGCCTGCCAGCGTTCGAGTGCCTCTTCCTTCCCGGCGTAGGCAAGCACCCCGATGGTGATCCGGCTCGCCGCCTCATCCGGTTGCGCGTGGATAGGGGGCGCTATCAGCAGGCACAGGAAGGCGACGACAAGCGACAACTCCCAACCTATCCGACGGATCGACCCACCACGTAACCTCGAAATGGATTCCCTGCGCATCAGCACCTTGTCGTTCTGAGCATGATTGGTTTCCTCGAGTGATGACGATTGCCGCCGTCTGACCGGCGCATGGGGCGAGCCGATCTGGACGCTCAGTCCGTCAGCGCTTGTCGTTCAATGGCGAGCCAGTCGACTAGCGGTTGCGGCCGATTCCGGAAGTAGCCCTGCGCGAAGTCAACGCCGATACGTTCGAGCTCCGCCAATATGGGTGTGGTCTCCATCCACTCTCCCACCGTGCGCGCACCCATCAAGCGTGCGATGTCATATATGGACTCGACGGTGACGGTGGCGACACGATCTTTACGCAGATCACGGATCAACTTGTCGTCGATCTTGACGAAATCGGGCTGGAGACGACGGAGGAATTCGAACGAGATCAGGCCACGGCTAAAATCGTCTGGTGCGATCAGGCAGCCCAAGTCGCGCAGAGAGGCTATCAGCTCGGCCGCCTGATCGAAATCCGCGATCGCGGCCGTTTGTTTCAGCCCTTGCACGCGGCAGCAAACGGATTGAGGGGCCGGGCAAGCCGCCAGGGCAACCGCGAAAAACCCGATAAAAAGGCGGGCCGTGACTCACGTCACGACCCGCCTGCTGGGCGAAAACACCTTGTCGACAACGGATGCCAGTTGGCTTGCCACATCGGGCATACCAGGCGCCCCTTGCCTGTGATCAACACCCGTTCGGCGTCGAAACGGTTGGTTCCTGCTGCCCGCGACCGCGGGCCACACCGGTGAGCCAGCGCCATGGCCCGAAGCATAAATCAGAGCCCTCCACCCGGTAATCAGCCCCGGCGGCCAGCCTTCGCGCTGATCCGCAGCCGCAGGGCGTTGAGCTTGATGAAGCCCTCCGCATCGCGCTGGTCGTAGGCACCGGCGTCGTCCTCGAAGGTGGCGATTGCCGGGTCGAACAGGCTGTTGTCGGACTGGCGACCCGCCACGATCACGTTGCCCTTGTACAGGCGCAGGCGCACGTCGCCGTTGACGTTCTCCTGGGTGGCGTCGATCGCCTTCTGCAGCATCTCGCGCTCGGGGGCGAACCAGTAACCGTTGTACACCAGTTCGGCGTACTTGGGCATCAGTTCGTCCTTCATGTGCGCCTCACCACGGTCGAGCGTCAGCGACTCGAGCGCACGGCGTGCCTTGAGCATGATGGTGCCGCCCGGGGTCTCGTAGCAGCCGCGCGACTTCATGCCCACGTAGCGGTTCTCGACCATGTCCAGACGACCGATGCCGTTGGCGCCGCCCAGCTGGTTGAGCTTGAGCAGCAGTGCGGCCGGCGAGAGCTTTTCGCCGTCGATGGAGACTGGATCACCCTTCTCGAAGCCGATGACGATCTCGGTGGACTCGGCAGGGGCCCGCTCGGGGCTGACCGACCAGCGCCACATTTCCTCTTCCGGCTCCCACCACGGGTCCTCGAGGTTGCCGCCCTCGTAGGAGATGTGCAGCAGGTTGGCATCCATGGAGTACGGCGATTTCTTGCCGGCGGCGGCGAAGTCGACCGGGATGTCACGCGACTCGGCGTAGTTCATCAGCTTCTCGCGGGAGGTGAGATCCCACTCGCGCCACGGGGCAATCACCTTGATCTCAGGGTTGAGCGCGTAGGCGTTGAGCTCGAAGCGGACCTGGTCGTTACCCTTGCCGGTCGCGCCGTGGGCGACGGCGTCGGCGCCGGTCTCGCGGGCGATATCCACCAGACGCTTGGCGATCAGCGGGCGGGCAATCGAGGTGCCCAGCAGGTACTCGCCTTCGTAGATGGCGTTGGCGCGGAACATCGGGAAGACGTAGTCACGGACGAAGGTCTCTCGCAGATCGTCGATGTAGATTTCCTTGACGCCCATCTTCTCGGCCTTCTCGCGCGCCGGGTCGAGCTCCTCGCCCTGCCCCAGGTCCGCGGTGAAGGTGACCACCTCGCAGTCGTAGGTCTCTTCCAGCCACTTGAGGATCACCGAAGTGTCCAGGCCGCCGGAATAGGCCAGTACCACCTTGCCGAGCTTTTTGGGGGCCGCGGGATTGCTCATCGGAACTCCTGATTTCGATTTGTGTGTTCGAGTCTGTGATCGTGATCTGTATCGCACGTGAAGCCGGCATTATATAGACACGGCCGCTGCATGACAGGGCATAGGGTTTTTCGATCCCCCGATTACACCACCACAGCCCGCATCAACAGGGCACCCGGTAGGGGCGAAGGTGCGCGCCACGGCGACATGGAGCCGCCTCATAATGCGGTTGCGCATAGGAAAACTCGGCACAATCACGCATAATGAGGCGCAAATTTTGGTCTGGTGCGGCCATCGAAACCCTGCCGCAATGCGATTAGCGGGGGGTTCGGACGCACCCAACGACAGCTTTGAGGAGTGCTTGTGACCGATTACATCGATCAGGATCCGCAGGAAACCCGGGAATGGCTTGACGCACTCGAGGCAGTGGTCGGCTTCGAAGGGACGGAAAAGGCCCGCCATCTGATTGGCAGCATGATCGAGCTGGCACGCCAGCACGGCATCGACACCCCCTACTCCGCAACGACCCCCTATATCAACACCATCCCGCCCGAGAACGAGCCGCAATACCCCGGCGACCGTCAGCTCGAGCAACGCCTGCGCGCCCTGATCCGATGGAACGCCATGGCCATCGTCGTCCGGGCCAACAAGGAAAACTCGGTCGGCGGCCACATCGCCTCCTACCAATCCAGCGCGACGATGTACGAGGTGGCCCTGAACCACTTTTTCAAGGGCCACGATCACCCGGAGGGTGCCGACATGGTGTTCTTCCAAGGTCACGTCGCCCCGGGCATGTACGCTCGCGCCTACCTCGAAGGCCGCATCACCGAGGACCAGTTACTCAATTTCCGCCAGGAGGCGCACAAGGACGGGCTGAGCTCGTATCCGCACCCCTGGCTGATGCCGAATTTTTGGCAGTTCCCGACCGTCTCCATGGGCTTGAGTCCGCTGATGTCGATCTACCAGGCCCGATTCATGAAATACATGGAGGCGCGCGGATTCGGCGAGGTCAACAGCCGCAAGGTCTACGCCTTCCTCGGCGACGGCGAGATGGACGAGCCGGAATCACTCGGCGCGATCGGCCTGGCCGTGCGCGAGAAGCTCGACAACCTGGTGTTCATCGTCAACGCCAACCTGCAGCGTCTCGACGGCCCGGTACGTGGGAACGGCAAGATCATCCAGGAGCTTGAGGGCAGCTTCCGTGGTGCCGGCTGGAACGTGATCAAGGTCCTCTGGGGACCGGGCTGGGACGAACTACTTGCCCGCGACAAGTCGGGCAAGTTGATGGAACGGATGATGGAAGTCCCCGACGGCGAGTACCAGGCTTACAAGGCGAAGGACGGCGCGTTCGTCCGCGAGCACTTCTTTGGCAAGTACCCGGAGACCGCCGAACTGGTCAAGAACATGACCGACGACGAGATCTTCTCGCTTACCCGCGGCGGCCACAGCCCGCGCAAGATGTACGCGGCCTACAAGGCGGCCAACGACTGCAAGGGCAAGCCGACCGTCATCATCGCCAAGACGATCAAAGGCTACGGCATGGGGCCGTTCGGCGAGGGTGCGATGACCGCGCACCAGCAGAAGAAGCTCGACAACGAGGGTCTCAAGTACTTCCGCGATCGTTTCGGCCTGCCGATCTCCGACGAGCAACTGGAGAAGAACGTCCCGTTCTACAAGCCGGACGACAGCCACGAGCTGATCAAGTACATGCACGAGCGGCGCAAGGATCTGGGCGGTTACCTGCCCTCCCGCGTCGACCGGGCCGAATCGATCCCGGCACCGGATCTCAAGGCCTTCGACATGATCCTCAAGGGCACCGGCGATCGGGAGATGTCCTCGACCATGCTGTTCGGCCGGATCCTGGCGATGATCCTGCGCGACAAAAAGCTGGGCAAGCGCGTCGTACCGATCATTCCCGACGAGGCACGCACCTTCGGTCTCGAGGGGCTGTTCCGCCAGGTCGGCATCTACGACCCGGCCGGCCAGCTCTACGAGCCGGTCGATTCCGACCAGGTCGCCTGGTACAAGCAGTCGGCCAACGGCCAGGTACTGCAGGAAGGCATCAACGAGGCCGGCTCGATGTCCTCGTGGCTGGCCGCGGCCACGGCCTACGCCAACTACGGCGAGGCGATGGTGCCCTTCTACATCTACTACTCGATGTTCGGCTACCAGCGTGTGGGTGATCTCGCCTGGCTGGCCGGCGACATCCGTGCCCGTGGTTTCCTGATCGGCGCGACCGCCGGGCGCACCACGCTCGAGGGCGAGGGCCTGCAGCACAACGACGGCCACAACATCATGATGTTCTCGGCCGTGCCGAGCTGCCGGGTATTCGATCCGACCTACGGCTACGAGATGGCGATCATCATCCGCGACGGCCTCAAGGCGATGGTCGAGGAAAAGCGGGATTGCTACTACTACATCACCGCGATGAACGAGAACTACTCGCACCCGGCCATGCCCGAGGATGTCGAGGAAGGTGTTCTAAAGGGTGCCTACCGCCTGCGCAAGAGCGGCAAGAAGGTCAAGACACGTGTCCAGCTGATGGGTTCGGGCACCATCCTGCGCGAGGCCGAGACCGCCGCCGCGATGCTCGAGGACGAGTGGAAGATCGCCGCCGACGTCTGGTCGGCCACCAGCTTCACCGAGCTGGCCCGCGAAGGCCAGTCCTGCGAACGCCACAACCGCCTGCACCCGGACGCCAAGCCTGTGACGCCGTACATCACCACGGCGGTCGAAGAGCGCAACGGCCCGGTCATCGCGGCCACCGACTACATCCAGGCCTACCCTGACCAGATCCGTCGCTTCGTACCCGGCTCGTTCACCACGCTGGGCACCGATGGCTACGGCCGGTCCGACACCCGTGCCGCGCTGCGTCGGTTCTTCGAGGTCGATGCCGCCCACATCGTGGTCGCCGCGCTCAAGGCACTGGCAGACGAGGGCAGCATCCCGGCCGCGAAGGTCACCGAGGCGATCACCAAGTACGACATCGACCCGGACTGCGGCCCGCCGATCGAGCGCTGAGACCTGCCCGCGCCGGCCGACGGCGACCGCGGGTCGCCCGGCGGCAAGGGCCTATTCGATCCGACGTTCGCGCGTAAGACGCGGACGCGCATGCAACCTTTCATGGAGACAGGCTGATGGCCATCATGTCGATCACCCTCCCCGACATCGGCAATTACGACAACACCCCGGTCATCGAGGTGCTGATTTCGCCCGGTGACCGGGTGGAAAAGGAAGACTCGCTGATCACACTGGAGTCCGACAAGGCCACGATGGAGATCCCGTCCCCCTACACGGGCGAGATCAAGAAGGTGCTGGTCAAGGTCGACGACACTCTCAAGGAGGGTGACCTGATCGCCGAGATCGAGGCAGAGGACGAAGCCGAGGCACCGGCCGAGGAAGGAAAACCGGCCGAAAAAGCCGAACCAGCCGACCAAGCCGAGGCATCGGGCGAGTCCGCCGGGGAGGAGGCGGAAAAGACCGAAAAGCCGGCACCGGCCGCCGAGAAACCGCCCGAGTCGAGCGCTCCGGCCACGCCCCCCCCTACCCCCGTCAACCGCCAGACTGCCGGCTCGAAGTGGCACGCCAGCCCGTCGGTGCGCCTGTTTGCTCGCAAGCTGGGCGTCGATCTTGCCAATGTCACCGGCACGGGCCACAAGGGGCGCATCCTCCAGAGTGACGTCGAGGGCGCGATCAAGCAGGTCATGGAAGGTGCGGCCAAAGGTGGCGCGGCCAAAGGTGCGGGAATTCCGCCGCTGCCGGAAATCGATTTCTCCCAGTTCGGCGAAATCGAGGAAAAGCCGCTTTCGCGGATCAAGAAGCTTTCCGGCAAGCACCTGTCGACCGCGTGGCTCAACATTCCGCACGTCACGCAGTTCGACGAGACCGACATCACCGAAATCGAGGCCTTCCGCAAGTCATTGAAGCCGCGCGCCGAGAAGGCCGGCATCAAGATGACGCCGTTGGTGTTCGTGCTCAAGGCACTGGCGCATGTGCTGCGCGAGTTCCCGCACATGAACGCCTCGCTCGCCCCGGACGGCGAGAAGCTGATCATCAAAAAGTACATCAACCTAGGCGTGGCGGTGGATACCCCCAACGGCCTGCTGGTGCCGGTGGTGCGCGACGTCGATCAGAAAGGCATCTTCGAGCTCTCCGAGGAGCTGATGGCCATCTCGGAGCGCGCCCGCAACGGCAAGCTCACCGGCGAGGATCTTTCCGGCGGGACATTCTCGGTCTCCAGCCTCGGCGGCATCGGCGGCACGCAGTTCACGCCGATCGTCAACGGCCCGGAAGTGGGCATCCTGGGCGTCTCCAAGGCCAGCATGCAGCCGGTCTGGGACGGCTCGGAATTCGTGCCGCGCCTGATGCTGCCGCTGGCGTTGTCATACGATCACCGCGTCATCGACGGGGCCGAGGGGGCGCGGTTCATGACCACGCTCTCGCGCACGCTGACCGATCTTCGCGAAATGATGCTGTAAGGAGCGCCGGATGACCATCGAAACCATCAACCTGCCGGACATCGGCAACTTTGACGAAGTCGAGATCATCGAGGTGCTGGTCGAGGCCGGCGACACCGTCGAGGCCGAGGACTCGCTGATCACCCTGGAGACCGACAAGGCCACCATGGAGATCCCGGCACCTGCCGCGGGCACCATCACCGAGATGTTCGTTGGCGTCGGCGACAAGGTCAGCACCGGCAAACCGATCGCGAAATACGAACCTGCCGCCGGCAGCAGCGAAAGCGACTCCGATGAGGCCCCGGCGGAGGAGACTCCCGCCTCGGCGATCGAGTCCTCCTCCCCTGCCCCGGCGGCCGCGGCGGCCACCGATGCGAAGGCCGATGTCGAGTGCGACATCTGCGTGCTTGGTTCCGGTCCGGGTGGCTACACCGCGGCCTTCCGCGCGGCCGATCTCGGCAAGAGGGTCGTCCTGATCGAGCGCTACCCGGTGATCGGCGGGGTCTGCCTGAATGTCGGCTGCATCCCGTCCAAGGCTCTCCTGCATGTCTCCGAGGTGCTCAACGAGACCCGTTCGATGGGCGATCACGGCGTGACCTTCGCCAAGCCGAAGATCGATCTGGACAAGCTGCGCGGTTTCAAGGAAAAGACCGTCAAGAAGCTGACCGGAGGCCTCGAGTCGCTGGCCAAGCAGCGCAAGGTGGAGATCGTGCGAGGCTACGGCCGGTTCGTCGACCCGCACCATATCGCTGTGACCGATGACGAGGGCAAGGAGACGCTGGTTCGGTTCGAAAACTCGATCATCGCGGCTGGCTCTCAGGCGGTAAAGCTACCGTTCATCCCGCACGACGACCCGCGCGTGATGGACTCCACCGACGCCCTTGAGCTCGAGGAAATACCCGGCAAGATGCTGGTGATCGGCGGCGGCATCATCGGGCTGGAGATGGCCCAGGTCTACGACTCGCTCGGCGCCGACATATCGATCGTCGAACTGGCCGACAGCATCATTCCGGGTGTCGACAAGGATCTCAGCCGCCCGCTCCTGAAGATTCTCAAGAAGCGCTACCAGGACATCTTCCTTGGTGCAAAAGTGACCAATGTCGAGGCCAAGAAGGATGGCCTACACGTTACATTCGAGGGCAAGAACACACCGGAAACGGCTGTTTTCGATCGCATTCTCGTCGCCGTGGGCCGCGCGCCGAACGGCAAGAAGATCGATGCCGACAAGGCCGGCGTGTCGGTCGACGAGCGCGGCTTCATCGCCGTCGACGAGCGGATGCGCACCAATGTCGAGCACATCCACGCCATCGGCGACGTGGTTGGCCAGCCGATGCTGGCGCACAAGGCCGCCCACGAGGGCAAGGTCGCCGGGGAAGTCATCTGTGGCCTGCCGTCGGCCTTCACGCCGATGGGGATTCCGAATGTCGCTTACACCGACCCGGAGGTCGCGTGGGCCGGCAAGACCGAGGATGAACTCAAGGCCGAGGGCATCGAGTACGAGAAAGGGGCCTTCCCCTGGGCGGCCTCGGGTCGGTCGCTTAGCCTGGGGCGCGACGAAGGCCTGACCAAGACCCTGTTCTGCAGTGAAACCCACCGTCTGCTCGGTGCCGGCATCGTCGGGCCGAATGCCGGCGAGCTGATTGCCGAGGCAATGCTCGCAATCGAGATGGGTGCCGACATGGCCGATATCGGCCTGACCATCCACCCGCACCCCACCCTGTCGGAAACGCTCGGGTTTTCCGCCGAGATGGCCGAAGGCACCATCACGGATCTTCTGCCGCCGAAGAAACGCTGATCGCGGCGGGGCCAAGGGAGGACGTACGTGGAATACCTGTTGTTCGCCATCCTCGGCATGGTCGGCGGTGTCGCCGCCGGGCTGCTCGGGATTGGTGGCGGGCTGATCATGGTGCCGGTGCTCCTGATGATCTTCCCGACCATCGGGATTTCCGGCCCCCACCTGGTCCATATCGCGATCGGTACATCGCTCGCGGCGATCGTGTTCGCCTCGATCACCTCGGTCTACAGCCATCATCGGCATGGTGGTGTGCTCTGGGGCGTGTTCGCACGTTTCGCACCCGGCATGTCGATCGGGGCGATACTCGGCTCCACGGTGGCGCATTACCTCCCCGGCGAGGTGCTCAAGATCGTCTTTGGCGTACTGGAGATAGCGGTCGCGTTGCAAATGGCCTTTGGCCGCACCCCGCCGGCCAGCCGTCAGCTTCCCGGCATCGTCCCGCTTACCGGCGTCTCGAGCACCTTCGGCGCAATCGCCTCGATCATGGGCATGGGCGGGGGCGCGATGACCACGCCCTACTTCCTCTATTGCAATATCACGGCCCGCAACGCCATCGCCACCAGCGCTTCGCTGACCCTGCCCACGGCGCTGTTCGGGGCGGCGGGCTACGTGGTCAGTGGCTGGGCGATCGATGGCCTGCCCGGCATGACCGCGGGCTACGTCTACATCCCGGCCCTGCTGGGTATCGCCGTTTTTTCGGTGCTTTTCGCGCCAATCGGTGCCAAGCTGGCTCAAGTGCTGCCGGCACGGGCACTCAAGCGAATCTTTGCCATCGTGCTCATGGGTCTGGGCATACACATGATCCTTTCCTGAAGGAGGGTCTGCACGAACACCATCGGGGCCGATCAATGACGACCAAAAAACGCATCGCGGTGTATCCGGGCACTTTCGACCCGATCACCTTTGGACACGTCGACCTGGCCCTGCGGGCCGCCCGGTTGTTCGACGAGGTGATCGTCGCGGTCGCCGGTGATTCGGCCAAGAGCACTCTCTTTTCGCTCGAGAAGCGTCAGGCATTGGCGCAACAGGCTATCGACGACCGCAGCGGCGGAATCCGCGTGGATTCGTTCGATGGACTGCTGGTCGACTACGCCGCCCGGGTGGGAGCAACCGCACTGGTCCGTGGTCTGCGCGCTGTGAGTGACTTCGAGTACGAGATCCAGTTGGCGGCCATCAACCGCCGCCTCAACAACGAACTCGAAACCGTCTTTCTCTCACCCGCCGAAGACCTCGGTTTCATCTCGTCGAGCATCGTGCGCGAACTGGCCAGACTCGGCGGTGACGTGACCGACTTCGTGCCTCCTGCCGTGGTCCAGGCCCTCGGGAAAAGTAACCAAGCATGACGCTGCGATATTCTTCTGCCGAGGGCGCCAAAAACGCCTTTTACCTGTTATCCTATCTCGCAATTACCGACGAGATAATGGGGGAGGAATCCGCATGTCCCTGCTGATTACCGATGAATGCATCAACTGTGATGTCTGCGAGCCGGAATGCCCGAACGGCGCCATTTCCCAGGGTGACGAGATCTACGAGATCGCACCCAACCTGTGCACCGAATGCGTGGGACATTACGACGAGCCGCAGTGCGTCGAGGTCTGCCCGGTCGACTGCATCATCACCGATCCGGACAACCAAGAAACCGAAGACCAGCTGATGGGCAAGTACCACCAACTGACAGGCAGTTAGCCCCCCCACCGCGCCTCTTACCAAGCAAAAACCCGCCGAACGCTCGGCGGGTTTTCGCGTTCAGGCATTCGAAACGCTGAGATATCAGGTTCGGGCTCGGATGAACTCGGTCACCGTACCAAAGGTTGCAAACCATTCGGCATCGACCTCGTCATCGGACAACTGGATGTCGAAGCGATCCTCGAGCGCGGTAAGCAGGAGCACCACGCCCATCGAATCGAGCTCGGGTATCTCGCCGAACAAACCGCTTTGCGGCGTGAAACGTTGCGCGGGCCCCGGCAGATCCAACGTGTCGAGGATGACCTTGCGGACCGTCTGGAATAACGGGTCGGGCGCGGCCGACACTTGGCTCACGCCTGGGCCTCGATTCGCTCGATTCCACCCATGTAGGGACGCAATGCCTGCGGCACGACCACGTCACCATTTTCGCATTGGTAGTTCTCGAGAACGGCCACCAGGGTGCGGCCGACGGCCAGACCGGAGCCGTTGAGGGTATGCACCGGTTCGGGCTTGCCTTCGGCGTTGCGACCCCGTGCCTGCATCCGTCGCGCCTGGAAATCGCGGGTATTGGAGCACGACGAGATCTCCCGATATCGATCCTGCCCAGGCAGCCACACCTCCAGGTCGTAGGTCTTGGCCGCAGAAAAGCCCATGTCACCGCTGCACAACGCCAGGCGTCGGTATGGCAGGCCCAAGGCGTCCAACACGGTCTCGGCATGGCCGGTCAGTTCTTCCAGGGCCCGCTCCGATTCCCCCGCCGACACGATCTGCACCAGCTCCACCTTCTCGAACTGGTGCTGTCGAATCAGCCCGCGCGTGTCCCGTCCGGCCGACCCCGCCTCGGAACGGAAGCACGGCGTGTGGGCCACCATCTTGAGCGGCAACTCGGCGCGCTCGAGGATGCGGTCACGCACCAGGTTGGTCACCGGCACCTCGGCAGTGGGAATCAGGTACCAGGGCGTCTCGCCCTCGAGCCGGAACAGGTCCTCGGCAAACTTGGGCAGCTGCCCGGTGCCGAATAGTGAGTCGGCATGCACGATGAACGGCACCTGCACCTCGGTGTAGCCATGCTCGCTGGTATGCAGGTCGAGCATGAACTGCGCGAGCGCACGATGCAGGCGGGCTACGGGGCCGGACATGGTCACGAACCGGGCGCCGGTCAGCTTGGCCGCCGCCTCAAAGTCCATGCCAGCAAGACCCGCACCGAGGTCGACGTGATCGCGCACCTCGAAGTCGAACGTCGGGATTTCGCCAACCGCGTGCACCTCAACGTTGTCGTCCTCGCTCTCGCCGACCGGCACATCGTCGTCCGGCAAGTTCGGGATGCCGGCTACGAAGTGGTCCAGCTCGTCGGCAATCTCGCCCAGTCGCATCTTCGCGGCATCCAGCCGGTCACCGAGCTCGCCCACCGCCGCGATCAACGGCTGAATGTCCTCGCCAGCGGCCTTGGCCTTGCCGATCTTCTTCGACTCGGCATTGCGCTCGGCCTGCAGGGTTTCCGTCTGCACCTGCAGGGACTTGCGCTCGGATTCGAGCGATTCGAATCGCTCACGATCGAAGGTAAAGCCACGGCGTGACAGCCGGGCGGCGACATCGTCGGTTTCCTGGCGAAGAACTCGGGCGTCAAGCATGGGGAATCCAGCGGTTGCTAACGAGGAGCCGGCGGATCAGGACGATCCGGCCGGCATGACATGTCAGGCGAGGTACTCGACCTCGACGATCTCGAAGGTCCGGGTCGTGCCACCCGGGGCATTGAAGGTGACCTCGTCGCCGACCGACTTTCCAATTAGGGCGCGCGCCATCGGCGAGTGGATCGAGATCAGGTTCTGCTTGATGTCGGCCTCGTCGTCCCCGACGATCTTGTAGCGAATCTCCGCGTCGGTATCCAGATCGAGCAGTTCGACCGTGGCACCGAAGATCACCTTCTCGCCCGGCGGCATGCGGGTCACGTCGATGATCTGCGCATGCGAGAGCTTGGCCTCGATCTCCTTGATACGACCTTCGACGAATCCCTGCTCCTCGCGGGCCGCATGGTATTCGGCGTTCTCCTTGAGATCGCCCAGCTCGCGCGCCTCGGAGATCGCCGCGATGATGCGGGGGCGCTCGACGCTGCGCAGTCGCTTGAGCTCTTCCTCCAGCTTGGCCGCCCCGGCGGCCGTCATCGGGGTCTGATTCATGCAACGCACTCCTTATGCAGGTCCTGCAGCCGGTTGACCGTGACCGGCTGGTGCAGGTATTTCAAAGCCAGCGCCATCGCCTCGGCGCCGGCCAAGGTGGTGAAGTACGGGATCCGGTAATGCAGGGCCTCACGACGGATCTCGTAGGAATCGCTGCGCGATTGCTGGCTGTTGGAGGTGGTGTTCACGATCATGGCGATCTCCTTATTCTTGATCATGTCCACCACGTTGGGCCGGCCCTCGGTGACCTTGTTGACCGTGGTCACCGTTAGGCCATTCTCGTCGAGAAAGCGTGCCGTGCCACGGGTGGCCACCAGCGAAAAGCCCCATTCCACCAGCGCCTTCGCAACGGGCAGCATGCCCTTGTAATCCTGCTTGCGCACCGAGATAAAGGCCGTGCCCGACAGCGGCAGGGAGTTGCTCGCGCCCGCCTGCGCCTTGGCGAAGGCCTCGCCAAACTCGCGGCCGACCCCCATCACCTCGCCGGTCGACTTCATCTCCGGACCGAGTAGCGGATCGACGCCGGCAAACTTGATGAACGGGAACACCGCCTCCTTGACCGAGTAGAACGGCGGGATGCGCTCGGCGGTAATCCCCTGGCGCTTGAGGCTGACACCGGCCATCGTCCGGGCGGCCACCTGCGCCAACGGCACGCCGACCGCCTTGGAAACGAACGGCACGGTGCGCGAGGCGCGCGGGTTCACCTCGATGATGTAGATGTCGTCGCCCTGAATGGCCACCTGTGTGTTCATCAGGCCGACCACGTTCAGCTCGCGGGCCATCGCCTTGATCTGCTCACGAACCCGGTCCTGGACCGAACGCGGTACGGTGTACGGCGGCAACGAGCAGGCCGAATCACCCGAGTGCACACCGGCCATCTCGATGTGCTCCATCAGCCCGCCGATGACCACGTCCTCGCCATCGCAGACCGCATCGATGTCCATCTCGGTGGCATCGTCGAGGAAGCGGTCGAGCAGTACCGGCGACTCGTTGGAAACCTTGACCGCGTCCCGGATGTAGCGCTTGAGCCCTTCCTCGTCATGGACGATCTCCATCGCACGACCGCCCAGTACGTATGAAGGACGCACCACCAGCGGGTAACCGATCTCGGCCGCCAGATGTATCGCCTGGTCGGCGGATTTCGCGGTGCGGTTGGGCGGCTGCATCAGGTCAAGCTTGTTGATCATGTCCTGGAAGCGCTCGCGGTCCTCTGCTCGGTCGATCGCGTCCGGTGTGGTGCCGATGATCGGCGCCCCGGCCTTCTCGAGGTCGCGTGCGAGCTTGAGTGGGGTCTGGCCACCGAACTGCACCACCACGCCGCGCGGCTGCTCGACCTCGATGATCTCGAGCACGTCCTCGAGTGTCAGCGACTCGAAGTACAGTCGGTCGGAGATGTCGTAGTCGGTCGAGACCGTTTCCGGGTTGCAGTTGACCATGATGGTCTCGTAGCCGTCCTCACGCAGGGCGAGCGCGGCGTGAACGCAGCAGTAGTCGAACTCGATCCCCTGACCGATCCGGTTGGGTCCACCACCCAAGATCATGATCTTGTCTCGATTGGACGGCTCGGCCTCGCAGAACGGCTCGTAGGTCGAGTACATGTACGCCGTCGAGGTCGGGAATTCGGCGGCACAGGTGTCGACCCGCTTGTAGACGGGGCGCACGCCTAGGGCGTGGCGGTGCTTGCGCACAGTGCTCTCGGTCTCGTCGAGCAGCTTGGCCAATCGCGCATCGGAAAAGCCCAGCCGCTTGAGCTGATACATCTGCGCGGTGCCGATCTCCTTGAGGTGGCCGCCGCGCAGCGTGTCCTCGGTGCGCACCAGGTGCTCGATCTGACCGAGGAACCAGGGGTCGATGAACGAGTGGCGATGAATACGCTCGACGTCGAAACCATGGCGGAAGGCATCGGCCACGTACCAGAGCCGATCCGCACCCGGCGAATGGAGCTCTCGTACCAGTCGATCCTCGACATCGTCGTCCGACAGGCTGCCTTCCAGGACCTCATCCAGCCCGTCCCGACCGATTTCCAGGCCGCGCAGCCCCTTTTGCAGCGACTCGCTAAACGTCCGCCCGATCGACATCACCTCTCCGACCGACTTCATTTGCGTGGTCAGACGGTCGTTGGCCGACGGGAATTTCTCGAAGGTGAAGCGCGGGATCTTGGTGACCACGTAGTCGATGGTCGGCTCGAACGAGGCCGGCGTCGCACCACTGGTGATATCGTTCCTCAGCTCGTCGAGGGTGTAGCCGATGGCAAGCTTGGCGGCGACCTTGGCGATCGGAAAGCCGGTCGCCTTGGAGGCAAGCGCAGAGGAGCGCGATACCCGCGGGTTCATCTCGATGACGATCATGTCGCCGTTTTCCGGATTGACCGCAAACTGCACGTTCGAGCCACCGGTCTCCACGCCGATCTTGCGCAACACCGCGAGCGAGGCGTTGCGCATCACCTGGTACTCCTTGTCGGTCAGGGTCTGCGCCGGTGCGACGGTAATCGAGTCGCCGGTGTGAACGCCCATCGGGTCGAGGTTCTCGATTGAGCAGATGATGATGGAGTTGTCGTTCTTGTCGCGTACGACCTCCATCTCGTATTCCTTCCAGCCGAGCACCGACTGCTCGATCAAGAGCTCGTTGGTCGGCGAAAGATCCAGCCCGCGCCGCACCAGCTCCTCGTATTCCTCGCGGTTGTAGGCGATGCCACCACCGGTGCCGCCCATGGTGAACGACGGCCGGATGATCGCGGGGAAACCGATCTCGACCTGGGCGGCCACGGCCGATTCGAAGGTGTGCACAACCGTCGAGGCCGGCGTCGACAAACCGATTTCGGCCATGGCATCCTTGAAGCGCTCGCGATCCTCGGCCATGTCGATCGCATCCTGACTCGCGCCGATCAGTTCGCAACCGAAGCGGTCGAGAACACCGTGGCGGTAGAGGTCGAGCGCGCAGTTGAGTGCCGTCTGGCCACCCATGGTCGGTAGCAAGGCGTCCGGACGCTCCTGCTCGATGATGGCCCTGACCGCCTCCCAGGTGATCGGCTCGATATAGGTGGCATCCGCCATTTCCGGGTCGGTCATGATGGTTGCCGGGTTCGAGTTGATCAGGATGACCCGCAGGCCCTCCTCGCGCAGCGCCTTACAGGCCTGTGCCCCGGAATAGTCGAACTCGCAGGCCTGGCCGATCACGATCGGCCCGGCGCCTATGATCAATACACTCTGGATGTCGTTTCTCTTTGGCATGTTCGACTCACCTGCCAGCCGAGGCTGGACAGTTGGTTGTTCTGGAAAAGGCGGGGCTCAGTGCCGGGCGTCGATGCTCTCGACAAACTGATCAAACAGCAGGTCGAGATCATGCGGCCCGGGACTTGCCTCGGGATGGCCCTGAAAGCTAAAGGCGGGACAGTCGGTGCGACGAATACCCTGCAGGCTGCCATCGAAAAGCGACCGGTGCGTCGCCTCCAGATGAGTCGGCAGGCTGTCCTCCTCGACCGCGAAGCCGTGATTCTGGCTGGAAATGAGCACGCGCCTGGAGGCGATGTCCTGGACCGGGTGATTCGCGCCGTGGTGGCCGAACTTCATCTTGCTGGTCTTAGCACCACTGGCCAGTGCCAGCAGCTGGTGGCCAAGGCAGATACCGAACAGCGGAATCCCGGTCTCGAGGAATCGCTCTATGTCGCCGATCGCCTTGGTACAGGCAGCCGGGTCGCCGGGGCCGTTGCCGACCAGGATACCGTCGGGCCCGGCGGCCAACAGCTCCTCCACCGGCGTGTCGGCCGGGAACAGAGTGATGCGACAGCCGCGATCGACCAGTTTCCTGAGGATGTTGTGCTTGAAGCCGTAGTCGTAGGCGACGACGTGCCGGGATGGCTCGGGACGAACCGAACCCTCCATCCACCAGGAGCCTTCCGCCCACTCACGCATCTCGCGAGTACCGACCTCGGGGATCAGATCCGTGCCCGCGAGGCCGGCGAAGCCCTGCGCCTTCTCGACCGCAGCGGTCGCATCGAGTGCGGTCCCGGCGACAATGCAGCCCTTCATGGCGCCCTGATCGCGCAAGCGACGGGTCAGTTCACGGGTGTCGACTTCCGAGATCGCGACGACGCCTCGGTCCCGGCAGTAGTCTTCCAGGGATTGTTCACCACGCCAGGAGCTCATCTGGCCCGAATCGCGGACCACCAGGCCGGCGACGTGAACGCCGTCGGATTCGGCGTCCTCGGCGTTGACGCCGACATTGCCGATGTGAGGGTACGTCAGGGTCACGATCTGGCGGCAGTAGGACGGGTCGGTGAGAATCTCCTGGTAGCCCGTCATCGCCGTGTTGAACACCACTTCGCCCACGGATTCCCCATCGGCGCCAATGGAGGTGCCGTAAAAAACGCTCCCGTCTTCAAGAGCCAGGAGCGCCGTGTTGGCCGGGAGCCCGGTGTTCGCGTCTGAGACCGTGCTATCCAAGAACTTTCCCCCACAGAATTGTCATGTCGCCCCGCCCGAGTTGGCGCTGCCCGCCGAGGCAGCCGGAGCCCCTCGGTTTCGGGGCGCAATTATGACTGAATTGCCCCGATGCTGTCCACGCCGGTAGGCAAGCGACAGGGCACATCTCGACGCCGTCCGGGCTGGATTGCGAGGGAAAGTCAGACCGGCTTGAGCCCCAGTACGTGGCCCATGTCGTAGAGGCCTGCGGGCTTGTCGGCCACCCATTGCGCGGCTCGGACCGCACCCTTGGCGAAGGTCATCCGGCTCGAGGCCTTGTGGGTGATCTCGACGCGCTCGCCGATACCGGCGAAAAGAACCGTGTGGTCACCGACGACATCGCCGCCTCGAATCGTCGAGAAACCGATGGTTTCGGCTGCACGCTCACCGGTAATGCCCTCGCGTCCGTAGATCGCCACCTGCTGCAAATCCCGATCGAGCGACTCGGCCACCGCCTCGCCGAGCCGCAGAGCGGTGCCTGAGGGCGCATCGACCTTGTGGCGGTGATGAGCCTCGATGATCTCGACGTCGTAGTCGTCACCCAGCATGCCGGCGACTTGCCCGAGAACCTGAAGCAGCACGTTGATGCCGATGCTCATGTTCGGCGCGAACACCACGGGAATGTCCTGCGCCGCGGCCTGTAGTTGCTCCTTTTGAGCATCCGAGAGCCCGGTGGTGCCGATCACGATCGCTCGTCCTGCTTGCCGGCAGATCTCGAGGTGTCGCATCGTGGCGTCGGTCGAGGTGAAGTCGATCAGTACGTCGAAATCATCGCCGTGGCCCGACAGGTCGTCGACCACGGGCACACCGATCTGACCGATCCCCGCGATCTGGCCCGCGTCCTGACCAATCAGCGGACTGCCACTACGAGCGAAAGCCGCCCCCATCTGCGTGTTGCCACCCTGATGGGCCGCCTCGATCAGACGACGGCCCATACGGCCGTTGGCACCAACAATCCCGACTCGTGTACTCATGATCTTCTGCCTGACCCTCTGGACTACGGATTACGAATGATGTCGAAGTCTATCAATCGAGGTTGTCAATCGCGCGTCAAAGCTTGAAAAACCCGGCACGGTAATGTGAAAGCTCGGCGACCGAGCCCCGGATATCGTCCATCGCCTGGTGATTGGAGTTCTTGCGGTAGCCTGCCAGCACCTCGGGGCGCCAGCGCCGTGCCAGTTCCTTGATCGTGGAGACATCCAGGTTGCGGTAGTGAAAATAGCCTTCCAACTCGGGCATCAGGCGAGCGAGAAAGCGACGATCCTGGCAGATACTGTTGCCGCACATGGGCGATTTGCCGGCCGGCACGTGCTGTCTCAGAAATTCGAGCGTGCGGGTCTCGCCGCAGCGCAGATCGCAATCGCTCTGGCGGACACGCTCGATCAGGCCGCTCTGGCCATGCACACGCTGATTCCACTCGTCCATTCCCGCGAGTTTCGCCTCAGGCTGGTGAATCGCGACGACCGGCCCTTCAGCAAGCACGTTGAGGTGCTTGTCCGTCACCAGAGTGGCAATCTCGATAATGGTATCCCGCACCGGATCGAGCCCGGTCATCTCAAGATCGATCCAGATCAGATTGTCTTCCGGGGCGTGCATGGACTCTCTCCTTTTCGGTGGCAATCGACGCCCCGCCAAGCCTAGCACGTCGACGTAAGCACAGGCGCAGCCGGCCGATTCGACCTGCCCCGAGGCGGGCGGTGTCCGCTATACTGTCGCCGGTTCAATTATCCTCGACGGCCCATAGCGGTTGCCTCCGAATTGCCCGAACTGCCCGGATTGCCACGTTCATGCCCGAACTCACCGACATCGATCGCCAGGAAGAGCTCGATTCGCTGATCCACGAGATCCGCGATCTCCTCTCGCAGCAAGCGAGGACCGCCGCAGGTAGTGAGGCAGGCGGAGAACTAGAGCCCCTATCGGATCTGGCGCAGCAGGATCTCGCCGGTCTGACGCGCAAGATCGAGCGCCTGCACTCTGCCGACGTGGCCAAGGTCCTCGAATCCCTGCCGCAGGATGAGCGGCTGGTCGTCTGGGAGCTGGTGCATTCCGACCGGGATGGCGAGGTACTGCTGGAGGTGTCGGATTCGGTCCGGGACACCCTGATCGAGGCGATGGATCGCGAGGAGATCCTCAACGCCGCCTCGACCCTGGATACCGACGAACTGGCCGACCTCGCCCCCGATCTCCCCGAGGGGATGATGCAGGACGTCTTTACGGCCCTGCCGATCGACGATCGTGAGAAGCTGCGCTTCGTCATGTCCTACGACGAGGACACCATCGGCGCGCTGATGGATTTCGACCTGGTCACGGTGCGTGGCGACGTGACCATCGAGGTCGCATTGCGTTACCTGCGGCGAATGGATTCCTTGCCCGATCACACCGACAAGCTGTTCGTCATCGATCGCGACGGGCTGTTCGAAGGCGTGATCCACCTCAAGACCCTGCTGCTCAACGACCCGGAAACGATCGTCGCCGACGTGATGGTAGGTGATGCGGTGCGCTTCCACCCCGAGGACAAGGCCCGCGATGGCGCCGATGCCTTCGAACGCTACGACCTCGTCAGTGCCCCGGTGGTAGACGAGGTCGATCGACTGGTCGGCCGTGTGACCATCGACGCGGTGGTCGATTTCATTCGCGAATCGAGCGACGAGGAGCGGCTCTCCCAAGTAGGCCTGAGCGAGGAGGAGGACATCTTCGCGCCGGTGCGCAAGTCGGTGAGAAACCGCGCGCCATGGCTAGCCGTGAATCTGGTCACCGCGATCGTCGCGGCGCAGGTCATCGGTCTATTCGAGGGCTCGATCCAGCAACTGGTGGCCCTGGCCGTGCTGATGCCGATCGTCGCGGGGATGGGGGGTAATGTCGGTAACCAGACCATCACCATGATCGTGCGCGAACTGGCCTTCCGTAAGCTCGGTGGTGAGGATATCCGGCTGCTCTACGGCAAGGAACTCAAGGTCGCCCTGATCAACGGCGTTGTCTGGGGCGGCATCCTCGGCATTGTCACTTTTCTGATGTACCAGAACGCCGGGGTTTCCGCGGTCATGGTCGCGGCGGTAAGCCTCAACTTCCTGAGCGCCGCGTTCTTCGGCGTCACGATCCCGATCCTGCGCACCCGGATGGGACGAGACCCGGCACTGGGGAGCGCGGTGATGATCACGGCGATCACCGACTCGGGCGGCTTCTTCATCTTCCTGGGGCTGGCCACCCTCTTCCTGCTCTGAGCCCGAGGCATGACCCGAAAGATTCGTCTTAGCAAGCAGCAACAACGGCACATCGATCGCCGTCGGCGCGTGGATACGCAGGCCTATACCGCCCTGTCGTCGGGCATCGTGGTCACCCACCATGGGCATGACCTGCTGATCGAGGATGACGAACATCACCTGCACCGCGGTCGGGCGCGGCGCACGGTCGGACGCCTGACCACCGGCGATCGCATCCGCTGGCATCGAGACGAGCGGGATAACGTGATGATCGAGCAGCGCGAGGATCGCCACAACCTGCTGATACGCCCGGATGCCTACGGCAAGAAAAAGATGATGGCCGCCAACATCGACCAGGTGCTGGTGGTCACATCGACACTGCCGTGGATGAATCCCGACGTGGTCGAACGCACGCTGGTGGCGGTTTTCGCCCTGCCGGCCACGCCGGTGATCGTACTCAACAAGACCGACCTGTTGCCCGGCCTGCCCCACGACGAAAGACAGCATATCGAGGCGACGATCGCGCTGTGGGAATCGCTGGGGTTCGAGGTGATTCGCACCTCGATCAAGACCGGCGAGGGAATCGATACGCTGCGCGACCGGCTGCACGATCACATCACCTTGGCAGTCGGGTTGTCCGGGGTCGGCAAGACGTCGTTGTCCCGCGAGATCACGCCGAGCGCCGACCAGGCCGCCATCGGCGAGATCTCCTCATTCAACCGCGAAGGCATGCACACCACACGCGCCAGTACGCTGTATCGGTTCCCGGATGGCGAAGGTGGGCTGATCGACGCCCCCGGGGTGCGGGATTTCCCTGTCGAAGAGGTGCCCGTCACGGCGCTAGAAGACGGCTTCCCCGAAATCCACGTCGCCTCCGCCTATTGCCGTTTCAACGACTGTCGTCACACCAACGAGCCCGGCTGCGCGGTGCGTGACGGACTGGCCAACGGCGAGATCCTCGAACGACGGCTGGCCCAATATCAGGTCATGCGCGAGATGAACGGCTGAGCGCGGCTCGGGTTCGGTTCAGCCTGGGGGCCAGTCCATCGCGCGCCCGCCAAGTAGATGCAGGTGCAGGTGATAGACCTCCTGGCCACCGTCGCGATTGCAGTTGAACACCGTGCGATAACCTGACTCGTCGATGCCTTCCTGGGCGGCCAGTTCCCTCGCCACCACGAACAACTCCCCCACCAACGGCGCGTGTTCCGGCGCAATGTCGTTGACGGTGGGGATGGGTTTTTTCGGGATGATCAACAGGTGCACCGGCGCCTGGGGATTGATGTCTCGGAAAGCCAGTACGCGTTCGTTCTCGAACACGATATCGGCCGGAATCTCGCGATTGATGATCTTGCTGAAGATAGTGTCGCTCACGCACGAGCCTCCCTGGGTGAATTCCTCACCAGCTTAGCCTAAGTTAAATTCATTCAGGCGTGGCACCACGATGCCGTGGATATTCTCAAAGATTGCTGGCGAACGCATTCATTAGTAGACTACTCTTTTCCGCGGGTAGCCCCTCAGGCAGCCGCCGGAACGAAGTGCTTCTACCCCATGGCAGGCCCCGACCTGTCGCCGACACGGTACATCACCCATGTCCTCGATCTGCTCCCTTTCCGCTCTCACGGCTCGCAGCCTGGTTTCTACGGCCATTCCGGCCGTCCTGCTGCTGGTCACCAGCCTACCCGCCACGGCTCAACAGGGCGATCAACCGCCACCAAAGGTGCCGGTCATCCAGATCGAACCGAGCAGTGCCTCCGTTTACAAGGAATATACCGGTCAAACGGAAGCAAACCGCTTTGTCGAGGTCAGGGCCCAGGTGAACGGCATCCTCGAGTCCCGGGATTACGTCGAAGGCGCCCGGGTCGAGACAGGTGACGCCCTCTTTCAAATAGACGACCGCCCCTTCCGCGCCGCCGTCAACGAGGCCGAGGCCGATCTGAGCTCCGCGCGGGCAACGTTGGCCGCTGCCCAGCGTGACTGGCGGCGGATCAACTCGCTGTTCGAACGTGGCGTGGCCAGCGAGAAGCAGCGGGACGACGCCCGTTCGGCGCTGGAAACCGCTCAGGCCGGCGTCAAGGTGGCAGAGGCTCAGCTCGAATCCGCCCAGATCGATCTCGATTACACCTCGGTGGCGGCACCGATTCCCGGCATCGCTAGTCGCCGCGCCGTTGATCCCGGCAACCTGATCAGCATCGGCGATCGCCTGGTCAGCATCGAGGAAATCGATCCCATCCAGGTGACGCTCTCCTACCCGGTCGACGATCCGTTCGCCGCAACGAACGCCCTCAATCCGACCCCCGAGCGCACGACGTCGGCCGAGATTGCCGGCATCACCGGCCCCGAGGGCAAGGCAATCACCGGCGAGCTCGATTATCGCTCGGCCAGCATCGAACGCGGGACCAACTCGATTGAACTGCGCGGGGTGTTCGACAACCCCGGTGACGTGTTGCGGCCGAACCGCTACGTGCGCGTCCGGCTGCTGGTAGACCAGGTTACCGACGCGGTGATCATCCCCGAGACCGCGATCGGCACCGGCGCCGAACCTGACAGCACGGTGGTATACGTCCTCGACGACGAGAACAAGGCAACCCAACGCCGGGCGGAACTCGGGCCGATGAGCGACCAGGGACGCATCATCGACTCGGGCCTCGAAGTGGGCGACCGGCTGGTGATCGACGGTCTGCTCAAGGTGCGCCCGGGCGCACCGGTCGACCCGCAGGACCCGAATCAAGGCAAAGGCGACTGACCGCCTCGCTGATCCCGTCGAATCCGACCCGCCCGAGACGCCCTCCTGACGAGGGCACCGGAGACCACCGATGTTTTCCAAGTTCTTCATTGACCGCCCGATCTTCTCCACCGTACTGGCGATCGTGATCATGATCGCCGGTGGCGCGGCGTTCACCGGGCTGCCTATCGAGCAGTATCCGGAGATCGTGCCGCCCGAAGTCGAGGTCAGCGCCACCTACGCCGGTGCGGATGCCAGTACTCTGGCCGAATCGGTCGCCGCGCCGCTGGAGCAGGCAATCAACGGCGTCGACGACATGCTCTACATGACGTCGGGCAGTTCGGATGCCGGCACGATGAACCTCTCGGTGACCTTCGCCACCGGCACCGACCCCGACCAGGCGACCATCGACGTCAACAACCGCGTGCAGCGCGCCCTGCCCCAGTTGCCGCAGGAAGTGCGTGACCAGGGCGTGGTGGTCAACAAGAAGAGCAGCTCGCTGCTGATGGTCGTCACGCTGATCTCGGAAAACGAGGAGTTCGATACCAAGTTCCTGAGCAACTACGGCCTGATCAACATCCTCGACTCGCTCAAGCGCGTGCCCGGCATCGGTGATGCACGGCTGTTCGGCGCCCAGGACTATTCCATCCGGGTCTGGTTCGACCCGGCGAAACTGGCCCATTTCGACCTGACCCAAGACGATATCGCCGCGGCGATCCGCGAACAGAACGCCCAGTTTGCTGCCGGCAAGTTCAACGACTCGCCCAACAAGGCAGGCGAGGCGTTCACCTATACCATCACCTCCGAGGGACGCTTCTCCGACGTCGAGGAATTCCAGAACATCATCCTGGCCTCGTCCGAGGACGGCGGCACGTTGCGCCTGAGCGACGTCGCCGAGGTCGAGCTCGGCGCGCAGCGTTACGGCTTCAACGCCACCTACAACGGCGCCCCCACCGTGCCGATGGGCATTTACCTGGCGCCCGGCGCGAACGCGCTGGAGACAGTCGCCCAGGTGCGTGAGGAGATGAAGGGGCTTTCCGAGCGCTTCCCCGGCGACATGGATTATGAGATCCCGCTGGATACCACCGATTTCGTGCGGATCTCGATCAAGGAAGTGCTCAAGGTATTCCTCGAGGCACTGATCCTGGTCACGCTGGTGATCTTTATCTTCCTGCAGAAACCACGCGCCACCATCGTTCCGCTGGTCGCGATACCGGTGGCGCTGATCGGCGCGCTGGCTGGCCTGTACCTGACCGGCATGTCGATCAACCTGCTGACCCTATTCGGCTTCGTGCTGGCGATCGGCATCGTGGTGGATGATGCGATCATCGTGATCGAGAACGTCGAGCGCCTGATGCGCGAGGAGGGACTCAAGGCCCGCGAGGCATCGATCAAGGCGATGGAACAGGTCACCGGACCGATCGTCGCCACCACCCTGGTGCTGCTGGCGGTGTTCGTGCCGGTAGCCTTCATTCCGGGTCTCGCCGGCGAGATGTACCGCCAGTTCGCCGTGGCCCTGTCAATCTCGGTGGTGTTGTCCGGGGTGGTCGCCCTCACGCTTACCCCCTCGATGACTGCCCTGCTCCTGAAAAACCACAAGGAGAAGGAGCCGGTCCTGCCGTTCCGGATCTTCAACCGGGGTTTCGACGCCTTCCGCAACGGCTACATGAAACTGGTCCACTTCTTCCTGGTCGCTTGGCCGGTGGGGCTTCTGATCTTCGCCGGGGTAGTGATCGCCGCGGTGGTGATGTTCCGCAGCACGCCCACGGGCCTGGTTCCCGAGGAAGATCCCGGCTACTTCATCTCGACGCTGAACCTCGACCCGGCCGCAAGCCTCTCGCGCACCAATGAGGTACGGGATGAATACTCGGCCATGATTCGCGAGAATCCGGACGTGCAGATGCAGGTCGCCTTCGCCGGTTTCGACCTGCTAGCAGGTACCCAGCGCCCATACAAGGGTGTGGCCTTCACCCGCCTGAAGGACTGGTCGGAACGCCCCAACGAGGACCAGAGCGTCCAGGCGACGGTCAAGAAGGCAATGGGGGCCGGCAGCCAGATCGAGGAAGGCTCTGTCATGGCGTTCGTCCCGCCACCGATCCGCGGCATGTCGACCACCGGTGGCTTCGAGGCCTACCTGCAGCAACGCGGCTCGGCGGACGTCAAGGAACTGGCCCAGGCGGCGAACGCCCTGGTGGCCGCGGCCAACGAACGCCCAGAGCTGGCCGGTGTACGCACCACCTTCGTCGACAACACGCCGCAGTTCCGCATGGACGTCGATCGCGAGCAGGCTTACGCACTTGACGTCCCGGTCGCCGCGGTATTCCGCACCATGCAGGGCACCTTCGGCACTCGCTACGTCAACGATTTCACCCTGTTCGGTCGCAACTTCCAGGTCAACATGGCCGCGGATGCCGAGTACCGCGCCGACCCGCAGGACCTTGAAAACGTGTTCGTGCGCAGTGGAAATCAGCAGCTGGTGCCGATCAGTTCGGTGGTCACGCTGATACGCACCACCGGCGCGGATGTGATCGACCGATTCAATATCTTCCCGGCGGCCAAGATCATGGGTAATCCGGCCGAGGGCTACTCCTCGGGCCAGGCCCTGACCGCCATGCAGGAGGTCATCGATCAGACCCTCGGCGGTGGCGACTACACCCTCGGCTGGGTCGGCTCGGCCTTCCAGGAGCTCTCCAGCGGCTCGGCCGGGGCGATTGCCTTCCTGCTGGGCGTGATCATGGTGTTCCTGATCCTGGCCGCGCAGTACGAGCGATGGTCGCTGCCGTTTGCCGTGATCACCGCCGTGCCATTCGCCGTGCTGGGTGCGCTGATCGCGATCTGGATGCGCGACCTGAACATCGACATCTACTTCCAAGTCGGCATGCTGGTGCTGATCGCGATGTCGGCGAAAAACGCGATTCTGGTGGTCGAGTTCGCCTCCAAGATGCACACCGAGGAAGGCCTGTCGATCAAGGATGCGGCACTCAAGGCGGCCCGTATCCGCTTTAGACCGGTGATCATGACCTCGATGGCCTTCATTCTCGGCGTCCTCCCGCTCGCCCTGGCCACCGGCGCCGGAGAGGCAGCGCGCAATTCGCTGGGCACGCCGATCGTGGGCGGGATGATCCTGGCGACCTACGTGGCGATCCTGTTCATCCCGATGTTCTTCGAACTGCTGCAGACCGGCAGCGAGAAGCTGTTCCGCCGCAAGAAGGCGCCGGCCTGAGACACGCCTTGCCATGAACACCAGCGACGAGGTGTGGATTCCACTGGATAAGACGAGTCAATTTAAGTCAGAAGGACACGCTAGAAGCTGGTGCAATGTCTGGGTGCGTCTCACGTTCTCGGATGGCGTATTGCTGCGCATGCAGGTTGATGACCAACCGCACGCGGAGCCATCCACTCGTCATCCGCTACCGGCGGGCTACGCCGACGTAGAACAGGCATTGGTCGACTGGCGTACCGGCCACGACCGCCGCGTCGACTGGACCAGGCATCCGGGATTCCCCGGAGTGGGTACCGACTTTCAGCGGGCGGTGTGGTCGGCCTTGTGCGCCGTACCCCGAAGAACGTCGATCGGATACGGCGAACTGGCTCGGCAGATGGGGCGGCCCGGAGCCGCGCGGGCGGTCGGTCAGGCCGTCGGTGCGAATCCCTGGGCGCCGTTGATCCCCTGTCATCGGGTACTTGCGGCCAATCGCGGGCTGGGTGGCTACGCACAAGGCACGCGCATCAAGGCACGGTTGCTGGCTATCGAGGGGGTCGACTACCGCTGAGGGCGCTGCATCGACGACCTTCTACCCCGGTTCGCTACCTGAGGGGTCGTGCCGCCTTTGCTCGCTGGACTGCTCGTCGAGCTCGTGCCAGTAACGCATGCGCTCGGCAATGCTGCGCTCGAGTCCTCGATCGACTGGTTTGTAGAAGCGCTCACCAGCCAGGCCATCGGGCAGATAGGTCTCGCCGGCGGCATAGGCCTGCGGCTCGTCGTGGGCGTAACGATAACCCTTGCCCCAGCCTTCGCGTTCCATCAGCGCCGTGGGTGCATTGCGTAGGTGCATCGGCACCGGATCGGTGCCGCGTTTCCTGACCGTCGCCAGCAGTGCCTTGTGTGCGGTGTAGACGGCATTGCTCTTTGGCGCGACGGCCAGATACATCGCCGCCTGGGTAAGCATGAGCTCCCCCTCGGGAACCCCAAGCCGATCGAAGGCGGTCCAGGCGTCCAGCGCCATGGTCAATGCCCGCGGGTCGGCATTGCCGATGTCCTCGGAGGCAATCCGAACCAGTCGACGCGCCAGATATGACGGGTCCGCCCCGCCATCGAGCATGCGCAGCAGCCAGTACGCCCCGGCGTCCGCGTTCGATCCGCGAATCGCCTTGTGCATGGCGGATATCTGGTCGTAGAACTCGTCACCGCCCTGGTCGAAGCGCCGCGGTGACTGGCTGAGCAACGACTCGAGTGTCTCCTCGCCCACCTCCCGGGCCGTGCCGTCGGCCGTGTCTCCGGCCAGCTGCGCCGCGAGTTCCAGCAAGGTAAGCAGGCGTCGCGCGTCACCGTCGGCCGCGGCCACCAGCCGCTCGGCAATCGCCGGTTGCATGACCAGCGGCAAGCCACCGGTGGTCTCCTGCACGCCCTCGGGATGCGTCAATGCCCGGTCGAGCAAGGCATGCATGGCCGCATCGTCCAGTGGCTGCAGACGGTAGACCCGCAGACGCGAGAGCAAGGCGTTGTTCAACGAGAACGACGGGTTTTCCGTCGTCGCCCCGACCAGCACCAGTACCCCCTGCTCCACCGAGGGCAGCAACTGATCCTGCTGGGACTTGTTGAAACGATGGATCTCATCGAGGAACAACACGGTAATCCGCCCCGATGACCGACGGCGCTCTCGCGCCGCCTGGATCACCGCGCGAAGTTCGCGCACCCCGGCCTCGACCGCCGACATGTAGACGATTTCCGCCTGCAGGCGCTCGGCGTAAAGACCGGCCAGCGTGGTCTTGCCGACACCGGGAGGCCCCCAGAGCAGGCAGGAATGTGCCTGGCCCTTTTCCATCGCCACGCGAAGCGGCGCCGACTCGCCGACCACTCGCACCTGGCCGGCGAACTCGTCGACATGCCGCGGCCGCAACCGGTCGGCCAGCGGGCGGTAGACCGACGCGGGCCCAGAGGCCTGACTCCCGCACAGTCCGGAGTCCGGCCCGGGCTCATAACCCGATTCATCCCCAGGCTCATCGGTGGCGAACAAGTCGTCCTGCGCGGTCAACTCACCCCTCCTTCGGTCAGGTGCGTTCCGGTTGTCATCACTGGATGGCCGGGGGTTCGCGTGCCTCGACCACGTCCACCCCCTCGGGGGCCTCGAATTCAAAAGCCGACTCGTCGACCGACTCGTTGAAACGACGAGACTCGAATGACACCCGAGTTGTCTGGTCTAGCTGGTCGACAAAGCGCATTTCGCGGATACCTTGCTCATCCACACCCAGCAGAACCTCGCGAAAATCGCCCTGTTCCTCCCGTGGGCGCAGCGCGAACCAGCTCAGGCCACCCTCGCTCTCCAGATGGCGAATGCGAAAGACTTCGTCGACGGGCCGATCACCGGTCAGGATCGCGATTGGCGCCCCTTCGGTCGCCGACAGGGGCGAGCGGCTCGCCTGGCGAAGATCCGGCTCGTAGACCCACAGCGTGCCGTCGTTGGCGATCAATTCCTGCACATAAGGCGTTTCATATCGCCAAAAGAACTGACCGGGACGTTTGAGCACGAAGGTGCCCGACGATTCACGGCGCACTTCTCCCTGGGCGTCACGACGTTGCTGCTCGAAGTCCGCGGACAGCGTTTCGATACTGGCGAGTTGATCGACCAGTGCATCGGCATCATCCGTCGGGTCGGCTGCCAGCAAAGGTGAAAACAACAGGGTGGCCAGCATCACCAACCCGGCCGGGATGTGCGCGGATGGGAAGAATTTTGTGTTCATGGATCACCAATTCGTGGGTGGGATCGGTTCGACGCATGGCAACCCGGTCGGTTCCCGGGTGCATGACATGCAGTCGGGAAGGTCGAGCCTTATTTCGGGGGTGGGGGCGCGATCACTTCGCGACTACCATTGGCGCCCAGCTCGCCGACGACCCCGTCGGCTTCCATCTGTTCGACCAGGCGCGCCGAGCGGTTGTAGCCGATCTTAAGGCGGCGCTGGACGTAGGAAATCGAGGCCTTGCGCGACTCGGTAACGATGGCGACCGCCTGGTCGTACAACTCGTCGATTTCCTCGCCATCGGCCCGCACGGGCTTTTCACCAGGCAAGGTGACGTTCGAGGCAGTCGCCTCGGACAGCACTTCCTCGACGTACTCCGGCTCGCCCAGGGTCTTGAGCGCCTCGACCACGCGATGTACCTCGTCATCGCCGACGAACGCACCGTGCACGCGCATCGGCATGCCGCTACCCGGCGGCAGGTAGAGCATGTCGCCGTGCCCCAGCAGGTGTTCGGCCCCCATCTGGTCGAGGATGGTACGCGAATCGACTTTCGAGGAGACCTGGAAGGCAATACGGGTGGGGATGTTCGCCTTGATCAGCCCGGTGATCACGTCGACCGAGGGCCGCTGAGTCGCCAGAATCAGGTGAATGCCGGCAGCACGCGCCTTCTGGGCCAGGCGGGCGATCAGTTCCTCGACCTTCTTGCCGACCACCATCATCATGTCGGCAAACTCGTCGACCACGATTACCAGGTAGGGGATCGGCTCGAGCGTCGGCGGCGGCAAATCGGGGTCGAAGGCCTGGGCGTGATCGTAGAACGGGTCCTTGATCGGCTCGCCGCGGGCGATGGCCGCGCGGATCTTCTCGTTCGCCCCGGCGATGTTGCGCACACCGAGCTTGGCCATCAGCCGATAGCGGCGCTCCATTTCGCCCACCGCCCAGCGAAGCGCGTTGGACGCCTCCTTCATGTCCGTGACCACCGGCGCCAGCAGGTGCCCGATACCCTCGTAGACGGACAGCTCGAGCATCTTCGGATCGATCAGGATCAGCCGCACTTCCTCGGCGGTCGCCTTGTAAAGCAGGCTCAGGATCATGGCGTTGACGCCCACCGACTTGCCCGAACCGGTGGTCCCAGCCACCAGCAGGTGCGGCATCCGGGCAAGGTCAGCCATGATCGGCTCCCCGCCGATGTCCTTGCCCAGCGCCACGGTCAGCGGCGAACGGGCCTCCCGGTATCGACGCGACTCGATCAATTCGCGCAGGGCGATGATTTCCCGCGAGGTATTGGGGATCTCCAGGCCGACGGTCGACTTGCCCGGGATCACCTCGACCACGCGCACCGACACGATCGACAGCGCGCGAGCAAGATCCTTGGCCAGACCCGAGATCTGGCTCACCTTCACACCGGGCGCCGGCTGAAGCTCGAAACGGGTGATCACCGGCCCCGGGTGCGCGGCAACCACCTCGACCGAAACCCCGAATTCCGACAGCCGCGCCTCGATGACCTCCGACATGTGCTGGAGGTCGTCCTGGTTGAACCCGCTACTTTGCTGCACCGGCCGGTCCAGCAATTCGAGGATGGGCTTGCCGTCTGCGGTGCCGAGTTCCGGTTGCGGCGGTGTGTTGCTCTTTTTCTTGGTCGCGCTGAACGCCGGGGCGGGCGCCGGTTTGGGCGGCGACACGGGTTTCGCTTTCGGCTTGGCGCGGGTTGGCGCGGGCGGAACCTTCTTGCGTCGCTGCTCGACCTCTTCGTAACTCGCCCCGATCTCCGGGATCGGGGTCGGGCCGGGTCGGCGCGAGAGCGTCAATCGGGACAGGATCCAGCCACCCGCAGAGCGCGCCGCGTTGACAATGCGCAGCAGCGTGGCACCGATCAGGTCGAACAGCGCAAACCACGAGAGCCCCGTGGTCGCGGAGACGCCCAGCATCATCAGCCCGAGCAACACCAGCGTGCTACCCAATGCCCCCAACATCCGGACCATGCCCTCGGCGAGCACCAGGCCGAGCACCCCCCCTGCCGACAGACCACTGGGAGAGGCCAGCGGCTCATGGTTGATGGCAGCAAGAACGCTGACGCAGAGCACGAGCAACAAGACGCCCAGCCATTGAATGGCGAACGGCAGGTCCACCCAGGACCGTCCCTGCCGTGCACGCCGAAAGGTGCGCCACAACAGTGGCAACAGCGCCGGCACAAGCATATAGGCGCCGAAACCGACCAGGTAGCGGGCCCCGTCCGACACCCATGCCCCGACTAGGCCCGCGGCGTTTCGAACCTCGCCCGCCCCGGTTACGCTGAAGCCCGGATCGGTCGGGTGGTAGCTGAGCAGCGCGAGCAGGTAGACACCAAGCAGCAGTGCCACGACCAGCAATGCCAGCTCGAGCAAGGCGAGCTGGGGGCGGAAGATCGCGGGCTTGGTCATTCCGGGCATTTTAGGGCGCCTATATGCAATTCAGTCAATGGCTTAGTCGCGCTTCTTACAGTGGAAGATCGAAAAGCGATAATACCAAGCCGGTGACGGCGATGCCAAGCCCCGCTGCCCTTAGCACCGGGTTTGACATCGCGATTCGTCGGCTATCATCTGTGGGGCATGACGAATAAAAACCCACCAAACAATATGGATCACATGATGACCAATGAACCGGATCTCTGGCGCGAGAAGCTGAACGAGGAACAATACCGTGTGTGTCGCCTGGGTGGCACCGAGGCGCCATGGTCTGGCGCCCTCAATGACGAAAAGCGCCCGGGGCGCTTCGACTGCATCTGCTGTGGCCGCCCCCTGTTTGTGAGCGACGCGAAGTTCGACTCCGGTTCCGGCTGGCCGAGTTTCTTCCAGCCAGCCGAGACCGACTCCCTGGTGACCCGACGAGATAACGGCCACGGCATGACCCGAACGGAAGTGCTGTGCGCCGGGTGCAACGCCCACCTCGGTCACGTATTCGAGGACGGCCCCCGGCCGACGGGCCTGCGCTACTGCATCAACAGCGTCTGTCTGAACTTCGTCCCTGCCAAATAAAAATCGGCTACTTGACCACCCGGAGGCTCGGGCCGCCCTTGCCACCGCCACCCGAGGGCGGTGGGTCATCGTCGGACCCATCGCCGTCGTCGGTTGGATCGGCCGCATCACGCGAGGACGAACCTGCCGCATCCTTGTCCGATTCGCCATCTTCGCCCCCGGGAACAGCACGTAGCTGCGGCCGATTCTTGCCTTCGCTGGTGGGTGCCGGCACACCTTCCAGGTCGTCATCGCTCCGTGGGAAGGTCTCTTCCGGCTCGTCCGGGAAGGTCGCGCCCTGTCCCGAGTCACGATCAACGATGGCACGGACCGCGTGCATAGGCACGAAGACCCGTTCCGGCCTGCCGCCGAATCGCGCCTCGAACGAGATGCCCACCCGATCCATATGGAAATCCCGACAGGCCGACGGGCTGATGTTGAGCTGGATGTGACCGTCTTCCACAAACTGCGTCGGCACCATGACATCAGGGGCGTCTGCGTTCACGACCAGATGGGGCACATGGCCCTGATCGAGAATCCAGTCGTAGAAGGCGGGAACCAGGTAAGGACGCTTGGAGAGCATGATCAGCCTTCGCGCATCTCGCGTTCGACTTCGGTCAGGCTTGCCTGGAACGTCGGCCGGCTAAACACACGGTCCATGTAGTCCAGAATCGGCTTGGCGGCCGGGCCGGATAACTCGATGCCGTACTTGGGCAGGTACCAGAGCAACGCGGCCAGGGTCACGTCGGCAAGCGAGAACTCCTCGCTCATGAAGAACGGCATGGCGGAAAAGATCGGCGCGGCCGCCAACAACTCTTCCTTGAGCTGCTTGCGGGCCCGGGCGACGGTCTTCTCACCGCGTTCGAACTCTGGCAGCAGGCCGTACCAGTCCTTCTCGATCCGGTAGAGCGCAGTACGGACCTTGGCTCGGCTGACCGGGTCGACCGGCATCAAAGGCGGGTGCGGGAAGCGCTCGTCGAGATATTCCATGATGACCCGTGCGTTGGTCAGCACCAGATCGCGATCGGCAAGAACCGGCACCGTACCTTCCGGCGACAGGTCGTGGAAATCTTCCGGCGGTTCCTGCTCGGACAGGTCGATGATTTCGGCGGTCAATTCCTTTTCCGCGAGAACGATCCGGGTGCGGTGGCAGTCCGGCGAGTCCGGGCTGGTGAACAAGGTCATGACCGAACGACGATTTACGGTCGCCATTGGCGCCTCCCGTGGTGCAATGATTAAAACAGCATGATAACAAAAACCCGGCCTCGGGGCCGGGTTCATCAGGGTTTCGAGCGGCTTGCCGGCCGCCCATCCGGGGCGAATCAGTGCTTTATATCCCGCCAGATTTCTTTCTTAAGCAGATACATGATGATCGTGAAGATCAAGAGGAAGGCTAGCACGTACGGTCCGTAGTGCGCTCGGAGCAAAGCGGCCGGTTCAGCCATATAGACCATGAAGGCAGTGAGGTCGCGCATCTTCTCTTCGAATTCTTCCTCGGAGAGCGTACCGGCACGATCCGGCGACTCGAGCCCGACCAACCGTTGTTTGTCTCCCTCGCCCTCGTAAACCGGCTTGAGCAGACCCTGTTCGGCCGCCAGCACGTGAGGCATGCCCACGTCCGGGAAAACCGCGTTGTTGACGCCCCAAAGCGTGTCGGGATCCTCGTAGAACGTGGTCAGGTAGGTATACATCCAGTCACCGCCGTGAACACGCGCCGAAAGCGTCAGGTCAGGAGGCGCCACCCCGAAGGTCTCTTCGGCATACTCGGCCGGCATGTTGCTCTCGATCACGTCCCCGGGCTTGCTGAGCTCGTCGGGCATCAATACGGCAAGTTGCTCTTCGGAAAGACCAAGATCATCACCGATGCGCCCGAATCTCATCATCTTCGCACTGTGGCAGCTCGCGCAGCTGTCCATGAAGGTCTGCGCGCCACGGTACAGGGAGGCCTTGTCGCCAAGATCGACCTTGGCGTCCTCGAGCGGATAGTTGCTACTGGCCGCCTTGGCGTTCGGCGCTGCCAGCAGGCCGATCAGACAGAGAAAAAATGTAATACGGATCATTGCAGGCGCTCCGGCACGGGCTTGGTACGTTCATAACGACTTATGAAAAAGATCGCGATGAAGAAACCGAAGTAAATGACAGACAGCAGCTGGGAGCCCAGTGTTCCAAGCGTTGAGGGAGGTTGCGTACCCAAGTAACCGAGCCCGATGAACGCCGCGGCGAACAGGAACAGATTTACCTTGAACGCGGTCGAACGATAACGGATCGACCGGGTCCGGTTGCGATCGAGCCACGGCAACACGAACAGGATCAGGATTGCTGCCACCATCGCCACCACGCCGAGGAACTTGTCCGGCACGGCGCGCAGGATGGCGTAGTGCGGCGCGAAGTACCAGACCGGGGCAATGTGCTCGGGCGTCTTCAGCGGATCTGCCGGCGTGAAGTTCGGGTGCTCCAGGAACAGACCGCCACCATCCGGCCAATAGAACAACACCACGGCGAAGATGAAGCTGAAGACCCCTAGACCAACACTATCCTTGACGGTGTAGTAGGGATGGAACGGGATGCCGTCGACGGGCTTACCGCTCTCGTCCTTGTTTTCCTTGATATCAACCCCATCCGGGTTGTTCGATCCGACTTCGTGCAGAGCCATGATGTGCCCACCGATCAGGAACAGTAGCACCAGCGGCAGTGCGATCACGTGCAGGGCAAAGAAGCGGTTTAGTGTCGCGTCGGAAACGACGTAATCACCTCGAATCCACAGGGCGAGGTCCGGGCCGATCACCGGCACCGAGGAGAACAGCGAGATGATCACCTGCGCGCCCCAGTAAGACATCTGCCCCCATGGCAGCAGGTAGCCCATGAAGCCCTCGGCCATCAGCACTACCAGGATCAACACGCCGAAGATCCAGATCAGCTCGCGCGGCTTCTTGTAGCTGCCATACATCATCCCGCGAAAGATGTGCAGGTAGATCGCGATGAAGAAGAACGAGGCGCCGGTCGAATGCAGATAGCGGATCAGCCAGCCCCACTCGACGTCACGCATTATGTATTCGACGGATGCAAACGCGTTCTCGGCAGATGGCTTGTAACTCATTGTCAGCCAGATGCCGGTGACGATCTGCAACACGAACACCATCAGCATCAGAAAGCCGAAGTAGTACCAAAAGTTGAAATTGAACGGGACGTAATACTTGGCCAGGTGGGCATTCCAGAAGTGCGACACCGGCAGACGATCATCTACCCACTTTCCCAGTGACTTGATCATGCGACACCCTCCTCGGTAGCGCCCACGCGGACGATCGAGTCGTCAACATAGAAGTATTCCGGCACCTCCAGATTGCTCGGCGCCGGCATGCCCTTGTATACCCGGCCGGAGATATCGAACTTCGAGCCGTGACAGGGGCAGAAGAAGCCACCTTGCCAATCGTCACCCAGGTCATCCGGGGCCACTTCGGGGCGGTAGGTCGGAGCGCAACCAAGATGGGTACATATCCCCACGACCACCAGGTAACGCTCGTGATTTTCGCGGGCGCGATAGGTATTTGCCGCAAATGATGGTGTCTGGCTCGCAACCTCGGATTTCGGGTCGCTGAGTCGATCGTCCATCTCGGGCAAGGATTCGAGCATTCGGTCCGTGCGATGCACGACATATACCGGCTTGCCCCGCCAGGCGACGGTGGTCATCTGGCCGGGGGAGAGCTTGCCGATGTTCACATCCACTGGCGCGCCAGCCGCCTGGGCCTTGGCGCTGGGCTGGAATGAACTCAAGAACGGCACGGCGGCAAAGCCTACGCCCACCGCGCCAACCGCCGTCGCCGCGCCGGTCAGAAACCGGCGCCTTGCCGGGTTGGAGGGAGAATCAGCCATTGTTACGTCGTACTCCTGGATGGTTGTCCGTCAATCGATTACGACCGGAAGCTAAATCCGCGTCGTTCGCGTTGTTGGCGAGCCTTCTCGGCCTCCCTGCACCCGGCGGAAAAACACCCGGAGCAATTCCGGGTCGCCTTGGGCATCACCGATGCACAGCATTTGCCATTTTTTTCGGCCGAGGTAGTTTAAGCATCTCAACTCGACCGTCAAACAAGCGGGGTTAATACCCACGGATAGGGTTTTATTAGCTTGGGAAACGGGTTTGCTGCCTTCACACCGGGTTGGGGATATCGATGAACCGGTGCTCGATGTCGAACTCGGCTGCAATGCGCTCGCCCAGCAGACGCACGCCGCCAGTTTCAGTCGCATGGTGACCAGCAGAAATATAGGTCACCCCCGACTCGCGTGCCATGTGGGTGGTGCGCTCGGATATCTCGCCCGAGATGAACGCGTCCAGCCCCAGCTCGATCGCCACGCCCAGCATGTCCTGAGCTCCACCCGTGCACAGGCCGACTCGGCGTAGCGGCCGGTCGGTAGGGCCCACGACCAACGGTTCGCGCCCCAGCCGGTCGGCAATGCGGGCGGCGAGTTCGGCGCCCGTCGCCGGCTGTTCCAGTCGCCCCGCCACCGCAAGCTGTTGATGGCCGAATTGCTGGGTGACGTTCAACCCGAGGCTGTCGGCAAGCCAGGCGTTGTTGCCGATCTCCTCGTGACCATCCAGCGGCAGGTGATAGCCGATCAGGTTGATATCGTTGGCCAGTAAGGTACCGATCCGGCGGCGTTTCATGCCGGTGATTACCTCGGGCTCGTTCTTCCAGAAGTAGCCGTGGTGGACGAGCACCGCGTCTGCTCGAGCCTCGACGGCGGCATCGAGCAGGTCCTGGCAGGCGGTCACGCCGGTGACCAGGCGACGGATCTTGCGCCGCCCCTCGACCTGCAGGCCGTTGGGCGCGTAGTCGCGATAGGTTTCGGGCTCAAGCAGGCGCTGGCAGTAGGCAAGCAGCTCCTGGATATCGACCGTCTCGGACATCGGCGCTCCTCCTTTTCGTAGTCATTTTACCGGGCGAAACCCTAGCCCGGATGTTTCGTGAAGTCCACGCGTCCATGAAACATCCGAACAAGCACGTTCGTGGGCGTGATCCCGGCCGCACTGGCTTGGCACCCCCTCTTGCCCGTGTTCCAATGCAGTCACGATCCTCCCAGGAGCCCCCGGCCATGCCCAGCCGTCCCGCGGCACGCCTGCTTTCGCGTCGTTTCCTGCCGTACTTCTTCACCCAGGCATTGGGGGCATTCAACGACAACGCGTTCCGTTTTTCGGTAATGTTCCTGATCACCTACGGGATAGGCACGGCACAGAACGACAATATCGATGTGCTGATGAACCTCGCCGCCGGGCTGTTCATTCTGCCCGGGCTGCTGTTCTCGCCCATGGCCGGCCATTGGGCCGATCGCCTCGACCAGGCGGGGCTCGCGCGCATACTGAAATGGACCGAGCTGGGACTGATGATCGTCGCCGCCCTGGCCTTCTGGTGGCAGAGCATCTGGCTGCTGATGACCCTGGTCTTTCTGATGGGAACGCAGTCGGCCTGGTTCGGTCCGCTCAAGTACGCGATCGTGCCTCGTCACCTGCCGGCAGACATGCTGATGCGCGCGAACGGCTGGGTTACCGCGAGCACGTTCGCCGCCATTCTCCTGGGCACACTCACCGGCGGTCTGCTCGCGGCCACCGGTGAGCGTGCCACGCTGATCGCGGGAATGCTGGTGATCGCCGTCGCCGTGGCAGGGGTCGTCGCCTCGCGCCTCATTCCCGCCGCTCCACCACCAGGGCGGGTCCCGGACCCCGCCGGGCCACTGGAAAGCTGGCTGACGACTTGGCGGCTACTGCAACGCCAGCCAAGCAGCCTGCGCCAGTCGATGTGGCTGATCAGTTGGTTCTGGTTCGTTGGCGCGGGGTATCTCACCCAGTTTCCTCGCTTTGCCGAGGATGTACTCGGCTTGCCGGCCGACGGCGCTACGGGGCTACTGGCCCTGTTCGCTCTGAGCATAGGCGCCGGCGGCCTGCTGGTGGGCTACCTGGGCGGTCGGCGGCCGCCGCGGGTGCTGGCCCCCTTCGCTGCCCTTGGGGTCGCGCTGGTCGCGATCGACTGGTATTTCGTCGCCTCGGCCGTAACCCCGTCGCTTTGGCGCATCGGTGTGGATGTCGCGTTTACCGGCGTGTTGGCAGGCACGCTGGTGGTACCCCTCTACAGCCACCTGCAGCGAGCCTCGCGACCGTCCCAGCGCGCCCGCCTGATCGCCGCGCTCAACGTGCAAAATGCACTGGCGATGGTGGCCAGCAGCTTGCTGGCCATTGCCCTGTTCGCGGTGCTCGGCATCGACCTGCCGACCTTCTTCCTGCTCTTCGGCGGCAGTGGATTGCTTGTAGCCGCGTCGGTCTGGTGGCGTTGGAAGGGGCTGCTCCCGGCTCGACCGCGAGGCGCAAGCCACGGACATCGGTAGCCGATCAATCATCCAGGCCGATCACCTGCCAATCGCCTCCGGCGCCTTCTCGGCGCAGGCAGACAGCGCGTCCACCGACCAGCTCACCGGCACAGTAGTCGGCCGCTTCCTCGGCGGTCGTCCACCAGCCGGTCTCGATCCGCTCGGCCTCCCCGTGCCGATGCACGGGGGCGCCGGGTCGTCGCGGCGTCTCGAGCCACCACAGTGGCCGGAACGCCATCGGCCTTGCCGACGCCGGGGCCCCCGATGTCGACGCACTCGGGGTGGTATCGGATGATCCGGGGAAGGAGGCGCCTTCCCGGCACACACCCAGAGGCTGCAAGCGGGAACGGCGCATGGGTACTAAGCCCGGCGCATCCTGCAACCGGCTGACGGCCTGGCTGCCCAGCCGGGCCTGTAGACGCTGCAGCAGGGCCCGCTCATCACGCCCGCGCTGCTGGCTATCGGCAAACAGGCTGCCCTGCCCCCTTGGCGGGGTGACAAAACGCTCGGCCTCCACCCGCAGCCGGGTCACCGGCGCCAGCTCCCCGGCCGATTCCAGCCGCAGGCGCAACTGTGCCTGCCAGAGGCGCTCATCCCGACCGGGCTCGGCGGTGGCCACCTCCATCCGGGTTGCCGGCTGCTTCTCGTGGCAAAGCCACACCACGAAGTCCGCTATCGCCAATTGGCGGCGATGCAGGAATTCGCCCAGCCCCACCAACGGGCCACGGGCAAGCAGCAACAGACGATCGACCTGGCTGGCCGAATCCCAGAGGCTGATCTCCCGGGCGTAGCGTGCCGGCGGCACCAGATCGGCCAGCGGCCAGTCACGTTCGGCGAACAGGCGATCCAGATCGGCCAGCAACAATGGATCGGTACGCATGCCCAGACCGTCACGCGGCAGACGTCGCACCTCGCCCAACCGCCGCAATCCCAGTTCGGCGAAGCGCTCGATCCACGTGGCCGGCCAATCGACCAGAGCCAGGGGCAGTTGGCTGACGGCAGACAGCTGCTGCCGGGCATGGCACAGCCATGGCTCCGCGTCACCCACCGCGCCCGCCAATGCCCAGGCGACACGGGGATGCGGCGCGCCCGCGGCCCGCACCACCAGATGCCATGGTTGCAGTGCCTCGAGTATCCGGGTGACCAGCGCCTCGAGGCCGCCGAACAGCGCTGCACTCCCGCCGATCTCCAGCAACAGACCCGGACCGATCTCGCCGTCCGGGCCTACCGGCGGCGGACGACTGACGCGCGAGGTATACATCAACGCCCACTCGCCCCATTCGGCCAGCCATTCCTCCACGGCGCGGTGATCGACCGTCAGGCAGCGTAGCGGCACCGCATCCGGCAAGGCATGTACGCGATGACGCGACCGCGCGGCTGCCAGGCTCTGACCGACCTCGATACCCAGCGACGCCGCCTCGCGGTTGATCGCCGCCACCCGGACGCTGCGCCCGCTCAGGAGCACGGCGGGCGGGCGATGATGCCGCTCCGGCTCGGGGCAGCGGCCTTCGAACCAGGCCTCCGGGAAACGCAATGCCAGCCAGTAAGACGTCGGTGGCGAGGATCGGGTTGTCGATTCGGTGGTCATGGTGGACTCCGGGCATGGATACTGTTCTTTTTTACAGTATACTTTGTCGCACACACCTGCCATGCCCATGCCATGAACGAATCGACTCCACCAAGACCGCTCACGCCCCGCCAGGCCGAGATCCTGGCGTTCATCCGCGACACCATCCACGAAACCGGTATGCCCCCGACCCGGGCGGAGATCAATGCCGCTCTTGGCTTCCGCTCGCCCAACGCCGCGGAAAGCCACCTCAAGGCGTTGGCGAAGAAAGGCGCCATCGAGCTGCTGGGCGGCCGTTCCCGGGGCATACGCCTGCCGGATGACAGCCACCGAGACGAGCTGGCCGTGATCGGCCGGATCGCCGCCGGCAGTCCGATCCTGGCAACCGAACACGTCGAATCCCAGGTACCGGTCAACCCGAGCCTGTTTCGCCCTCGCGCCGATTACCTGCTGCGCGTGCGCGGCATGAGCATGCGCGATGCGGGAATCATGGATGGCGATCTGCTCGCGGTGCATCGCACCGAGGAGGTCAGCAATGGCCAGATCGTGGTGGCCCGCCTGGCCGACGAGGTGACGGTCAAGCGCTATCGGCGACGCGGGGCGAAGGTCTGGTTGATCCCGGAGAACACCGAGATGACGTCGATCGAGGTCGACCTGCGACGCGAGGAGCTGATCGTCGAGGGACGCGTGGTCGGCGTGCTGCGGACCTTCGACTGACGGGGACAACCGGCGGCACAGTGAACCTATCCCGGGAGGGCAGTACATCATGGGAGAACGCGCCATCGGGGGAAACGACGTTGCCGAGTTGCTGACCCGTCACGACATCTGGCGTGGCCGACAGACTCGCCCGCCCGAGTCGGCCAGCGCGCCCTGCCCCAGCGGCTGGTCGGCGCTTGACGAGTTGCTGGGTGGCGGCTGGCCCAGCGAAGGGCTGGTGGAACTCTATGCCGGCCTCCCCCCGGCCGGGGCCTGGTCCCGCCCCTGTGACCGACTCGACACGACACCACTGGACTTGTATCGAGACTGGTTCCAGTCCTCGTTGGGCCATGGCACGACTGCCCTGTTGATGCCTTGGCTGCGCCGACAGAGCCGAACGGGAGGCGTGGCCCTTATCAACCCGCCAGCCCTTCCCTGCGCCGAGCGCTGGCAACGCGAAGGGGTCCGTCTCGATGACCTGCTCGTCGTCCAGCCGCGCAACCTGCGGGAACTGGGTTGGGCGACCGAGGAAGTGCTCCAGTCCGGTGTCTGCTCACTAATCCTCGCCTGGCTGCCCCCGCTGGGTTTCGCCCTGCGTCGACGACTCAAACTGGCCGCCGAAACCGGCGGCAGCTGCCTGGTCACGCCCTACCCACTCGGCCGCCAGATGGCCAATATGGCCGAGATGGCGACGGGAAACGGTCTCAGCGCGCCGTCGAGCCCCGCCTGGGCGCAGCTGGTCGTGCACCGGCAGTTGCAGACTCTGAGCGTGCAGCGACTCAAACCCTTCCATCCCCGCAAGGTGTTTCTCGCGCAAACGGCCGAGGCGATCACCACGCCTGAACCGGCCGACAGCGTACCGCTGACGCTGCTGGACAATCGTTGAACCAGGATTTTCGCCGGTTCAGTTCCCGGTAGCGCGCCGATAATCGGGCATCACGGCGGGAATGGCACGTTCGAGCGCCTGGATACGGTTGCCGCTGTCCGGGTGGGTGCTGAGCCATTCCGGACCGCCACCACCACCCTTTGCCTGCATCTTGCGCCACAGGCTGACGGCCGCGTTTGGGTGGTAACCGGCCCTGGCGGCCAACAACAGGCCTATCTCGTCGGCCTCGAGTTCCATGCGACGACTGAACGGCAGGTGGATGGCCACGGTGGCCACCTGTTGTGCCATTGCCGCCGTCTGGGCATCCAGTCCGCCTAGCGCCGAGGCCACCGACAACCCCATCTGCTGGGTCATCGCCATCGACATCTTTTCGCGCGTATGCCCTGACAGCGCGTGCGCGACCTCGTGAGCAATCACCTGCGCCAGCTCGTCATCCGTTGGCTGGAGCTTGTCGAGCATGCCGGTGTTGATGCCTACCTTGCCGCCAGCCATCGCGAAGGCATTGATGCTGTCGTCGCGGAAGACGCGGCTCTCCCACTGCCATCCGGCTGCCTGGGGATAGATACGCACTGCCTGCGGGACGATGCGGAAGGTAATGCGCTGCACCCGCTGACTGGCCGGATGCGAGGTCGCCAGGGTCGGCCTTTCCTGCGCCATCTTGGAATAGGCCTGATAGGCCATCTGGTTGGCCTGCCCTTCGGGCATGATCATCAACTGGCTGCGCCCGGTGACCGGGTTCGTCGCGCAGCCGGCAGCCACCAAGGTCACGCCCAGCACGGCAGCCAAAAATGGAAAACGCATGGCAAACACCCCGTCAAACGATCCGATCAAGAAAAAGAAACCCCGATCTCCACCAAGACCGGGGTCCACAGTATCGCGGTTCCAGACGATCCCTAACCGCCCAGCGCGCGAATCGCCTCGTCGAGTTCGTCGTCGATCATGCTCGACTCGAGGTCCACGCCAAGCTTTTCGGCGGCCATGATCGGACGATCGTCGGGCGTGCGGCTGATGCCGCGCGCCTGGGCGATGGCGCAGATGACCACGTCGCTGTAATTCGGATCACCACCATGCTGGTAGCCGAGGTCACCGCAGTGCTCGACCACCTCGGCGAACATGTCGGGGAAATCCCAGGCCTTGACGATATTGCCGCCCAGGCGCGACTGCAGGCTCTCGACCAGCTCGTTGAGCACGGCCGGTGCATCCTGCAGCTTGGGGATATCCTCGGCCACCACGATCACCGGGATGCCGCCGACGCTGTGCAACAGGCCGGCAAGCAGCGCCTGGTCGGCATCCAGTTTGGTGTGACGACGGGCGATGTGATTCGACAGTGCCGCGACCTGCGTGGAAAAGGCCCAGTGATCACGCATGATGCGCTTGATCATCGCCGTCTTGGCCGTGAACAACTGCTTGGCCGACAGTGAGACGATCAGTTGGCTGACCGTACGCATCCCCAGACGCGAGACAATCTGGTTGAGGTTATCGATGTGCTGTGCACCACGATATAGCGGGCTGTTCGCCACCTGGATCAGCCGGGCGGCAATCGCCGGATCCTGCGAAATCACCTCGACCAGGTCACCCGCCGAACTGTTGGGGTCGTCGATGATCCGACGGGCCCGCATGGCCACGTCGGGCAGCACCGGCAACGAGATGCCCTTTTCTCGGATCTTGTTGATGATCGCCTGTTCAAGTGCCGGATTGGCCACGCTTGTTCTCCCCGAGACATCACGGGCGCCATCCAACGGCGCCACGGTTCAAAAAGGTCAGCCTGCCAGGCGAGTGTGCTTCACGCGCTTGGGCTGGTCAGCCGCGTCACCGAGCCGCTTCCTGCGGTCGGCCTCGTACTCCTGGAAGTTACCCTCGAAGAACATCACCGAGCCATCATCCTCGAAGGCGAGGATGTGCGTGGCGATCCGGTCGAGGAACCAACGGTCGTGCGAGATCACCAGCACCGAACCGGGGAAGTCCAGCAACGCCGTTTCCAGCGCGCGCAGGGTCTCGACGTCCAGGTCGTTGGTGGGCTCGTCGAGCAGCAGCACGTTACCGCCGGACTTGAGCAGCTTGGCCAGGTGCACGCGGTTGCGCTCACCACCCGACAGGTCCTTCATAAACTTCTGCTGGTCCTGGCCCTTGAAGTTGAAGCGCCCCAGGTAGGCACGCGAGGGCATCTCGAACTTGCCCACGGTGATGTGGTCGTAGCCGTCCGATATTTCCTGCCAGACCGTCTTGGTGTCTTCCATGTCGTCACGCGACTGGCCGACGTAGGCCATCTCGACGCTCTCGCCGATCTCGATATTGCCACCGTCGGGCTTTTCCTCGCCGATCAGCATGCGGAACAGCGTCGACTTGCCCACGCCGTTCGGGCCGATGATGCCCACGATGCCACCCTTGGGCACGGAAAAATCCAGCCCCTGGTACAACTCGCGATCGCCAAAGCGCTTGGTCAGGCCCTCGGCCTCGATCACCTTGTCGCCCAGACGCGGGCCGGGCGGGATGTAGATCTCGTTAGTCTCCGAACGCTTCTGGTACTCCTCGGACTGGAGCTCCTCGAAACGCTTCATGCGGGCCTTGGACTTGGTCTGTCGTCCCTTGGGATTCTGGCGCACCCACTCGAGCTCCTGCTTCATCGCCTTCTGGTGGGCAGACTCGGTCTTCTCTTCCTGCTCGAGGCGCTTTTCCTTCGCCTCCAACCACTGCGAGTAGTTGCCTTCGAAGGGAATCCCCTGTCCGCGATCAAGCTCGAGGATCCAGCCAGCGACGTTGTCGAGGAAGTAGCGATCGTGAGTGACCGCCACCACCGTGCCGGAGAATTCCTGCAGGAAGCGCTCCAGCCAGGCCACCGATTCGGCGTCGAGGTGGTTGGTCGGCTCGTCGAGGATCAGCATGTCGGGATCCGACAGCAGCAGCCGGCACAGGGCTACCCGACGGCGCTCGCCACCTGAGAGCAATGTGACGTCGGCCTCCCAGGGCGGCAGGCGCAGCGCGTCGGCGGCGACCTCGAGCTTGCGGTCGAGGTCCCAGCCGCCACCGGCTTCGATCTGGTCCTGCAGTTTGCCCTGCTCTTCCATCAACGCCTCGAAATCGGCGTCCGGATCGGCAAACTGCTCGGAGACGGCATTGAAACGCTCAAGTAATCCGGCCATCTCGCCGACACCATCCATGACGTTGCCACGCACGTCCTTTTCCGCGTCGAGGTCTGGCTCCTGCTTGAGGTAACCGATCCGGGTACCCGGTTGCGGGCGCGCCTCGCCGATGATGTCGGTGTCGACACCGGCCATGATGCGCAAAAGGGTCGACTTGCCCGCGCCGTTATAGCCAAGCACGCCGATCTTGGCGCCAGGGAAAAAGTTAAGGTTGATGTCCTTGAGGATGTGCTTCTTGGGCGGGACGACCTTGCCCACGCCGTTCATGGTAAAGATGTACTGAGCCATAGATTCCGAGACTTTGTGTTGTTGCAAACGAAATGAAGCGGCACTATCCGGCAAGACACGGTCGGCGCGAATCCCCGACGACGTCGACGGGGGAAACCGGGATCCCGGCTATTCGTGTCGACCGCCCCGCAATAGTGACCGCATATGCTCACAAGGATACCAGCACTGTGCCGCGACTTGATGCCCCACGCTCCACAACCGATGACACTCGGTCCCCTCGGGTGTCCCACAGCCTGATCCGAGCAGTCACGCAAGGCGCCTCCCTGGCTCTCCGTGCCGTCGTCACCCGAGTGAGCGCGCGCGATCATCCCCGAACCCCTGCTAGGGCGCAGGACCAAGCACCCAGGCCCCTGAAGGCGCCCATGAAGGGCTCCCTGCGGATTGGGCTCTGCATGCTGTCGGGACTCTTGCTGGCACCTCTGGCCTTCAGCCAGACGGTCGACGCCGCGACCGATCCCGAGTTGCACGTGTTGATCGACGTCTCTGGCAGCATGAAGAAGACCGATCCCGAGAACCTGCGCGAGCCCGCCCTGCGACTGCTCGGCGACCTGGTGCCCGAGGAGAGCCGCGTTCGGGTCGACCTGTTCGGCAATCGCATCAGTGAAGTGTTGCCTGCGTCTCGGGCCACGAGTGAGACCAAGAAGGCGATGCGCGCCGCAGCGGCCCGCATCCGCTCGGACGAGCCGTTCACCGACATCCCCGCCGCGCTGGAGGCCGTCAATCGCGGCTGGGGCGAGAAAACCGAACGCAACATCATCCTGCTCTCGGATGGCAAGGTCGACATCTCGCCCGACGAGGCAGTCAACGAGCGGGCCACGACTCGATTGCGCGAGGAAGTGATCCCGAAGCTGATCGATGCCCAGGTGCAGGTACACACCGTGGCGCTCTCCGCTGCGGCCGACGAATCGATCCTCACGGAAATCGCCGAGCGCACTGGCGGTCTGGCATTGAGTGCGCGCAGCAACGAAGACCTTCAGCGCGTCTTTCTGGCGCTGTTCGAGGCCACCGCGCCGCGGACCGGCGTGCCGCTGGTGGAAAACCGGTTCCGTGTCGACGGGAGCATCAGCGAACTCACCCTGGTGGTCTTTCGCGAGGCCGATGCCGAGCCCACCCGCATCCAGATCCCCGACGGCGGCGAAATCGACCGCCAGACTGCCAGCGCCCTGTCCGACTGGCGCTGGGACGACAGCGCCGGACGCGACCTGATCACCATCAGCGACCCACCGGCCGGGAGTTGGCGCATACTCGCCGCCGAAGACCCCGACAACCGCGCCCTGGTGATCACCGATCTCAAGCTGGCAATGCCCGGCCTGCCCAGCCGGGTCTTTCCCGGCGAAATGATCGATGGCGGTCTGCAACTGACCAATCGCGGCGAACCGATCGTCGAACCGCGCCTGACCAACGACCTACAGGCACAGATCGACGTCAACGACCCGCAGGACAAACGGATCGAATCGTTCGAACTCAACGACATCGGCGCCGATCCTGATGTGCTCGGCGGAGACAGCCGCTACGATTTCCGCGTTCAACTCGAGGGCGAATCGGGGATCTACACGCTCGAGGGCCGCGCGAGCGGGCCGACCTTCGAACGCGTCATCCGCAAGAAAATCGCGCTGGCTCGCACCCTGCCGTTCGCGACCCGCGTGGTCCGCCCGCAACTCGCGGCGCGCGAAGACGGCGGCCGGGAAGACGCCGATGAGAGAGACGCTCCGGCCGCCCGGCTGATCATCGAACAGGATGTCGCCTTCCTCGATCCGAGCACCTCGCGGCTCAAGGCCCGCATCGAATGCGATACGGGCGAATCGACCGCTATCGAGGCATCGCTGGACCAGGCGACCCACCGCATCGAGCTGCCCCGGGTCGATGGCAGCGACTGCCGGGTAACCGGTAGCATCAGCGGGAAGAGCAACGATGGCCGCGAGATACGCCTGCCGCTCGACCAGCCGATTCCGCCACCCGTGCCAACGAGGGCCGCAGGCCCCGACGAACCGGAACCGGACGACCAGGCAGACGAGCCCGCAAATGACGAAGCGGATGGCAACCCGATCGTCGCCACCCTGCTTGGCCTAGGTGCCCTCGCGCTGATCGCCCTGCTCGGCCTTGCATGGCGCCTGATTGCCCGGCGGCAGCGTCGTCAGCTGATCGAGGCTGCGCGGAACTGAACCCGCCGACCATCACCCGAATCGACACATCACGGAACACCGACACATGCTCGATTATTTCCTGAGTTCAGACTGGGCCATCATCGCCACCGAATTGCTGGCCGGTTTCATCGTCATCTCCCTTGTGCTCGCCGTCCTGGTCTGGCGGGGACAGCGTCGGCACACCGGGGCGGCCGAACGCTTGCTGGACGACCGCGACCCGATCGTCCGGGCCTCCGAGGAAATGTTCGACCGGCAGGTCCAGCGAGTCTGGCCCGAGCTCGAGCTTGACGACGAACAGCGTGAGACCTACGCCGAGCGCAGTCTGGATGCGGTCGAGGCCATGGTAGAGCCATGGCTGGAACCCAAGCGATACGAACTGGCAGCGGTCGCCCGGCGTTTTCTGCAGGTCCGCCAGGCCGACCTCGAACAGCTGCTGACGATTGCACGGACACAGGCCGAGCAGGAGGACGGCGACGACCCCAGAATCTCCGAGCTCGAAACCAGCGTCGAGGAATTGCGCGAGCAACGCGACCGGCAAGGCAAGCAACTCGCCGACAGCCTCGAGACCATCAACGTCATGGTCCGTGAATACGGACGCAAATTCGATTACACCCAGGAGCCGCATGTCGCCACGGTTCTCAAGGCCATCGTGTTGATCGACGAGATGGAGGCTGGTGCCGACTGCGAAACAGCCAAACGCCGGGCCGACGAAGTGTTCAGCGAGGACCTCATCGCCACCCCCGCCGCTGCCGGCGACAATAGCGCCAGCGAGGAAGCGCCGCAGGATACCCAGGAAGAGCGCCCGGCTGCCGAGCCCGCCTCCAACCTGTCCCCCGAGGAGGAAATGGCCGCCGCCATGGCCGAACAAACCGGAGCGGACAGCAGCCAGGCCGACCATACGGCCAGCGAGGCCCCCGAGCAGGCGCCATCTGAACCCAGGCCCGAGACGGAACCGACCGACGACGGCGAGCCCGAATCCACTCGGGAGGACGACACCGTCTCGTCAACGACGCCCGATCCCACTCCCGATGCCACCAAGCGAGCCGAGGGCGTGACCGACCCGGCCGAGGCAAGCAGCGAGGGTGCAGCGGATGTGCCAGACGAAAAGACAGCTTCGGCGCCAGCCCCCGATGACGAGGAAAGTGCCCCTGCCGACACCGATGACATCGACCAATTGATCGATTCGGCGGCCAAGGCCCACGAGGCGACATCGGACATCACCGATAAAGTCGCCAATGAAGTCACCAATAAGGCGGCAGAGGTGGCAGGGAAAGCCGAACAGCCCGACGAAACAACCTCGAACGGCGATCAACCGAACAACACGAATCAGGCCGACGCCGACGAAACGGAAACTCGAAGTGATGACGGCGATCGAGCCGACGCCGAGAAGGAAGACCGGGCGGCCGGTGGCGAGCCGGCCAGTAGCCAGCCCGCGGAGGAAGGGCCGCCGCTCGAGCCGGCAGACGAGGCTCCCGCACAGGAAGAGGCGGAGCAAGCGCAAGACTCCCAGAAACGTCGGGAAGATCAGCCGGACGATGCCGATAACGGCGTGATCGATCTCGACGACGTCGAGATCCCCGAGGGCAAAAGCAAGGATCAGTCGGATGACAAGGACCAGGAATTCGACTTGGACGACATCGATGCTCTCCTCGACGCCGAGATTGCCCGCAAGCACGGCAAGGATGATTAGACCGGAAATACGCCTGCCCACTGCCGCAGGCCGACCAGTCACAAAGCCCCCCAGACGCTTACGATTGGCTCCTTAGCCTGTTGCGAATACCGGCCGCAAGCCCGTTCAGATCGATGTTCAGAACGGTATGGTAATCTCGAAATCGAACAGGATTGAGTGGCAGGAGTCCGTCATGAGAGAGTCTTCAGCGGGTGAAAAGGATTTTGTGCCCGTGGTGGGTATTGGCGCATCGGCCGGCGGCCTGCATGCCATGGAGGCGCTGCTCGCGGAGTTGGACCCCACCCTCCCCTTCGCCTTTGTCGTGCTGCAGCACACCGCCCCCTCCCACAAGAGCATGATGACCGACCTCCTCGGGCGCAAGACACGACTGCCGGTCGTGGAAATGCGTGACGGCGTGCGCGCTGCTGCCGGTACCGTCTACGTTGTCCCGCCAAATACCGAGGCCGCCATCAGGGGCGGCCGGTTTCGTGTTCGCCGTCCGGCACCGGAAATCGGGCCTCGCCCATCCATCAACGAGTTTTTCGTCTCGCTCGCCGCGGACCTCGGCGAGGACGCGATCGGGGTCGTGCTGTCGGGCAATGGGTCGGATGGAACAGCGGGCTTGCGTGCGATCCAGGGCGGCGGCGGGATCACGCTCGCTCAAGAGCCGTCGACGGCCGAGTACCAGTCGATGCCGCAATCGGCCATCGACGCCGGGGCTGCCAACTTCACACTGGCGCCAGCGGAAATCGCGGAGAAGATCGACGAACTGGCCCAACTGGATCGGCAGGGGCAGTCGACGGAAGTTGACGCGACCGACCGCTTGCTCGCGCGGCTCGAAGAGCAGCGGGGGACCGATTTTTCCGACTACAAGAAAGGCACCCTGTTTCGCCGCTTACAGCGGCGCCTGGTGGCCACGGGCTGCGCGGACGTCGATGCCTACCTGGATTATGTCGAGCAACATCCCGAGGAACTGGATGCCCTGGCCAAGGAAATACTGGTCTCGGTGACCTCGTTCTTTCGCGATCCGCAGGCGTTTGAAGCCCTGACAAAGGAGGTCGAGCAGATTGTCCAGGAGGCAAGCGAGGCCGATCGCGAGATTCGCGTGTGGGTAGCTGGCTGTGCGACAGGAGAAGAGGCGTATTCCGTTGCCATCCTGTTCGACGAGGCCTTCGACCAGGTAGCGCATCGCCTCCCGGTCCAGATATTCGCCACGGACATCGACAGCGAGGCCCTGACCACCGCGCGGCGAGGCACCTATCCCGCCGAGGCCTTGGCGATGCTGCCGCCGGGGCGCGTGACTCGGCATTTCGAGCGCCTCGATCATGCCTACCGAGTGACCGAGCGCCTGCGCAGCATGCTCGTGTTTGCCGAGCACAACCTCAGCAGCGACCCGCCCTTTCCGCGCTTGGACCTGATCGCCTGCCGCAATGTCCTGATCTATTTCAATAGCCAGTTGCAATCTCGCATCCTCAAGCGGTTTCACTTTGCGCTAGCCGATGAAGGGGTTCTTTTTCTCGGCCAGTCCGAGACGCCGGCGACCACCGACTCCCTGTTCGTGGCCATTGATGCGCCGGAGCGTCTTTTCCGAGTGCGAGCCGGCACGTCGGCCCGGCTGGCTCCGAGTCCCCTTGCATCCTTGCCGAAATGCAGCCCGGTTCGCCGCAAAGCTGACACGGAGAAGCTGCTCGAAGCCGTGGTGTCGCAGTTGAGCGCGACGGTGGTGCTGTGCGAGCCGAACGGCGATATCCGGCACACGGCCGGCGAGGTCGAGCGCTTCTTTCATTTCCCGCGGGGCAAGGTGGTCCACCAGATCACCGAGGTGATCGCCCAACCGTTTCGTAACGAGCTGGTCTCCTTGCTTCATCGCATGCAGCAAGCGTCGGGCCCCCTGTCCGGAGCTGAACGCCAATATGCCGGCCAGCGTTGGCGGCTTTCGCTGCATCCGGTGGCCGACCGCGACGCCAACGGCATTCTGGTGAGCATTGAACGGTTGCAGGCGGCATGCGAGTCCCCCGATCTACCGGATGCCGAGGCAAGGACGGAGGAGAATCCCACCGCTGGCGATGAGGCCGTACAGTCGTTGATGGAGGAGCTGGCCAGGAGCAACGACGAGCTGCAGTCACTCACCGAAGAGGCGCAGGCCTCCAACGAGGAGTTCCAGGCGACCAACGAGGAACTGCACGCGGCCAACGAGGAACTGCAGGCATCGAACGAGCAGCTCAACGTGCTCAACGACGAGCT
>JBHEOB010000004.1:52600-55674 GCA_046261775.1 Guyparkeria sp.
TGCCAAGACCGATCAGTTGCAGTCGCTGACCGACGAGTATCGCCACTTGTATGACGCGATGGAGTTTCCTGTTCTCGTGTTCGATCCCGACGGATGCCTTCAGCGCTTCAACCGGGCAGCAAAGGAATTCTTCGGCTTGCGGTCGGTGTCCATCGGCCAGCCCGTCGCCGGACTATCCCTGCCCGCCGGCCTGGACGGTTTGCAGGCGAATCTCGACCAGGCTCGTGCCGAGGTCAGGTCCTACAAGCAGATCATTCGGCTGCGGGGTGGTGACTGGCAGCAGATGGTGACGCCGGGCTGTAACGAGGAAGGTGGCATCGAGTCATTCGTCTTCTCCCTGGTCGACGTTACCGAACTTCATCGTGCTCGCAGTGAACTGGCGGCATCCCGGGCACACCTCGATGCCCTGCTGAGCAACAGCACGCTGCTGATCAGCAGCAAGGGGCTGGACGGTCGTTACCAGTTCGCCAACCCAGCCTTCCTCAAGGGGTTCGACCTGAGCCTGGAGGAGACGCTGGGGCGGACTGACTACGAGTTGTTCCCACAGCCGCTGGCCGGCAGCATGTGGACGACCGATCTGGAGGTGATGCGTGGCGGTAAGGCGAAGGTGGTCGAGCACGAGTTCGATGACGGACACACCCGCCGGATCCATCAAGCCACTCACCAGTTGTTGCTGGACAATAACGGTGCACCGGAACGGTTGTTGATCGAGGCGGAGGACGTGACCGCGAGAAAGCGGGCCGAGGCGAAACTGCGCGTGTCCGCCCAGGTGCTGGAGCAAGCCGGTGAGGGGATTTTGACGACGGATGCAGACACCGTGATCACCTCCGTCAACCAGGCATTCACCCGAATCACGGGCTATTCGGCCGAGGAGGCCATCGGGTCGCGCGTGGGGGATCTGCTTCGGTCCGGGGAGAACCCGAGCGTCGTGTACGAGGAACTATGGGAAACCATTCAGCGGGAAGGCTTCTGGCGGGGTGAGCTTGTAGATCGCCGCAAGAACGGCGAGTTGTACACCGAGTTGCTGACGATTAATCGGATCGAGGGGGACGACGGCAGCTACTACGTGGCGGTTTTTTCGGACATTACGACGCTCAAGGAATTGCAGAAGCAGGCTCAATACCTGGCGACACACGATGAGTTGACCGGATTGCCAAACCGCTCGCTGGTCTATGACCGGCTTGATGTCGCCATGGCGTCGGCCCAACGGCATGAACAGCGGATTGCCGTCATTTTTCTCGACCTGGATGACTTCAAGACGGTCAACGATACCTTCGGTCACGACGTGGGCGATGAATTGCTGGTCGAGGTGGCCGAGCAGTTGAAAGCCACCCTGCGCGATTCCGACACGTTGTCGCGGCAGGGCGGCGATGAATTCATGATCATTCTCCCGGACACGACCGTCGTGGGTGCCGAACAGACCGCGGCGCGCCTTGTCGAGGCCTGTCGCCAGCCGATTACCCTCGGTGGTCAGCGCCATTTCATCAGCGTGAGTATCGGCGTGTCCTTCTATCCCGACGACGGAATGGACCGCACGACCCTGATCAAGGCCGCCGATCTGGCGTTGTATCGAGCCAAGCACAATGGCCGCAATCGGTTCGAGCTTTTCCGAGCGGAACTCCAGGCCCAGCTGATCAAGTATTCACGGATGGAGTCGGGGCTACGGCATGCCCTGCAGACCGAGGCATTGCAGCTCGTGCTCCAGCCGCAGTTCGACCTTGCTGAGGGGGTGCCCATCGGCGGAGCGGAGGTGTTGCTGCGATGGCGTGATCCGACACAGGGCACGGTCTCGCCGGCGGAGTTTATCCCGGTTGCCGAGCACAGTGGGCTGATACTCGAGATCGATCGCTACGTGATCGAACGGACCCTGGCCGCGATCGCCCTCTGGGAGAATCAGGACATTCCCGGCGTGCCGGTGTCGATCAACCTGTCGGTGCGCAGCTTGAGGGACGATCGGCTGGTCGATTACCTGATCGGCCGACTCGCCCACCACGGCGTGGCGGCGAGCCAGATCCAGATCGAGATCACGGAGGGGGCATTCGTCGATCGCACGAGTGTCGTGATCGACAATATCGAAAAACTGCGGGAGGCCCACATTCCCTTCGCCGTGGATGACTTCGGCACCGGCTATTCCTCGCTGAGTTACCTCAAACGCCTGCCGTTGGCGGAATTGAAGATCGACAAGAGTTTCGTCGATGGACTGGGCGGCAAGGATCGCAATGACGAAAGCATCGCCCAGGCCATTCTCTCCATGGGACAGGCCCTGGACCTTCGAACGGTGGCCGAGGGGGTAGAGACCGAGGGTCAGCTCGAATGGCTCAAGGCGCATGGCTGCGACCGCATGCAGGGATTCCTGTATGCGCGACCCATGGATATCCAGGACTTCACTCGGCTTCTGCAGGAACGCTCGCCGTGACGCCAGAGGCGATTCACGGTATGCACAAAAACCCCGGACGAATCCGGGGAATCAAAGTGCTAATCGAAAGGTGCGAGCTGACCCGACTTAGAGCGACTTCTCGCAGAAGTACCAGTCGGTGCACTCGTAGCCTTCGTTCAGGCGCTTTTCCGCCTCTTCGACGGTGTTCGGCGGCGGCACGATAACCTTGTCACCCGGCTTCCAGCCCTCGGGCGTCGCCACGCCGTGCTCGGTCGAGGTCTGCAGCGAATCGACCAGGCGCAGGATCTCGTCGATCGAACGGCCGTTGGTCTTCGGGTAGTACAGCATCGCGCGCAGGTTGCCCTGCGGATCGATGATGAACGTCGCCCGGACCGCCGAGGTGTCGGAGACACCCGGGTGGACCATGCCGTAGGCGTTGGAGACCTGCATCGAGATGTCCTCGATGATCGGGAACGGGATCGACTGACCGAACTTTTCCTTGATGTTCTGTACCCAGGCCAGGTGCGAGTGGATGCTGTCGATCGACAGTCCCAGCAGGTCGCAGTTGCGCTCCTGGAAGGCGTCGAAGGCCCGGGCGAAGGCGGTGAACTCCGTGGTGCAGACCGGGGTGAAATCCGCCGGGTGCGAGAACAGCACCAACCAGCGACCTTCGTAATCCGACAGCTGCTTGAAGCCG
>JBHEOB010000005.1:0-53962 GCA_046261775.1 Guyparkeria sp.
CGAATGAACAATGGCAGCGTGAAGTCGGCCCAGTGCAACGGTGCCGACGGTCGGCCCCGGATCGTGAGCTGGCTCGACAGGCCGATGACCCGTCCGGCCAGCGAAATCCATTGGCCGAAGGCGGGGTCATCCTGATTCTGTTCGACAATCCGCTCGTCGAGGAACAGGAGGTCGACCGGTTGACCGAAATCCGGTTCGACCTGGATGGCCGCCCCGAGGGCCGCGAGGTTGCCCTGCCAGGCGCGGCGGTGCTGTGCCGAGGCGCAGAGCACTGCCACTAGTTGGCCGGCCAGCCTTGTGCTGCTGTCGGGCTCGCCGACCAGGATCGGGGCGCTGAAGGTGGCGGTCATGCCGAAGCGCCCGGGTTCGGTCTCGACCACCTCGAGTGCCGAGTCGAGGTGGTGGGAAATGCAGCGCAGGATCCAGAGGTCGATCAGGTCGTCGACCAGCAGTCCCTCCAGTTCTTCGGGCAGGGGTTGTTCGAGTCGTTCTGCCAGTCGTGCCCGATCGTACGAGCCTTCGCGGGCCTGTCCGTCGACGGTCAGGCGGAATCGTCCGAACCGGTCGCCACCGTCGTTCTCATCGTCGTCCTCGATCTCCAGGGTGATGGCCGGCTCGCGCAGTTGGGCGATGCCGAGGATTTCGTTGAGCAGCCGGTCGAGGAGGCGACGCAACATCTGCGGATCGAACACGATCTCGCGCGGCAGGTCCTGGTAGCCGATGAACTGCAATACCTCGCCGTCCCGTTGCGCGGTGGTCTGCCAGTCGGTTACCAAGTCCTCGCCCGTGGTGCGCAGGTTTACCCGGCCGTCGGTTCGCGTCATGCGCCCGGCGTTGATCTCGTGATAGTCGATGATGTTCTCGATCGAGATGCGAAGGCGATGGCTGGCATGCCGCATCAGTTGCAGCGAGCGGGCAGGTTCCTGTTTGCCATCTTCGGCCGGGGGTGCGCAGCGGCTCAGTTGGCGTTCGAGCGTGGCGAGCGTGTCGACAGCCGAACGGATGTGCCCGAGTGGGGTGACCCATTGCTGATTGACCAGCTCAAGCACCGGCGCGGCAGAGAGCTGGTACTTCGTCGCCGTCCCGCGTCGATCCGGTCGCGGCGTTTCGGCAGGTGGGATGGCTGGTTCGGGCGCGGCAATGCGCCGCCGACGAGCCGCGGCGGCGAACAGGCCCGTGAACGCGAGCCAGGCGGCAGACCAGCCGGCGGTTATTGTCCAGAGGGTGGGTGCGGCCAAGGATCCGCCGGAGATAAGCGTCTCGACGATGAGCAGGAGCGGGGGTGCCACCAGGGCGAGGACCGCCCATGGCAGCACCGCCACCTGGGGGGCGGGGCGGTCGGTGCGGCTGGCTCGTGCGTTGGTCTGTGTTCTTCGGATCGGAGCGTTCACCGGAGGCCTTTGTGGCATACTCGAGAGGCGAGGGAAAGCGCCTTCCCCGTATCATCCCGGGATGAATTTGGTAACTGGAGCGAGCGGGCAAAGCGTATGTTAGGTCACCGTCTTGATCAATTGATCGGCAACACGCCCCTGGCGCGAATCCAGCGCCTCGACCCGACGGGCGCGGCACGCGGCAATGTGATCCTCGGCAAGCTCGAAGGCAACAACCCGGCCGGATCGGTCAAGGATCGCGCCGCCCACTCGATGATCTCGCGCGCCATGGAGCGAGGCAAGATTAAGCCCGGTGATCGGCTGGTCGAGGCCACCTCTGGCAATACCGGTATCGCGCTGGCGATGGTGGCCGCGACACTGGGCATCCGCCTGACCCTGATCATGCCCGAGCACATGTCGATCGAACGGCGCCAGTCGATGGCCGCCTACGGGGCGGAGCTCAAGCTCGTCTCCCGCGAGGAGGGCATGGAGGGCGCGCGCGACCTGGCGGCGGCCATGGCCGCGCGGGGTGAGGGCGTGGTGCTCGACCAGTTCGCCAACCCGGACAACCCGCGTGCGCACTACCTAACCACCGGCCCGGAGATCTGGGCGGCCACCGAGGGGCGTGTGACGCACTTCGTTTCCGCGATGGGTACCACCGGCACGATCATGGGCACCTCGCATTATCTCAAGGAACAGAACCCCGACGTGGAGATCGTCGGGGTGCAGCCTGGCGAGGGTGCGCAGATCCCCGGTATTCGTCGCTGGCCGCAGGAGTACCTGCCCCGCATCTTCGAGCCGGCCCGGGTGGATCGTACCCTGGATGTCGGTCAGGAAGAGGCCGAGGAGATGACGCGTCGTCTCGCGCGCGAGGAGGGCATCATGGCCGGCATCTCGGCCGGTGGGGCGATGGCCGCGGCGCTGAAGGTCTCCGCCGAGGTGGAGAACGCGGTGATCGTCACCATCGTCTGCGATCGCGGCGATCGCTACCTGTCCACCGGGGTTTTCCCGGCCGGCTGATCATTGCCGTCCTCTCCTTGCCGGTCCTGCCGCGCCCCGCTCGGCAGGGCAGGCTTGCTTCATACTCTCTTTTCCCGGTCACCCATCGATGGCCCGCAAGCCCAATCGCAAAAGAAGACACAAGCACGCCAAGCCGCTGCCGCGGGGCGAATTTGCCGCGCGGATCGAGTCGCTGACTCTCGAAGGCCGCGGTGTGGCTCACGTAAATGGCAAGGCGACCTTCATCGGCCGCGCCCTGCCGGGCGAAGAGGTGCGTTTCGTCTACCGCGACCAGCGTCGGCATTTCGACCTGGGCGACGCGGTGGCCGTTGATCGGGCCAGCCCGGAGCGGATCGAGCCCGGCTGTCCGCATTTCCATCACTGTGGCGGCTGCGCCATGCAGCACCTTGCGCCCGGGGCGCAGGTGCACCACAAGCAGCAGGCGTTGCTGGATCAACTCGCTCGGATCGGCCGCGTGACCCCCGAGCAGGTGCTCGATCCGCTGGCCGGCCCCGCCTGGGGCTATCGCCGCATGGCGCGTCTCGGCGTGCGCTACGTGCGCAAGAAAGGGCGGGCACTGGTCGGGTTTCGTGAACTCGGCTCACCCCTGATCGCCGACATCGGCACCTGTCCGGTGCTCGATCCGCGTGTGGGTGAGAAACTGCCGGCAATTGCCGATCTGATTGCCGGGATGGATGCCCGGCGAGACCTACCCCAGATCGAGGTGGGCTGTGGTGATGGGCACTGCGCGCTCGCCTTTCGTCATATGGTGCCGCTCACTGATGCCGACCGGGCACGACTGGATGCCTTTGCCGACGAGCAGGGTTTCGCCATCTTCCTGCAGCCCGGCGGCCCGGACAGCCTCGAGCCGCTCGTCGACGGGCCGCGAGACGTCTACCCGAGTTACCGTATGGACGAATTTGATGTCGAGATCCGCTTCTCGCCGCTCGACTTCGCCCAGGTCAACGCGGAGATCAATCGGCGCATGGTGCACCAGGCGCTCGACTGGCTGGCGGTGCGGCCGGGCGACCGGGCGCTCGACCTGTTTGCCGGTCTGGGCAATTTCAGCCTGCCGCTGGCGCGGCGGGTCGGTCCGGAGGGCGCAGTCACGGCAGTGGAGGCCGATCCGGCGATGGTCGAGCGTGGCGCGGCGAGTGCCAGGGCCAACGGTATCCTCAACACCCGTCACGTGACCGGCAACCTGTTCGAGCCCGACGTCGGCCACGGCTGGATGGGCGAATCGTTCGATCGAATCCTGCTCGACCCGCCTCGGGCGGGTGCCGAGGCGATGATGCCCGTTATTGTGCGCATGAGGCCGTTGCGGGTGGTCTACGTCTCCTGTCATCCCGGCTCGCTTGCCCGGGACGTCGGCCGGCTGGTCAACGACCACGGCTGGCGTCTGCTGGCCGCTGGTGTAATGGACATGTTCCCCCATACGGCACACGTTGAATCCATGGTGGTGCTCGAACCCGGGTGAGCCTGGGTGAACCAGGTGAACGCGGGCAAACGTGGGCGAATCCGGGCAAACCTTGGGCTAGGCCGCGAAGACAAGCCCCGCGATCAGCAGGCTGCCGTGAAGCAGAGTGGCGGCCACCGTGGATGCCAGGGCCCTGCGCAGACGTCCGGGCGTTGCGTAATGTCGCCAGAGGTCGTGCGCGGCGATTGCAGACAGTGGCAGGGCGGCGAAGACGGCCAGGGCGGTAACCGGCAGCAGGCCGGCGGCGACGAGGATGATGGGTGTCAGGTAGGCGGCGGTGGTCGTGATCAGGAAGACGTGGCGTGCGCGGCGAGGACCCAGACGGACCACCCAGTGATGTTTGCCGGCGAGACGGTCGGCCCTGACGTCGGGGAACTGGTTGATCAGCAGCAGGCTGGCTGTGATCAGGGCGAAGCCGGTGCCGGCGGCAAGCGGCATCGCGTGGAATGCGCCTCGCTGGACGATATCCGCGCCGAGCGGTATCAGGATGCCGAATCCGATGCCCACGGCGATCTCGCCGCCACCCTTGGCGTTCAGCGATAACGGCGGCCCGGAATAGGCCCAGGCGATAAGCAGCCCGCCCAGGCCGAGGATCAGCAGTGGCCACCCACCGGGGATCAGCAGGATTGTGCCGATGGCAATGGTCATTGCGTAGAGCCAACGGGCGAATTGCCGGGTCTCCCGGCGGGTCATTGCGCCGGCCTGGATCATTCGACTCCCGCCGGTAAAAGGCGACTGGCGGTCGTGGTTAGCCGCATCGCTGCCGTTGACGTCGTCGGCGTAGTCGTTGTGGACGTTGGCTGCCGCGTGCAGGGCGACCGCGCCGAGGAGGGTGAGGGCGGCCCAAACTGGGTCGAGCGCCAGTCCGGTCGTGTGTGATGTCGCCAGCCCGATGCCGACGGCGACCAGCGCAAGCAGCAGAAAGGCGGGCCGGGTGGCCGCCAGGTGGCGTTTGAGCGGGGGTTGATGCGGGCGGATGGTGTCGGTTCCTTGGAGCATTCGTGTCTCGTTCCGAACAGGAGCAGGCCGGTATTATCTTACCGTCATGCCGGGACGGCATTGTCACGGGCGATCGGTTTGGTTAGAATCTGCGCCCTTCCCGAGGTGCGGCGTGAACAACGGTCCGGCACGATCGGGGAGAAAGAACGGAGAGGTGTCCGAGCGGTCGAAGGAGCGCGCCTGGAAAGCGCGTGTACGGTAACCCCGTACCGAGGGTTCGAATCCCTCTCTCTCCGCCAGTATTTGTATGGCCCGGCGTCAAGAGTCGGGCACGGGTGCGGCTTCTGTCGCGTCCTTCCCGTTTGGAGAGGTGCCGGAGCGGTCGAACGGGGCGGTCTCGAAAACCGTTGACCCCCTCGCGGGGTCCGAGGGTTCGAATCCCTCCCTCTCCGCCAAATTTGTCCTACGTGAGAAAAGCCCGCCGTTTCGGCGGGCTTTTTGCGTTGCATCGATGGTCGCCCCGGTGGGGGCGTGTCGAGTTCAGCTCTTGGTGAGCTTGTCGTCGGCCTCTTCCTCGCCAGAGGTGATCACCATCTGCGGGAATGGGATGGTGATGCCATTGGCGTCGAAGGATTCCTTGATCTGCTGTTGCAGGTCCGACTTGATGTGCGGCATGTCGGCCGAGCGAATCCACGGACGGATCAGCAAATCGACGCTCGAGGCGCCGAACTGGTCGACCAGTACCGCCGGTGCCGGGTCCTTGAGTACGCGCTCGTCCTTCTCGAACACCTGCATCACCAGCTCCTTGGCCTTGGCGATGTCATCGTCGTAATCGATGCCGACAGACAGATCCAGACGACGGGTGTCGCGGACGCTGTAGTTGGTGATCGCCGAGGCGTACAACTGGCCGTTCGGCACGATCAGCTCGACATTGTCGGGCGTGTTCATGCGCGTGTGGAAGATGCCGATTTCGTTTACCGTGCCCATTATTCCGCCGGCGATAATGAAGTCACCCGCCTTGAACGGGCGGAAGATCAGCACCATCACGCCGGCGGCAAAGTTGCCCAGGGAATCCTTCAGTGCCAGGCCGATGGCGATGCCGGCACCGGCGACCAGGGCGACCAGCGAGGTCGTGTCCAGACCCAGCTGGGAAAGGGCGGCTATGGCGACGAACAGCAGGAAGGCAGCGTTGGCGATCGCGACGATGAAGCCCACCAGCATCCTGTCCAGGCCGCCGCGCCCCAGCAACTTCGCGAGCCAGGGGCTGGCGGCCTTGGCGATGAAGTAGCCGCCCACCGCAATTGCGACGGCGATAAGGATCTTGATGATCCACGGCAACATATACAGGGAGAAAAAACCTGCTTCTTCCATGGTGATTCCTTTTTTATTCGTGTAGTTGGAATGGAGCGGATGATGATTCCAGCCTCTATGGGCGCCTTCTCATCCGGTTCGGTGCGTGCATAACGTGGGTGCAAACAAAAACACCGCCCGAAGGCGGTGTTCATTACATCCGATGTGGGAAAGGCCTTACTGGGCGGTGCCCTGTACGGTGATCTCGACACGACGGTTTTGAGCGCGACCTTCACGGGTCTGGTTGGTGGCGATCGGGTTGGATTCGCCCATGCCCTGCATCTCGACCTTGTCAGATGAGATGCCTTGGTCGACCAGGTAGTCCTTGACGGTCGCAGCGCGACGCTCGGACAGGCCTTGGTTGTACTCGTCGGTACCGATGCTGTCGGTGTGACCGACGGCTTCGATGTTGGCGACGGCGTTCAGGTCACCCATGTCGCGTACCAGCGCGTTGAGGGTGTCCTCGCCTTCCGGCTTGAGGTTCGACTTGTCGAAATCGAAGTAGGTGTCGGCCTCGAGCGTGATGGTCTTGGCTTCCGGTGCCGGAGGCGGCTCGACCAGCGGCTTCGGCGCCGGCTTGGCCTCTTCCTTCTTGACCATATCCGGGTGGCAGGCTTCGATGGCGGTGTCCTCATTAAGGACGCCGTGCCCATTGAGCAGGCAGGTGCCATGGCCGGTCATTACCGGGTTGCCGTTGCTGTTGTATACGTACGGATCCTGGCCGCCCGCGAGGGCTTGGCCAGAGAAGGCAAACGTGGCTGCAACGGAGGCAGCGATCACGGTCATTTTCTTCATCTGTGAAATCTCCTTGTTTCTTTTGAGGTCAGAGATGACTTCGGGTGTCGCTAGGAATAGCGCGATTCAGGTCCGGCGACGGTCGAATCTCACGGGAATAGTAGCCGCCCATTCCGGCAAAGTGCAAAAATAGCGGCGAATGATTCTGTTCCCGGATGCCGGAATTGCACAGGCTCGGTTAAATCCTTTGCCGATGAGTTCGCCGGACCACGGCAGCATGGCGTTTTCCCTTGGGGGTTTTTGTTGATTAAAGCTATGAAATACAAGGATTACACGCTGCAGGTGCTCGATCAGCGGTTGTTGCCCCATCAGATCGAGTGGCTCTGTTGTGCGGATGCAACGTGCGTGGCGAAAGTGATACGCGAGATGGCGGTGCGTGGTGCACCGGCTATCGGCGTCGCGGCAGCGTATGGTTACCTGCTCGCGGCGCGTTCCGTGCTTGAGCGAGGTCGAGCGCTTACCGTCGAGAACCTGGATGCCGATTACCGCATTTTGGCCGCGGCCCGTCCCACGGCGGTCAACCTGGTCTGGGCGCTGAACCGCATGGTCGCTTGTCTGCACTCGGCCGGATCATTGGGCGACGATGAGCGACTGAGTCGTCTGCAGGTCGAGGCGCGGTCCATCGAGGCGCATGACCTCGAGGCCAACATGACGATGAGCCGGCTGGGCGCCGGTCTGATCGAGTCGGGTGGCCGGGCGGGCTGGCTGCTCACGCACTGTAATACCGGTGCATTGGCGACCGCGGGGCAGGGGACGGCGTTGGGCGTGGTCCGTGAAGCCTGGGCGTCCGGTCGGCTGGAGGGGGTTTACGTGGACGAGACGCGTCCTTGGCTGCAGGGTTCGCGGTTGACCGCCTGGGAGTTGCAGCAGGAATCGATCCCTTACCGGCTCATCTGTGACAGTGCTGCGGCGAGCGTACTGGCCACCGGCAAGGTGAGCTGGGTGGTCGTCGGCGCCGATCGCATCGCCGCGAACGGCGATGTAGCTAACAAGATCGGCACCTACGCGCTGGCCGTCCTGGCGCGATATCACGGAGTGAAGTTCATGGTGGTCGCGCCCCGTTCGACCATCGATCGTGATCGCGTCGATGGCGGGGTGATCGAGATCGAGCAGCGCCCGGGCTCAGAGGTGCGTGAAATGGCGGGTCGTCTGGTGTCGCCCGAGGGGGCGACGGTGTACAACCCGGCCTTCGACGTCACTCCGGCCGGCCTGGTCGACGCGCTGGTCACGGATGCCGGTGTCGTCCATCGTCCGGATCGCGACAAGATCGCCCGTCTGTTCGACTGACGGGCAGTCGGCGATGCGTGGCTTGCACCCCGTGCCGGAGGACTCTCTGTGGTAACATGCCTCGGTTTGCCGAAACCCCTATCCGGCGGCCGATCGGCGGGCTTGAAGCCCGGGTTGCGGTGACTCGGTCGAGACCAAGGGCCGAGTCAGGGCCGAGGGCGGTGGCCTTCGCGCCTCAGCGTTTTGCTCGGAACGACCGCGTCGAAGAATCAGGACACTCGTGGGTACCAGGACACTCGAATGACTCAGTTCGCTTCAGAAATCTTTCCGGTAAATCTCGAAGACGAGATGCGGCAGTCCTATCTCGATTACGCCATGAGCGTGATCGTGGGGCGTGCACTCCCGGATGCCCGCGATGGCCTCAAGCCGGTGCACCGACGCGTGCTCTATGCCATGCGCGAGCTGGGCAACGACTGGAACCGTCCCTACAAGAAGTCGGCGCGCGTGGTCGGTGACGTCATCGGTAAGTACCACCCGCACGGCGACTCGGCGGTCTACGACGCGCTGGTGCGCATGGCGCAGGACTTCTCCATGCGCAAGATGCTCATCGACGGGCAGGGCAACTTCGGTTCGGTCGACGGCGACGCGCCGGCGGCCATGCGTTACACCGAGGTGCGCATGGCGAAGATCGCGCACGAACTGCTTGCCGACATCGACAAGGAAACCGTCGACTTCATCGACAACTACGACGGCTCGGAGTCCGAGCCGCAGGTCCTGCCGGCCCAGTTCCCCAATCTATTGGTCAATGGCTCGTCGGGCATTGCCGTGGGTATGGCCACCAACATCCCGCCGCACAACCTCGGCGAGGTGCTGGATGCCACCGTCGCGATGATCGACGACCCCGCCATCAACGACGACGACCTGCTCGCTTACGTGCCGGCGCCGGACTTCCCTACCGCCGGCATCATCAACGGCGCGGCCGGGCTGCGCTCGGCCTACCTTACCGGTCGTGGTCGCTGCGTGATGCGCGCCCGGGCTGGCTTCGAGGACAGCGAGAGGACCGATCGCACCTCGATCGTGATCACCGAGCTGCCCTATCAGGTCAACAAGGCCCGACTGATCGAGCGCATCGCCGAGCTGGTGCGCGAGAAGAAGATCGATGGCATCGCCGAGTTGCGTGACGAATCCGACAAGGACGGCATGCGGGTCGTGATCGAGGTTAAGCGCGGCGAGATGCCCGACGTGCTCCTGAACAACCTCTACCAGCAGACGCAGCTGCAGAGCGTATTCGGTATCAACATGGTGGCGCTGATCGATGGTCAGCCGCGTACCGTGGGCCTGCGCGAAATCCTCAATGTGTTCCTGCGCCACCGTCGCGAGGTGGTCACCCGTCGCACGATCTTCGAGTTGCGCAAGGCGCGCGACCGGGCACACATACTCGAGGGCCTGGCGGTCGCGCTGGCGAACATCGACCCGATGATCGCCGTGATCAAATCCGCGCCGACGCCGGCCGAGGCGAAGACCAAACTGCTCGACGGCACCTGGGAGTCGGGCGTGGTTCGCACCATGCTGGAGAAGGCCGATGCCGCTGCTTCGCGCCCGGAGGCGCTCGGTGACGAGTTCGGTCTGCAGGAAGACGGCAGTTACCGACTCTCGCCGGAGCAGGCGCAGGCGATCCTCGAGATGCGCCTCAACCGCCTGACCGGTCTCGAGCAGGACAAGATCGTTGAGGAATACGCCAAGCTGCTCGATCGCATCATCGACCTGCTCGACATCCTGCGATCCGAAGGCCGGCTGATGCAGGTGATCCGCGACGAGTTGCTGCGGATCCGTGAGGATTATGCCGACCCGCGTCGTACCGAGATCATCGTCGATTACGAGGACCTCTCCATGGAGGACCTGATCGCCGAGGAGGATCGCGTGGTCACGCTCTCGCGTGAGGGCTACATCAAGACCCAGTCGCTGACCGAATACCGCAGTCAGCGTCGGGGTGGGCGTGGCAAGGCCTCGACACGCATGAAGGACGAGGACGTCATCGAGCAACTGCTGGTGGCCAGTACCCACGCCTGGGTGCTGATGTTCACCAACTACGGCCGGGTCTACTGGCGCAAGGTCTACCAGCTGCCCCAGGGGGCGCGCGGCGCGCGCGGACGGCCGGTGATCAACGTGCTGCCGTTGCAGGACGGCGAGCACATCAACACCATGCTGCCGATCCGCGAATTCGTCGACGATCACTACATCTTCTTCGCGACGAAGAACGGCCAGGTGAAGAAGACCCCGCTTGTCGATTTCTCCCGGCCACGCCAGGCCGGTATCATCGCGATCGACCTGCGCGAGGGTGATCGGCTGATCGGCGCGGCGCTGACCGATGGGTCCCGTGAGATCATGCTGTTCTCCAAAGCCGGCAAGGCGACCCGTTTCGCCGAGGAAGACGTGCGCTCGATGGGCCGAACCGCCGCCGGCGTGCGCGGCATCCGCCTGCAGGACGAGCAGTGCGTGGTCTCGTTGATCGTGGTCGACGAGGGCGAGGTGCTCACCGTCACCGAAAACGGTTACGGCAAGCGCACCCCCACCGACGAGTTCCCGGTCTACAACCGCGGCGGTCAGGGCGTGATCGCGATCAACACCAGCGAGCGCAACGGTGAGCTGGTCGGTGCCGTGCTCGTTCGCGAGGCCGACGAGGTGATTCTGATATCGAACCGCGGTACACTCGTGCGCACCGAGGTGTCCCAGATTTCCTCCCTGTCGCGCAATACCCAGGGCGTGACCCTCATACGTCTGGGCAAGGACGAGCAACTGGTCCAAGTCGAGCCGGTCGCGGCCATGGAAGATGACGAAGAGGAAGAGGCCGAAGGACACGACGCGGAGGAGTGAGTTCCGCCGCGGTGAGAGGCACGTCACCCCGATCAGCCCGCCTATTGCGGGCTGTTCTCGACTTGATCGGGAAGGTCTGCACGAAAACGATACGCGCCCTGCGCGCCCTGATCCCGGACGACTCGCCAGGCCAGAGCGGTATTGTTCTCGTGCAGACTTTCCCTTAAAGACTGGGCGAGTCATCGCCCGGTCGCTTGTTTTCCGTTTTTGTTCAGGAGTAGAGCATGGCTCGCGTTTACAACTTCAGCGCCGGTCCGGCGATGTTGCCCACCGAGGTCCTCACCCGCGCACGGGACGAGATGGTGGATTACCAGGGCACCGGCATGTCGGTCATGGAAATGAGCCATCGCGGCAAGCATTTCGTCGGCATCGCCGAGCAGGCGGAGGCGAACCTGCGCAAGCTGATGAACATCCCGGACAACTACAAGGTCCTGTTCCTGCAGGGCGGCGCCTCGACCCAGTTCGGCGCGATTCCGCTCAATCTGGGCAACGGCTCGGGCAAGGCCGACTACCTGAACACCGGCCACTGGTCGGTTAAGGCGATCAAGGAAGCCAAGCGCTTCGTCGACGTCAACGTCGTCGCCGACACCAAGCCGACGAACTTCACCACGCTGCCGGCCGAGGGCGAAATCAAGTTCTCTCCGGATGCCGACTACGTCCACTACACCCCGAACGAGACCATCGCCGGCGTCGAATTTCCCTACATCCCGGACACCGGCGACGTGCCGCTGGTCGCGGACCTGTCCTCGACCATCTTGTCTCGCCCGATCGACGTCTCCAAGTTCGGCGTAATCTACGCCGGCGCGCAGAAGAACATCGGCCCGGCTGGCCTGACCATCGTCATCGTCCGCGACGACCTGCTGGGCAAGTCGCGCGAGAACACGCCGGCGATGCTCGACTGGGCCACCCAGGCGGAAGCCGAATCCATGTTCAACACCCCGCCGACCTACGCCTGGTACATGGCGGGCCTGGTGTTCGAGCACCTGCTCGCCAGGGGCGGTCTCGAGGAGATGGGCAAGATCAACCAGCGCAAGGCAGAGAAGCTCTACGCGGCCATCGAAGGCAACGACTTCTACAGTAACCCGGTCGAGCCGGCCTACCGCTCCTGGATGAACGTGCCCTTCATGCTCGCCGACGACTCGCTCGACAAGACTTTCCTCGAAGAGGCCGGTCGCCAGGGTCTGGTCACGCTCAATGGTCATCGCTCGGTCGGCGGCATGCGCGCGAGCATCTACAACGCCATGCCCGAGGCCGGCGTCGATGCCCTGATCCACCTCATGAACGACTTCGCCAAGCGCCACGGCTGAGCCCCCCTCGCTCGCCAAGCCGCCAGACAACCGTTTCAAGGAATCCGTCATGTACAAGATTCACACCCTCAACGCCATTTCCAACAAGGGCCTCGAGCGCCTGCCGACCGACCAGTACGACATCGGCGCGGAACTCGACGATGCCGATGCCATCCTGGTCCGTTCGGCCAAGATGCACGACATGGAAATGCCCGAGTCGCTGCTGGCCATCGGCCGTGCTGGCGCCGGCGTGAACAACGTTCCGGTCGACCGCATGACCGATCAGGGTGTGGTGGTTTTCAACGCCCCGGGCGCCAATGCCAACGCGGTCAAGGAACTGGTCATCGCCGGCATGCTGATGTCGATCCGCAACATCGCCCCGGCCTGGGACTTTGCCCGCAAGCTCGAGGGCTCCGACGAGGAAATCAACAAGGCGACCGAGGCCGGCAAGAAGAACTTCAAGGGGTTCGAGCTGCCGGGCCGCACCCTTGGCATCATCGGCCTGGGCGCGATCGGCGTGCGCGTGGCCAACTCCGCCAAGGCGCTGGGCATGCGCGTGATCGGTTTCGACCCGGGCATCAGCGTCGAGCGCGCCTGGGAGCTGTCCCCGGACGTCCACCAGGCCGGCAGCGTCGACGAGGTCCTGGCCAAGGCGGACTTCGTGTCCCTGCACGTGCCGCTGATGGATGCCACGCGCGACCTGATCAACGCCGAGCGCCTGGCGTTCATGAAGGACAACGTCGTGGTCCTGAACTTCGCCCGTGACGGTATCGTCAACGAGCAGGCCATGGTCGATGCACTGGACAACGGCAAGGCGCTTTCCTATGTCTGCGACTTTCCGACCAACCTGACCAAGAACCATCCGAAGTGCCTGACCCTGCCGCATCTGGGTGCGTCCACCGACGAGGCGGAGGACAACTGCGCGGTCATGGTCGCCGACCAGGTGCGCGACTATGTCGAGAACGGCAACATCAAGAACGCGGTCAACATGCCGCATGTCCAGATGGCCCGTTCTGGCGCCCAGCGGATCGCGATCGCCAACCTCAACCGCCCAGACATGGTCGGCCAGATCTCGCACATCCTCGGCAAGGCCGGCGTGAACATCGAACACCTGGTCAACGAGTCGCGCGACCAGGTGGCCTATACGCTGCTGGACGTCGACCGCGATGTGCCGGATGCGACCCGCGAGGAGCTCGCGGCCATCGACGGCGTCCTGCGCCTGCGCCTTCTCTGATACCCGTTCGAGGCCATGGGCGGCACTGACGCCAAGGTCGCGGGGAACGCGGCACTGCCCGAGAGCCTGGACGAGGTGCGGGTGCTGATCGACTCGATCGATCGGCAGATGCTCGACCTGCTCAGCCAGCGTGCGCGCCTGGCCGAGCAGGTCGCGGTGATCAAGGAGCGCGATCCCGCCCGCCAGCCGGGCCAGTCCTTCTACCGGCCGGAGCGCGAGGCGCAGGTGCTGGCCCGCATCCGGGATCTCAACCCCGGCCCGCTGGACGACGACACAGTCGCCTGGCTGTTTCGCGAGATCATGTCGGCCTGCCTCGCCCACGAGCGACCGCTGGCGATCGCGACGTTGGGACCATCCGGCACGTTCTCCGAGCTGGCCGCCGTGGCGGCCTTCGGCCACGGCGGTCGCATCCAGTTCGAGCCGGGCATCCCCGAGGTCTTTCGTGCGGTTGCCGCCGGAAGCGTCGATTACGGCGTGGTCCCGCTGGAAAATTCCACGGAGGGCAGCGTCTCGGTCACGCTCGACTCGCTTGCCGGCAGCGACCTGCTTCTCTGCGGCGAGGTTGCGTTGCGCATCGACCAGCAGTTGATGGCGCACCCTGGAGCGCCGGCCGCCCCGAGCGTGATCGTCTCGCATGCCCAGTCGCTGGCCCAATGCCGTGAATGGCTAGATGCGCACTTCCCCGGCATCGAGCGCATGGCGGTATCGAGCAACAGTGCTGCCGCTCAGCAAGCGGCGGCCGATCCGGAGGTGTTCGCCATCGGGCCGGTGTTTGCCGCCCAGCGCCATGGGCTGGTGGTGCGGGCGGCCAATATCCAGGACAACGTCCAGAACACCACGCGGTTTGCTGTGCTCGGTCGCGAGCCGGTGTCGATTTCGGGTAACGACAAGACCGCGCTGCTGCTCTCGGTGACCAACGAGCCGGGGGCACTCACCCGCCTGCTGCTGCCGCTGTCGGAGGCGGGTATCGATGTCTTGCGCATCGAGTCGCGCCCGGCGCGGGATCGTGTCTGGGATTACGTCTTCTTCATCGACATCGCCGGTCATCGGGACGAGCCCGGCGTGGCCGCGGCGCTGGAGCAGTTGCGGCCACACTGCGGTCAACTGCGGGTGCTGGGTTCCTACCCGGTGCCGGTGATCAGTCAACCGGGAGGCGAATAATGGCTATGACGGAATCGTCTTTCGGTCGGGTGCGGGACTGTGTGGCGGCCATCAGCCCCTACGTGCCCGGCAAGCCGGCCGAGGAAGTCGCGCGCGAGTACGGCATCGAGGAGGTTCTCAAGCTGGCCTCGAACGAGAACCCGCTGGGCTCGTCGCCGCGGGCAGTCGAGGCGATTCAGGCGGCCCTGTCCGACCTGCACGTCTATCCGGATGGCAGCGGTTTTCATCTCAAGCGCGCGATCTCGACACATTACGGTGTGGGCGCCGAACAGGTCACGCTGGGCAACGGTTCGAACGACGTGTTGGAACTGGTGGCGCGAGCCTATCTTGAACCGGGCGTCAACGCGGTCTTCTCCGAGCATGCCTTCGCCGTCTACGCCCTGGCAACCCAGGCCGCCGGCGCCGAGGCGAAGGTCGTGCCGGCGCGCCCGGCCGACGATCCCGAGATGCCCTTCGGCGCGGATCTTGAGGCGATGGCCGCGGCGGTGGACGAGCATACCCGCGTACTGTTCCTCGCCAATCCCAATAACCCGACCGGGACCTGGGTCGAGTCGGCCGAGTTACGTGCGCTGCTGGACGCGGTGCCGCCGCACGTGGTGGTCGTGCTCGACGAGGCCTACACCGAATACGTCGGTGACCCGGCCTTCCCCGACGGCATCGAGTTGCTCGATCATTACGCCAACCTGATCGTCACGCGCAGTTTTTCCAAGATATTCGGCCTTGCGGCACTTCGGATCGGATTTGCGGCCAGTGATCCGGCGATCGCGAGCCTGCTCGACCGTGTGCGTCATCCCTTCAATGTCAATGCGCTGGCGTTGTGTGCCGCCGAGGCTGCCCTCGATGACGGCAAATTCATCGCCGAGAGCCGCGCGGTCAACCGTGCCGGCCTGCGCCAGTGGGATAAGGCTGCCGAGGTGAATGGCTGGTCGACCGTGCCGAGCCGAGCCAATTTCATCACCGTGATCACGCCATTCGCGGCGGGGCGGGTCTTCGAGGCCCTGTTGCGTGAAGGTGTGATCGTGCGTCCGCTTGGTGGCATGGAGCCTGGTGGCGGGTTGTCGCAGGCGTTGCGCATCACTATAGGTACCGAGGCGCAGAACGCCCGCGCTATCGAGGCGCTCGAGTGGGTGTGGGCGCGCCTTGCCGACGAGGATGGCTTGGCATGATGTTTCGCCGGCTGGCACTGATCGGCACCGGCCTGATCGGCGGCTCGCTGGCCCTGGCCCTGCGCGAGCGCGGTGAAGTCGGCGAGGTGGTCGGTTACTCGCGCCGACTCGACACCCGCCTGGCCGCCGAGCGCCTCGGCCTGATCGACCGGCCGGCCGACTCGATCGCCGAGGCAGTCGACGGGGCGGACCTGGTGTTCTTGGCCACGCCGGTCAAGGCGATGGACGCGGTGCTCGGCGAACTGGCCGAGTGCCTGCACGAGGAGGCCTTGGTCACCGACGGCGGCAGCGTCAAGGGCGCGGTGGTCGAGCGCGCGCGGGCGCAGCTGTCGGCCGGGCAGCTGGCTCGGTTCGTCCCGGGCCACCCGATTGCCGGGCGCGAGCGCAGCGGGCCGGAGGCGGCCACCGCGGATCTCTACCGCGGCCATCGCGTGATCCTCACGCCGATCGAGGAAAACTGCGCCGAGGATGTCGCCCGCATCGAGTCGATGTGGCGGGCGACCGGGGCCCGCATCGAACGGCTCGAGGTGGCGCATCACGATCATGTGCTTGCCGCCACCTCCCACCTGCCGCATGCGGCGGCGTTCGCGATGGTCTCGGCGCTGGCCCGGCTGGCCGAACGCTACGAGGTGTTCCGCTATGCCGCCGGCGGCTTTCGCGACTTCACGCGCATTGCCAGCTCCGATCCCGTCATGTGGCGGGATATCTGCCTGGATAATCGCGACGAGATCCTGGTGATGCTCGATCACTATCGCGCCGAACTCGATAGCCTGCGCGGCATGCTCGAGTCCGCCGACGGCGAACAGATCGAGCGATATCTCGTCGAGGCGAAGGCCGTGCGTGACGCCCTGTACCCGGCGGCCCAGACGAACGGACAGACCTGCGACTGACTCGTCGGCCCGTTCTTTTCCTTTCAGATCAACCTCGGATGCCCGCGCCATGACCGCAGCTCATGAACCCGCTTCACTGATCTACCGCAGCACGGCGGCCCAATCGCTCGAGGGTGAGGCGCGTGTGCCGGGCGACAAGTCGATCTCGCATCGTTCGATCATGTTCGGTTCGCTCGCGACGGGCACCACCGAGATCAGCGGCTTTCTCGAGGGCGAGGACAGCCTCAATACCTTGCGCTGTTTCCGGGCCATGGGCGTGTCGATCACCGACCCAGAGGAGGGCCGCGTGACCATCGAGGGCGTGGGGCTCCACGGCCTCAAGCCGCCCGAAAAGCCACTCTACGTCGGTAATTCCGGCACTTCGATGCGCCTGATGTCGGGCATCCTCGCCGGACAGTCGTTCGACTCGGTGCTCGAGGGTGATGCCTCGTTGTCGCGACGGCCGATGAAGCGCGTGATCGATCCGCTCGCCGCGATGGGTGCCCGGATCGAATCCGGCCCCGACGGCCGCTCTCCGTTGACGATCCGCGGCGGTCAGGCCCTCAAGGCAATCGACTATGTCATGCCGATGGCGAGTGCGCAGGTCAAATCCTGCGTGCTGCTGGCCGGGCTGTACGCCGAGGGGCCCACTTGCGTGACCGAGCCGGCGCCGACACGCGACCACACCGAACGCATGCTCGCGGGCCTCGGCGTGACCATGGCCAGCGAGGGCAGCCGTGTCTGCATCGAGCAGGGCGATCCGCAGGCGCGCCGGCTCGTCGGTCGTCGGCTCGAGGTGCCGGCGGATATCTCCTCTGCGGCGTTCTTCCTGGTGGCGGCGAGCATCGTGCCGGACTCGGAGGTCGTGCTGAGCCACGTCGGCCTGAACCCGACGCGCACGGGCGTGATCGATATCCTCAAGGCCATGGGGGCGGATATCCGCATCGAGAACCGTCGCGAAGTGGGCGGTGAGCCGGTCGCGGACCTGCGCGTCAAGAGTGCGCCGCTCCACGGCATCGAGATCGACGAGGCCCTGGTGCCGCTGGCGATCGACGAGTTTCCGGTGATCTTCGTCGCCGCGGCCTGCGCGTCCGGGCGCACCGTGCTTACCGGCGCCGAGGAGTTGCGTGTCAAGGAATCCGATCGCATCGCGGTCATGGCCGACGGCTTGCAGAAGCTGGGCATCGAGGCCACCCCGACGGCCGATGGCATGATCATCGAGGGACGCGGCGAGCACAGCCCGTTCGGTTCGGCGTCCATCTACGCCCAAGGTGACCACCGGATCGCGATGGCGTTCGCCGTTGCTGGTCTGAAGGCGCGCGGCGAGGTGACCATCCACGATTGCCAGTTCGTCGAGACCTCCTTTCCGGGATTTGCCGAGCTGTTCAATCGGCTCGGCGGTTGCCTGGAGCTCTCGCGGCACTGAGGGGGAGCGCGTCCTCAGGGTGGACTGCCGGCTCGGCGGCCCCTTGCCTCGTGGCTAGGCACAGGCTTCGGGAGCGACGGGCGGCTATTCGACCCGGTTGGCATCGAGCGGACCGGGAGGGAAGTCTGGAGCAAATACGATAATCGAAGCAGGAGTAGGCATGGTACCGGTCATCACCATCGACGGCCCGAGTGGCTCGGGAAAGGGCACGATCGCGCGGCGTCTGGCCGCACGACTCGGTTTCGGCATGCTCGATTCCGGCGCGCTCTACCGCCTTACCGCGCTGGCGAGCCAGAACGCGGGCCTGGCGCCCAAGGCGCCGGAGATCGTCGAGATCGCGCGCCACCTCGATTGCCGTTTCGACGAGGAAGGCAGCGTGTTTCTCAGTGACGACAACGTCAGCCGGGAACTGCGCACGGAGACCACTGGTGCGATCGCCTCGCAGATCGCCGCCCGCCCCGAGGTGCGCGAGGCACTGTTGCAGCGTCAACGCGACTTTGCCCAGGCTCCGGGGTTGGTCGCCGATGGCCGGGACATGGGCACCGTAGTGTTCCCCCAGGCCCCGGCGAAGATCTTTCTCGATGCCAGCGCCGAGGTGCGCGCCGACCGACGTTACAAGCAGTTGATCGAGAATGGATTCGATGCTAGTTTTACCGCCCTCGTCGAGGAGATCCGCCAGCGGGACGAGCGCGATCGCAACCGATCGGTTGCGCCGCTCAAGCCGGCCGAAGATGCGCTAGTCGTTGATTCGAGCAATCTTTCCATCGACGAGGTGGAGGCCACGTTGTGGCGCTACATCCAGGATCGGCTTGCCGATCAGGATGGATAGCACCCGGCGGGGCCACGAATTCGTGTTTTTGTGCGGGCAATTCCGCCCGGTCATCAACCCGTCAGTCTGGCAAACCCAGGGATCGGACAGGCCAGTTTTTTTTTACCACGGCGGACAGCTCTTGGAACGTCCAGTCGTCAACCCTTTGGAAATGCGGATTAATGTCTGAAAGTTTTGCCCAGCTTTTTGAAGAAAGCCTCCAGAAAACCGTCATGCAGACGGGCTCGATCGTCTACGGCAAGGTTGTTGCTATCAACGACGATTACGTCACTGTCGACGTCGGCCTGAAATCGGAAGGGATCATCCCGACCGACCAGTTCCGCGACGACAACGGCGAAATCAATCTCGACGTTGGTGAAGAGGTCGAGGTTGCTCTCGATGCCGTCGATGACGCCTTCGGCGAGACCCGCCTGTCGCGTGAAAAGGCCCTGCGAGCCCGCGCCTGGACGAAGCTGGAGAAGTCTTTCGAGGACGACGAGATCGTCACCGGCCGCATTTCCGGGAAGGTCAAGGGTGGTTTCACCGTCGAGCTCGGCGATGTCCGTGCGTTCCTGCCGGGTTCGCTGGTCGACGTGCGCCCGATCCGGGACACCACCTACCTCGAAGGCAAGGACATCGAGTTCAAGATCATCAAGCTCGATCAGCGCCGCAACAACGTGGTCGTCTCCCGTCGTGCCGTGGTCGAGGAAGAGTACAGCGCCGAGCGCGAAGCGCTGCTCGAGCAGCTGCAGGAAGGCATGGTCCTCCGTGGCATCGTCAAGAACCTCACCGATTACGGTGCGTTCCTGGACCTCGGTGGCATCGATGGCCTGCTGCACATCACCGACATGGCCTGGAAGCGCGTCAAGCATCCATCCGAGATGGTCAACATCGGTGACGAGATCGACGTCAAGGTGCTGAAGTTCGATCGTGAGCGCAACCGCGTCTCGCTGGGTCTCAAGCAGCTGGGCGAAGATCCGTGGAGCGACATTTCGCGTCGCTACCCGACCTCCACCCGCCTGTTCGGCAAGGTCACCAACATCACCGATTACGGCTGCTTTGTCGAGATCGAGGACGGCGTTGAAGGCCTGGTTCACGTCTCCGAGATGGACTGGACCAACAAGAACGTCAACCCGGGCAAGCTGGTCAATGTCGGCGACGAGGTCGAGGTCATGATCCTCGACATCGACGAGGACCGCCGCCGGATCTCGCTGGGCATGAAGCAGTGCCAGCCGAATCCGTGGGACGCTTTCGCCGCATCGCACACCAAGGGCGACAAGGTTGCCGGCCAGATCAAGTCGATCACCGACTTCGGCATCTTTATCGGTCTGGACGGTGGTATCGACGGTCTGGTTCACCTTTCCGACCTGTCCTGGAGCGAGGCCGGCGAAGACGCCGTGCGCCAGTTCAAGAAGGGTGAGGAACTCGAGGCAGTCGTTATCGCCATCGATCCGGAGCGCGAGCGTATCTCGCTGGGTCTCAAGCAGCTCGAGGACGATCCCTTGTCCAACTGGGCGGCTGACAACCCGAAGGGTTCGATCGTCAAGGGCACGCTGCGTGAAGTCGACGCCCGCGGCGCCGTGGTCGAGCTGGCCGAAGGCATCGAGGGTTACATCCGCGCCTCCGACATCGCTCGCGAGCGCATCGACGATGCCCGCACCGTGTTGAAGGAAGGCGAGGAAGTCGAGGCCAAGTTCATGGGTATCGACCGCAAGAACCGCATGATCAGCCTGTCGATCCGAGCCAAGGACCACGCCGAGGAAGCCGAGGCGATGGACGAGCTGAGCAAGGCGCCGAGCACCTCGTCGCCGACCTTGGGCGACCTGCTCAAGGAACAGCTCGGCCGCTCCGAGTAACGCGGAACCGTCGTGTCCGAAAAACGCCATCCTTCGTGATGGCGTTTTTTATGGCTATTCCCGCCAGTCCGTGTCGGAGGTCGACCCGGCCTTCAGCGGAGAGCGGAGGAGCCGCGAATTCCCTTGGAATACCCGGATTCGCCGGGGTTTCACCAAACATTAGCTGTGCGCCCTCGGGGCGGCAACGGAGATAGACCGATGACCAAGTCGGAGCTGATCGAACGGCTGGCCGATCGCCAGCAGTATTTGCCCATGCGAGATATCGAGACCTCGGTGCGCCTGATGCTCGACGAGATGATGGATGCCCTGAGTAGCGGAGACCGGATCGAGATCCGTGGTTTCGGCAGCTTCTCGCTCAACTATCGTCGCCCGCGGCTGGGGCGAAACCCGAAGACCGGTGAGACCGTTTCCCTGGGCGCCAAGTACGTGCCGCATTTCAAGCCGGGCAAGGAACTGCGCGAGCGCGTGAATGCGACCGTGAAGCAGGCGGACTGAGGATGGCTCGGCATCGTAGCCAGCCGCGCGTCTATGTCGCGCTCGATACCGCGGAAGAGGCGGGTATCAGGGCATTGCTCGCCGCGCTGGACCCGTCGCAGTGCGGGGTCAAGATCGGCAAGGAGGCCTTTACCGCACTGGGGCCGTCGGCGATCGAGTGGGCCCGGGAGCGTGGCTTCCCCGTGTTCCTCGACCTCAAGTTCCACGACATCCCCAACACGGTGGCCCAGGCGTGCCGGGCAGCGGCCGATCTGGATGTCGCTCTGGTAAACGTGCATGCCAGTGGCGGCCGGCGCATGCTGGAAGTAGCTCGCGGCGCGATCGGCTCTGCTGCCGATGCACCGGGCCTGATCGCGGTTACCGTGCTGACCTCGATGGAGGATGTGGATCTGGCCGAGGTCGGAGTCGGCGACGGGGTCGAGGCCCAGGTCGAACGTCTCGCCCGCCTGACCGCGGACACGGGCCTCGATGGCGTGGTGTGCTCGGCCCGGGAGGCGGGCGCCATGCGGGCGCTGTTTCCTGGTGAATCGGGGCTGGTGGTCACGCCCGGGGTGCGGCCTGCGGGCAGTGCGCGTGACGACCAGCGCCGTGTGGTCACGCCGGCCGAGGCGCTCGCCAACGGGGCGACCAGTCTCGTCATCGGTCGACCGATCACGGCGGACGCCAACCCGGGCAAGGCGCTTGAGGCGATCGTCGCCGAGCTCTAATCCCGCGGCGTTCGCCCGACTGCAAAACGTCCGCCTCGCATGCCGAGGCGGACGTTTTTTCATGGCGATACGGTGGCTTGCTATTGACGATCCGCGAGCAGGTCCTGGCGGGTGGCGACCCAGATCATCAGATCGTGAAAGGCGCGAATGTTCTCGACGTAGTTGACGGTTTCGTCGCCGCGGGCATAGCCGTAGCGCATCTCGCGGTAGATGGCCGGGTCGGAGAGCTGAGGTAGGCGTTCGCGCACCTCCGCCCATTGGGTGGGGTCGCCTCCCTGACGACGCGTGAGTCCGATCGCGTCACTCAGATGGCCGATCCCGACGTTGTAGGCGGCGAGTGCGAGGTAGGTGCGGTCCGGTTCGGTCGCCGCCTCGGGGACGAGATCACGCAACTGGGCGATATATTTCGCACCCGCCATTATGTTGGCCGTCGGATCCGCAGGGTTGCTCAGGCCCAGGTCGCGTGCCGTCGGCAGTACAATCTGCATCAGACCATAGGCGCCCTGATGGGACACGGCATCCGGTTGCCATTTGGATTCCTGGTAACCGACCGAGGCCAGCAGGCGCCAATCGATTTCGTAACGCTCGCCGGCGCGTCGAAACGTGGCGAGGTAGGGGCGCGCGCGTGTTTCAAGTTCCTGCAGGAATTGCCGTGACAACGATTCGTCCAGACGTTCGAACTGGGCATAGTGACGATCGACCAGCATCTTGAGTTGCTGGTCGCTGCGGGCCTCGGCGAAAAATCGGCGGGCTTCTCGACGTAGCGACTCGTCGGCCTGCCGCGAGAACACCCACGCAAGCGCGACCGGCGGCCCGACGGTCGGACCGACGGCCACTTCGTCGGAGAGCTTGTGCGCCAGAAGGGCGATGTGTGACAGGGCCAGTGCGTAGTCGATCTCGCCGTGGCGGATGCCCTCGAGGATCGCGAGCTTGTCCGTTGCTTCGACTATGCCAACTCGAGTGCCCTCGTTCTCCAGCATGACCCGTTCGAGCCAGAACCGACTGGCCGAACCGCTTGGTATCGCGACGTTTTCGCCGTGGATGGAGGACAGTCCATCCGGAACGGGCCGGTCGGTGGCGTGGATCAGTTTGCGACTGACGCTGAGATAGGGCGGCCCGAAGCGAAAATGCTGCGTGCGCGCCGGGTCGATTGCCAGGCCGGCCGCCGCGAGGTCGACCCGGTTGTCGGCAACCGCCTGATAGGCGGCTTCGATGGTGGGCACGACCACATACTCGATGTCGACACCGATGCGCTGGGCAAATCGCCCCGCGAGATCGTATTCAAGACCCTGGGGACGATAGCTGTCGGGGATGTAGAGGGTAGGTTCTATCAGGGTGGCGACCCGCAGGACGCCACGGCCTCGCACCTGCTGGAGCTGGGGACTGCGCTTGAAGCTTTCGGCGATATCGATCGCCGCGAGGCGTGCCGGTCGGTCGCTGGGGGTCCAAGTGTGGATCCACCAGGCCAGCGGCGACGCGAACAGGGCGCCCACCCCAATCAGCGGGATCAGCCAGCGGCCGATCCCGCGTTGCCGCGAGGGACTCGTCAAAACTTGAAGCCGACGTGGATGGCAACCACGCCGAAGGTGAGGTTGTGCACGTCGACGTGATCGAAACCGTTGTCGATCATCATCCGCTCGAGCGTCTCTTGGTTCGGATGCATGCGGATCGACTCGGCCAGATAGCGGTAGCTGTCGGCATCGTTGGCGAGCAGCTTGCCCATCACCGGCAGCGCCGAGAACGAATAGGCATCGTAGACGCGTTCGACCAAGGGGCTCGTGGGTTTGGAGAATTCCAGGATCACCACGCGGCCACCGGGCTTGACCACTCGTGCCATCTCGGCCAGTGCGCGGGCCTTGTCGGTGACATTGCGTAGGCCGAAACCGATGGTTACGCAGTCGAAGCGATTGCTTTCGAAGGGCAGGTCCTCGGCGTTGGCCAGGCTGTACTCGACGTTGTTAAAGATGCCCTGCTCATCGAGCTTCTCGCGACCGATCGAGAGCATGCTGGCGTTGATGTCGGAGAGCACTACCAAACCCGTGTCGCCGACGATGCGCGCCATGCGTGCGGCCAGATCGCCGGTGCCCGAGGCCAAGTCCAGCGCCTGGCCACCGCGCTTGAGGCCGGTGTATTCCAGCGCCACGCGCTTCCAGAGGCGATGAATGCCGAGCGACATGGCATCGTTCATCAGGTCGTAGCGACCGGCCACCGAATCGAAGACCGAGCCCACCAGCCGGGACTTTTCCTCGCGCGGGACTTCCCGGTAGCCAAAGTGCGTCTTGTCGGTCATGGTCGGCTCTCTCGTCAAGTAGGCGGTGTCGACAGCCCGTTTCGGCGCCAACGACCCGCGTCAGTCGTCGGTCTTGCCTGCCGGGCCGGGTGTCGATAATACATCGTAAGGGGCGGCCGGCTCCGAACGCTGCGGGTCGCGATCGATGCCGGCAGAAGACAGGCGCTGGAGGTAGTAGTTCCAGTGCTCGTCTTTCCGGTCGCCGAGTTCGCGCAGCAGCCCCCAGTCGTACAGCCCGCTGTCGTGCCCGTCATCGAACACCAGCTTGACCGCGTAGCGGCCCACCGGTTGCACGTCCGTTATCTTCACCAGCTCCTTGCCCAGTACCAGCATCATCTCGCCACCGCCGTGGCCGCGCACCTCCGCCGACGGGCTGAACACCCGCAGGTATTCGGCGGCGAGATCGAAGGTGGCCCCGTCCGCGAAGACGAGGCTCAGGGAGCGGCGGTCCTTGCCCAGGCGGATTTGGCGCGGGGCGGGGTGATTCTGTGCCATGCGATACCTCGGCTTACAGGATGTAACGGCTCAGATCCTCGTCGCGCGCCAGTTCGCCGAGGCGTTCCTCGACGAAGTCGGCGTCCAGCGTGAGGGTCTTGTTCTCGCCGCTCGCGTCGAAGCTCAACTCCTCGAGCAGATGCTCCATCACCGTGTGCAGGCGACGCGCGCCGATATTCTCGGTGCGATGGTTCACCTCGTAGGCGATCTCGGCGATCCGACGGATGGCGTCGTCGGTGAATTCGACCGCCAGTCCGTCGGCAGAGAGCAGGGCGGTGTGCTGGCGCGTCAGGGCGGCATCGGGTTCGGTGAGGATGCGCACGAAGTCGTCGCTGGAGAGTGCCTCGAGCTCGACCCGGATCGGCAGACGGCCCTGCAACTCGGGGATCAGGTCGGAGGGGCTGGCGACGTGGAAGGCGCCCGAGGCGATGAACAGGATGTGGTCGGTGCGCACCATGCCCACCTTGGTGTTGACGGTCGAGCCCTCGATCAGCGGCAGCATGTCGCGCTGAACGCCCTCGCGGGAGACCTCACCACCGCCCTGTTCGGCGCGCTTGGCGACCTTGTCGATCTCGTCGATGAAAACGATGCCGTTCTGTTCGACGCGTTCGGCGGCCTCGGCGCGGATCTCCTCTTCGTTGACCAGGTTCGCGGCTTCCTCGTCCGTCAGAGCGGAAAGCGCCTCGGCGACGGTCATCCGGCGGGTCTGGGTCTTGTCCTGCCCCATGTTCTGGAATACCGAGCGCAACTGGCTCGCCATCTCTTCCATGCCCGGCGGGGTCATCACGTCGATGCCGGCCGGGGCCTGGCGCAACTCGATTTCGACCTCGCGATCATCCATCTCGCCGCGGCGGATCTTGTCGCGGAATTTCTGGCGGGTGTTGCGGTAGGCCTCCTGGCCGTGGCTGTCCTCGTTCTGCCACGGGTCGCGCGGGGCGGGTAGCAGGGCGTCGAGTACACGGTCCTCGGCGGCGACACGGGCCCGGTCCCGCACCTCGACCATGGCCTCTTGGCGCACCATCTTCATTGAATATTCGGCCAGGTCCCGGATCATCGATTCGACATCCCGTCCGACGTAGCCCACTTCCGTGAACTTGGTCGCCTCGATCTTGAGGAACGGTGCGTTGGCCAGTTTGGCCAGCCGGCGGGCGATCTCGGTCTTGCCCACGCCGGTCGGGCCGATCATCAGGATGTTCTTGGGCGTGATCTCGCTCTTGAGCGGCTCGTCGACCTGCTGGCGACGCCAGCGATTGCGCAGGGCGATGGCCACCGCCTTCTTGGCGGCGTGCTGGCCGACGATGTGCTTGTCGAGTTCGGATACGATCTGTGCGGGTGTCAGGTTCATCAGTCGAGTTCTTCGATGGTGAGCTTGTGATTGGTGTAGATGCAGATGTCGCCGGCAATGTGCAGCGCGGTCTCCACCGTTTCGCGGGCCGGGAGGTCCGAGTGGCGCATCAGGGCGGTGGCCGCCGACTGGGCGTAGGCACCGCCCGAGCCGATCGCGATCAGCGCATCTTCCGGTTCGATCACGTCGCCGTTGCCGCTGATGGTGAGCATCGCGTTTCGGTCGGCGACCACCAGCATCGCCTCGAGTCGGCGCATCATGCGGTCGGTGCGCCAGTCCTTGGCCAGCTCCACGGCCGAGCGCAAGAGGTTGCCGCTGTATTTCTCCAGCTTGGCCTCGAAACGCTCGAACAGGGTGAAGGCATCGGCGGTCGCGCCGGCAAAGCCGGCGATCACGTTGCCGTCGTATAGGGTGCGTACCTTGCGCGCGTTGCCCTTGACCACGGTGTGGCCGAGCGTGACCTGACCGTCGCCGCCGATGACGGTCTGGCCGTTCTTGCGCAGGCAGAGGATGGTGGTGCCGTAGAGGGTGTCTTCGTGGTGAGCCATGGAAAACGGTCGAATCCGGTTGATGGGTGGGCCGCGGGGTGATCTGAACGGAGGAGAGTGTAGGCGATGGCGAGGCTTTTCAACCCGCCTCGTCGTTGCCGCCCATGCCGCCCTCGGCGGTGGTCCCGTCGTTGCCGGTACCGCGGCGCGCGGCGCGGGGATGGGCGCGCTCGTAGACACCCATTAGGTGCTGAAAGTCGAGATGGGTGTATATCTGGGTGGTCGAGAGGCTCTCATGTCCCAGCATTTCCTGCACCGCGCGCAGGTCGCCCGAGGATTCGAGCACGTGCGTGGCGAAGGCGTGTCGCAACTGGTGCGGGTGCAGCGGCGCCTCGAGGTCGGCCTGGCGCGAGGCGTGGTTGAGGCGCAGTTGCACCGAGCGGGCGGACAAGCGCCGGCCGCGATCGTTGATGAACACGGCTGTGGTGCCGGTCCGATCCCACTCGCGGCGGGCGGTCAGCCAGTCCTGCATCGCGCCGCGGGCCTGGCGACCGACCGGGACGATGCGGATCTTGTCGCGCTTGCCGGTGACCCGTGCCTGCCCGGCAGCCAGGTCGAGGTCGGTCAGGTCGAGGCCGACCACTTCGGCCAGCCGCAGGCCACTGCCATAAAGCCACTCGAACAGGCAGCGATCCCGCGCGGCGCGAATCTCGGCGGAGCGCTGCTGCGCCGGGGTCTTTCGACTCGTGTCCGGGCTGGTCGCCGCCGTGCCCGTGCCGTCGAGCAGGCGCGAGAGTGTCTCGACGTCGGGGGCGTCGGGCAGCCGTCTGGGTGCCTTGGGCGCCTTGAGCAACAGCGGATCAGCCGGGCAGGTGATTCCGAGGCGCTGCCAGAAGCCCAGCAGGCGCTTGATGGCGCTGACGTGCCGGGCGATCGAGCGGGGTGACTGGCCGCCACGGGCCAGCTCGGCGAGAAAGCGGCGCAGCGAGCGATCGTCGATTGCCTCGCTCGATTCGATGCCAAGGGTGTCGAGGTGCGTGTCCAGCCGCGACCACGAGGCCTGATAGGCCCTGCGTGTGAGCGGGTTGAGGCGGTGATCGGCCGCCAGTGCCTCGGTCGCTCGGTCGAAGGCCGTTGTAAGCGAGGCGGTGGGCACGATGGGTCAGTGGTCGCTGTCGTCGCTCGCGTTCGGCTCTAGAAATGCGCCGGCGAGTTCGCCGATCTGTTCGAGGAAGTGCGTGCCTTGGGCGGGATTGAAACCGTCCGGCAGTCGACGGCCCAGCGCTACGATGTATCGGGTGGGTGCCGATTCTCCCAAGGGTACGGCGATCAGGGCTACCGAGCCGGTCTGCGGCAATGCCTTGCCGAAAAGCGTCTTGCGGACCGTGTCGTGCGGGCGGCCGCAGAAGGGGGTGGGGTTGTCCAGCCAGCCGGCCAGCAGCCCTCGGGTCTCGCTGTCGAGATCGGCCAGCGCCACGACGCGGCAGGTATCGACTTCGAAATCGGCCTGAATCCGGGCCTCGAGGGTTGCCGGCGAACGATCGGCGGCGGTCAACAGCCCCTCGCAAAAACCATGCAGCAGCCGGTCGGCGGCGGCATTGTCTGCGGCCACCTGGTGCAGCTGATCCAGCGCATCACGGTGACGGATGGCCTGGCCGCGCCAGCGCCGCAGTTGCCAGTGGTGCAGGGAGACGACCGGCTGGGGCGGGCCGGGCAGTTCAATGTGGTCGAGCATCTCCGGATGCTCCAGAAACAGGTCCGGGTGGGTGCGCAGGTAGGCGAGCACCGCCTCGGCGTTCACCTCCTGCCCGCTGTCGACTCCGGCATCCCTGTCGGCAAGTTCGAAGGCCACATTCTCGCTCATGCGTAATCCCTAGCTGGTTATTGGCTGCAGGCCCCTCTCCGGAAGCCCCGATCCATCACCTTACCGCCGAGCGCCGAGCTCGGCAATGCAGGCGTTATTGCACTCAGTCGGCGGGGACGTCCGGTATCTCGCCGTCGAAGACGAATGTCGCCGGCCCGGTCATGAACAACGGCTCGTCCTCGCGGCCGGACCATTCGATCGACAGCGTGCCGCCGCGCAGATCGACCCGGCAGGGGGACGCCAACCGGCCGGCGTGGATGCCGGCGGCGACGGCGGCACAGGCGCCGGTGCCGCAGGCGAGCGTCTCCCCGGCGCCGCGCTCGAATACCCGCAGGCCGATGTGATCGGGGCGATGCTGCTCGACAAAGCCGACATTCACCCGTCGCGGAAAGGCAGGGTGCGACTCCAGCGCCGCGCCCACCGGCTCGACCGGGAATCGCTCCAGACCCTCGACCTGGACGACCGCGTGCGGGTTGCCCATGGAGACGGCTTCCAGCGTGACCCTGTCGAGTGCGCCGGGCTTGCCGCCCAGCATCAGTTCGTAGGGCGGCCGGCTGGCCGTAATCGGCGGCTTGAAGGGGATTTCCTCCGGAGCGAAGCGGGGCTTGCCCATGTCGACCCGGACGCGATCATCGTCGGTCAGGTGCAACACGATCGGTCCGCCGGCGGTTTCGACACGGATATCGCGGCGGTCGGTCAACCCGCGCTCGGCGACGTAGCGTGCGAAGCAGCGCGCGCCGTTGCCGCACTGTTCCACCTCGCCGCCATCGGCATTGAACACCCGATAGCGGAAATCCGCCTCCGGTCCGGTCGGTGGCTCGATCAGCAGCAACTGGTCGAATCCGATGCCGAAATGCCGATCGGCCCAGGCCTGGATGCGGGCCGGGGTCAGCCAGTCGGCGACCGACAGGGGGCGGCTAACGGCATCGACCACCATGAAGTCGTTGCCCAGTCCGTGCATCTTGGTGAAAGTCAGGCGTTCGGCCATGGGAATGCCTCGTCGTCATCGTGGGTTCAACAATACGTCGAGTTTATCAGTCGCCTCCACTCGGGAGCGGGGCTCCATGATCTTAAGGTAAGGCCCCGTGATTCATCTGTGGTTTGGCAACCCTTCCTCTTCGGCATGCTTTGCGTTGCGCGCCGCCTTGCGCTTACAAGCCAGACATATGACCGCAAGCCTCACCTCGGTTTAAGGAGGGTGGTCATCGGTGATTTTTCGAGGGTTTGTTCCCCGAGACGGGGGGCGGGGCACGTGCGATCGCAGGTTCCTGATTTGTCCGTGCTTACTTACTGGGCAATCTCTGTACAATGCATGTCCTTCAAACCGGACATGCCGCGAGAGAAACGCGCAATGGCCGGCGTTTGCTTGCGTACAGATTTGTGCACTTATCAATCCGGAACCCGAATGTCAGAGCAAAAAACATCCAGCGATGTCAAGAACCTACGAAACATCGCGATCATCGCCCACGTTGACCACGGCAAGACCACGCTGGTCGACCGCCTCCTGCAGCAATCCGGCACCCTCGATGCCCGCACCGATCACGGTGAGCGAGTCATGGACTCCAACCAGATCGAGAAGGAGCGGGGCATCACGATCCTGGCTAAGAACACGGCGATCAAGTGGCAGTCGCCTGAGGGCGAGGACTGGCGCATCAACATCGTCGATACGCCGGGACACGCCGACTTCGGCGGCGAGGTCGAGCGGGTCATGTCGATGGTCGACTCGGTGCTGCTGCTGGTCGACGCGGTCGACGGCCCCATGCCGCAGACGCGCTTTGTCACCCAGAAGGCCTTCGAGCACGGCTTGAAGCCGATCGTGGTGATCAACAAGATCGATCGCCCGGGTGCGCGCCCGGACTGGGTCATCAACGAGGTCTTCGACCTTTTCGACCGCCTGGGTGCCAGCGACGACCAGCTCGACTTCCCGATCGTCTACGCCTCGGCGCTCAACGGCTATGCCGGTCTGAACGATGACGTCCGCGACGGTGACATGATCCCGCTGTTTGAGACCATCACCAAGCGTGTGCCGGCGCCGGACGTCGATCCGGACGGCCCGTTCCAGATGCAAGTCTCCAGTCTCGATTACAACTCCTACGTGGGCGTGATCGGCGTCGGCCGGATCAAGCGTGGTCGGGTCAAGACCAACACCCAGGTCAAGATCGTCGGGCGCGAGGGCGAGGTCCGCAGCGGCCGTATCCTGCAGATCATGGGCTTCCACGGTCTCGACCGGGTCGAGGTCGACTCGGCCCAGGCCGGCGACATCATTGCCTTCTCGGGCGTCGATCCGCTTTACATCTCCGACACGCTCTGCGACCCGGAGAACGTCGAGGCGCTGCCGGCACTGACCGTCGACGAGCCCACCGTCTCGATGACCTTCCAGGTCAACACCTCGCCGTTCGCCGGCCGCGAGGGCAAGTACCTCACCAGTCGCCAGATCCGCGAGCGCCTCGAGCGCGAGCTGGTCCACAACGTCGCGCTGCGCGTCGAGCAGGGCGACGATCCGGACAAGTTCCGCGTCTCCGGCCGCGGCGAGCTGCACCTGTCGGTGCTGATCGAGAACATGCGCCGCGAAGGCTACGAGCTGGGCGTCTCGCGTCCGGAGGTCATCGTCCGCGAGGTCGACGGCGAGAAGCAGGAACCCTACGAGCAGCTGGTCGTCGATATCGAGGAGCAGCATCAGGGCGGCGTCATGGAAAAGCTGGGCCTGCGCCGTGGCGAGATGCGCAACATGGAGCCGGACGGCCAGGGTCGCGTTCGCCTGGAGTTTATTATCCCATCGCGCGGGCTGATTGGGTTCCGCACCGAGTTCCTCACCGCCACCCAGGGCAGCGGGCTGTTGTTCTCGGTCTTCGATCACTACGGCCCGTACCAGCCCGGCATGGTGGGGCAGCGCAATAACGGCGTACTGATCGCCTCGGACACCGGCAAGGCACTGGCCTATGCGCTGTTCAACCTGCAGGACCGCGGTCGCCTGATGATCGGTCACAGCGACGGGGTCTATGAGGGGCAGGTCGTGGGCATACACGCTCGCGACAACGACCTGACGGTCAACGTGCTCAAGGGCAAGAAGCTTACCAACGTGCGGGCCGCGGGCACCGACGAGGCGCTGACGCTCAGTCCGCCGGAGCGCTATACCCTTGAGCAGGCGCTCGAATTCATCGACGATGACGAGCTGGTCGAGGTGACGCCGGCGTCGGTCCGCATCCGCAAGAAGTACCTGACCGAGAACGAGCGCAAGCGCGCCGGCCGGGGTTCCTGATCGGGGCTCCTGATAGGGGGTCCACCGGGGCCCGTCCACCGGGGGCGGACCGGCCCCGGTGGACGCGTCGTCGAGCTTGGGTGCAGCGCATTGAGAGAGGCAAGTGATGTTTGACAACCTTTCCAAGCGACTCGGTGGGCTGTTCGATGGCCTGAAGGGCCAGGGGCGGCTGACCGAGGACAACATCAAGGATGCCCTGCGCGAGGTGCGCATGGCGCTGCTGGAGGCCGACGTGGCCCTGCCGGTGGTGCGCGAGTTCATCAAGGATGTGCGCGAGCGCGCCGTGGGCGCCGAGGTGGCCAAGAGCCTCCAGCCGGGTCAGGTGTTCGTCAAGATCGTCAACGACGAGCTGACGCGCCTGATGGGCTCGGAGAATGCCGAGCTCGATCTTGCCGCGCGTCCGCCGGCCGTCATTTTGATGGCCGGCCTGCAGGGCGCCGGCAAGACCACCACGGCGGGCAAACTGGGTCGCTGGTTGAAGAAGAACCAGAAGAAGTCGGTGCTGGTCGTCTCGTCGGACGTCTACCGCCCGGCGGCGATCGACCAGCTCGAGACGGTGGCCAGGCAGGTCGGCGTCGATTTCTTCCCTTCCTCCAGTGACCAGGACCCGGTCGAGATTGCCAAGGCCGCCCGCAAGGAGGCCGAGATCAAGTTCTACGACGTGCTGATCGTGGATACCGCCGGTCGCTTGCACGTCGACGAGGAGATGATGGGCGAGGTCGCCCGCATTCACGGCGCGGTCGACCCGATCGAGACGCTGTTCGTGGTCGACTCGATGACCGGCCAGGACGCGGCCAACACCGCTCAGGCCTTCCATGAGCAGCTGCCGCTGACCGGCGTGATCCTGACCAAGGCCGACGGCGACGCCCGGGGCGGGGCGGCACTGTCGGTGCGCCAGGTGACCGGCAAGCCGATCAAGTTCCTGGGCGTGGGCGAGAAGCTCGACGCGCTGGAGCCGTTCCATCCCGATCGGATCGCCTCGCGCATTCTCGGCATGGGCGACGTGGTCTCGCTGGTCGAGCAGGCTCAGGAGACCGTCGATGCCGACAAGGCCAAGGAGCTCGCCGACAAGGTGCGTTCCGGAAAGGGCTTCACGCTCGAGGACATGCGCGATCAGTTCAATCAGATGCTCAAGATGGGCGGCATGGGTGGCCTGATGGACAAGCTGCCTGGCATGGGCAAGATGGGTGCCGATGCGCAGAAGCACATTGACGATAAGGACATTGTGCGCATGATCGCCATCATCGACTCGATGACGCCAGGTGAGCGCCAGCGCCCCGACATCATCAAGGGCTCGCGCAAGCGGCGGATCGCGAACGGCTCGGGCATGCAGGTCCAAGACGTCAATCGCCTGCTCAAGCAGTATCGCGACATGCGCGACATGATGAAGAAGCTCTCCGGGGGCGGCATGAAGAAGATGATGCGCGGCATGAAGGGCCGCATGCCGGGCCTGCCCTTCTAGCGCTGCGCGGTGGTACCCAGCGGCGCGCTTTGGGCGCGCCGCTGGGTCCGGTATACTTCATCGCTTCGATCGTGGGGGCGCGCCCGAGTGCCGCAGATTCCCACCCGGCGAGAGTGGCGGAATTGGTAGACGCACTGGTTTTAGGTACCAGCGCCTGACGGCGTGAGAGTTCGAGTCTCTCCTCTCGCACCAAATCCCGATGGGCGTTTCGTCAGGCATTGACGGGACGAAGGACATTTAGAACTTTCTTTTTTGAGGTACGACATCCATGCAGGTTGAATTGCAGCCGGTCGACGGCCTGACTCGCCGCCTGGCGATCGAGGTTCCCGCCAACGAGATCGACGAGCAGGTCGAGAAACGTCTCAAGGACATGCGCGGACGTGCGCGTATCGACGGTTTTCGTCCGGGTAAGGCGCCGCTGTCGGTCATCCGGATGCAGTATGCCGGCCGGATCCGCGATGACGTCATCGGTGACGTCATGGGTCAGAGCTTCCAGAAGGCGGTCGAGGAAAACGAACTGCGGGTTGCCGGTCAGCCGAACATCGAGTCGATCGAGAACAACAAGGCCGGTGAGGCCCTGAAGTTCACGGCGGCCGTCGAGGTCTACCCCGAGATCGAGCTGGGCGACCTGTCCAAGCTCGAGGCCGAGACCCTGACCAGCGAAGTGACCGACGAGGATGTCGACGACATGATCGACACCCTGCGCAAGCAGAACGCGGACTGGAAGAAAGTCCGTCACAAGGCGCGCAAGGGCGAGAAGGTCACTATCAACTTCGTCGGCAAGATCGACGGCGAGGCGTTCGAGGGCGGTTCGGCCGACGGTGTCGAGGTGATACTGGGCGAAGGCCAGATGCTGCCGGACTTCGAGAAGGGCCTGACTGGGATCAAGCCAGGTGAGCCGGTCACAATCGAGGTGAACTTCCCCGAGGATTACCAGGCCGAGCATCTAGCCGGCAAGACCGCCGAGTTCGAGATCGAGGCCACCCAGGTCGAGGAGCAGGTGCTGCCCGAGGTCGACGACGAGTTCGCCAAGAAGTTTGGTGCCGACTCGGCAGACAAGCTGCGTGAGGACGTCCGTGACAACATGGAGCGCGAGCTCAAGCAGACCATGCGGCGCCGCAACAAGGACCGCACCATCGAGGCCCTGACCGAGTCGCTCGAGTTTGACGTGCCGTCCTCGCTAATCGACGACGAGTCGGTCTCGATGCGCGACCAGTTCGTCCGCAACCAGATGCCGGACGCCGATCCGGCCATGCTCGACGCGTCGCTGTTCCGGGAACAGGCGGAGAAGCGTGTGCGCATGGGGTTGGTGATCATGGAAATGGTCAAGCAAGCCGATCTCAAGCCGGAAGACGAGCGCGTCGACGCGTTCATTAACGAGATCGCCGCGGCCTACGACGAACCCGAGCAGGTAGTAGCGCATTACAAGGGTGATCATCAGATGATGAGCAATGCCCGTACCGTGGTCCTTGAAGAACAGGCGGTCGAACATATTCTTGATAAGGCCAAGGTCAGTGAGAAGGCGGTTCCCTTCAAGGAACTGATGAACCCGCAGGGCTGATCGGCCCACGGCTCGAAATCTGACCGCAAGGATCAAGGCCGCCCTCGAGGCGGCCGAACCGTATTTACCGAGGTGATGAATGAAAGAGGCGTTTGAAAGCCACCAAGGCGGCCAACCGGAGATGAATGCCCTGGTGCCGATGGTCGTCGAGCAGAGCTCGCGGGGCGAGCGCGCCTACGACATCTACTCGCGCCTGCTTAAGGAGCGGGTGATCTTCGTCGTCGGTCCGATCGAGGACCAGATGGCGAACCTGATCGTCGCCCAGTTGCTGTTCCTGGAATCCGAGAACCCGGACAAGGACATTAACCTCTACATCAATTCGCCGGGCGGCGTGGTGACGGCCGGCATGGCGATCTACGACACCATGCAGTTCATCAAGCCCGACGTCTCGACGCTCTGCATCGGCCAGGCGGCGAGCATGGGTTCGTTTCTGCTTGCCGGCGGGGCTGAGGGCAAGCGTTACGCGCTACCGAACTCGCGCATCATGATCCACCAGCCGCTGGGCGGCTTTCAGGGTCAGGCCTCGGACATCAAGATCCACGCCGAGGAGATCATCAAGCTGCGCGAGCGCCTCAACGCCATCCTGGCCCACCACACCGGCCAGAGCCTCGAGCAGCTCGAGCGTGATACCGATCGGGACAACTTCATGACGGCCGAGCAGGCTTGCGACTACAATCTGGTCGACAAGGTGCTCACCAGCCGCCAGAAGGCCGGAAAGGCAGACTGATCCCGATGCAGGGGCTCAATCGCGGCCGGGTTCCGGTGGCGGCCCCATTCAGCCGATTGGCCGAGCCGGGTCCCGCTCGGCCATCCCGACCCACGAGGTTCGACGAGAACAGCCATGGCTGAGAAGACGAAAGATACGCAGGATCTGATCTGCTCGTTCTGCGGCAAGAGTCAGGACGAGGTCAAGAAACTGATCGCCGGTCCGAACATCTACATCTGCGACGAATGTGTAGAGCTGTGCAACGACATCCTGCGCGAAGAGGTGGAGGCCCAGGGTGAGAACGGCCCGGATCGTCTGCCGACCCCACACGAACTGGTCGACGCCCTCGACGAGTACGTGATCGGCCAGATGACGGCCAAGCGCGCGCTGGCAGTGGCCGTGTACAACCACTACAAGCGGTTGAACCTGTTCGGTGAGCGTCGTCGCGGGGGCGATGACGACGACGTCGAGCTGTCGAAGTCGAACATCCTGCTGATCGGTCCGACCGGCTCGGGCAAGACCCTGCTCGCGCAGACGCTCGCCCGGGTGCTGGACGTGCCGTTCACCATCGCCGATGCCACTACGCTGACCGAGGCGGGCTACGTCGGCGAGGACGTCGAGAACATCCTGCAGAAACTGCTGCAGCGTTGCGACTACGACGTCGAGAAGGCCCAGCACGGCATCATCTACATCGACGAGATCGACAAGATCACCCGCAAGTCGGAGAACCCGTCGATCACGCGCGATGTCTCGGGCGAGGGCGTCCAGCAGGCGCTGCTGAAGATGATCGAGGGCACCACCGCCTCGGTGCCGCCGCAGGGCGGGCGCAAGCACCCGCAACAGGAATTCGTCCAGATCGACACCAGCAACATGCTGTTCATCGTTGGTGGGGCGTTTGCCGGGCTCGAGCAGATCATACGCCAGCGCGTCGAGAAGGGCGGCATCGGCTTCTCCGCCGAAGTGAAGTCCGAACTCGACCAGAAAGCGACCGACGAGCTGATGACCCAGATCGAGTCGGAGGACCTGACCCGTTTCGGCCTGATTCCGGAGTTCATCGGTCGCCTGCCCGTGATCGCCACGCTCACCGAGCTCGACGAGGAGGCGCTGATCCGCATCCTGACCGAGCCGAAGAACGCCCTGACCAAGCAGTACGAGCGTCTGTTCGAGATGGAGGACGTCGGGCTGGAATTCCGCGAGGATGCGCTGCGCGAGATCGCGAAGAAGGCGATCCGCCGCCGCACCGGCGCGCGCGGCCTGCGTACGATTATGGAGCACATCCTGCTCGATACGATGTACGAGGTGCCTTCGGTGTCGAACGTCGACAAGGTCGTAGTCGACGGGGCGGTGGTCCGGGCGGAGTCCGAGCCATACCTGGTCTACGGCAAGGGGCGCGACCGGTCGGCCGACGCCGACGAAAAGGCCGCCGAGCATGACAAGGCCTCTTCGGATCGTTGATTCGGTCCGGTCCGTACACTGAATATCGGCACCCCGGCTTGTCCGGGGTGTTTTCGTATGGGTGCCAGATCGTGCCCGGGATGGGCGTTTCCTGACAGGGCACGCTTGAAAAGCTATTCTCCGGTCATACGTCTGGGGAAACCCACTGATACGCGTCGTGACCGCCGGCGCACCCGAACCTCCTAATACACCGCCAACGTGGCGCCACAGGTATACCCTCATATGAGTCACAGCGACCAATCCCCCGCCGTCACCACTAGCTCGCCGCGTCAGGTAGACGTGCTGCCGCTGCGCGACGTGGTGGTCTATCCGCATATGGTCATCCCGCTGTTCGTCGGTCGGCCGAAATCGGTTGCTGCCCTCGACGAGGCGGTCAAGGGCAGCAAGCAACTGCTGCTGGTCGCGCAGAGGGACGCCGAGAACGATGATCCGAGTGTGGGCGACCTGCACTCGGTCGGGACGCTCGCCTCGATCCTGCAGCTGCACAAGCTCCCCGATGGCACCATCAAGGTGCTGGTCGAGGGCATAGAACGCGTCGAGCTCGAGCGTATCCACGAACTCGACGGCCATCTTACTGCCGAGGTGCGCTCGATCGAGCCCACCGCGCAGGCCGACGAACGCGAGGTCGAGCTCGAGGCGCGCGCGCTGCTCAACCAGTTCGAAAGCTACGTCAAGCTCAACAAGAAGACGCCGCCGGAGGTGCTGACCTCGCTCTCGGGCATCGATGACGTCTCGCGCCTGGCCGACACCATCGCCGCGCACATGGCCCTGGGGCTGGAAGAGAAGCAGGCGATTCTCGAGACCATCGACCTGCACCAGCGCATCGAGCGCCTGATGATGCTGATCGAGTCCGAGATCGACACGCTGCAGGTAGAGCGTCGTATCCGCGGTCGCGTCAAGCAGCAGATGGAGAAGAGCCAGCGCGAGTATTACCTCAACGAACAGATGAAGGCGATCCAGAAGGAGCTGGGCGATCTCGAAGATGGCGGCAACGAGCTGGACGATCTGGAGAACAAGATCGAGAAGGCCGGCATGACCAAGGAGGCTCGCGACAAGGCCCGCTCCGAGCTGAACAAGCTCAAGATGATGTCGCCGATGTCGGCCGAGGCCTCGGTCGTGCGCAGCTATCTCGACTGGATGGTGGCGGTGCCTTGGAAGAAGCGCACTCGCATCAAGCACGATCTCGATGCGGCCGAGGCGGTGCTCGAGGCCGACCACTTCGGCCTGGAGAAGGTCAAGGAGCGGATCATCGAATACCTCGCCGTCCAGACCCGGGTGCGCAAGATGGCCGGCCCGATCCTGTGTCTTGTCGGCCCGCCGGGCGTGGGCAAGACCTCCTTGGGTCAGTCGATCGCCAAGGCCACCAATCGCAAGTTCGGCCGTATCGCCTTGGGCGGCGTGCGCGACGATGCCGAGATCCGCGGGCACCGTCGCACCTACGTCGGCGCGCTGCCGGGCCGCATCGTGCAGGCGCTGTCCAAGGTCGGCACCCGCAATCCGCTGATCCTGCTCGACGAGATCGACAAGATGGCCTCGGATTTCCGTGGCGATCCGGCCGCGGCGATGCTCGAGGTGCTCGACCCCGAGCAGAACAAGGCCTTCGCCGATCACTACATGGACGTCGACATCGATCTTTCCGAGGTGATGTTCGTCTGCACGGCGAACAGCTACAACATTCCCGGTCCGCTGCTCGATCGGATGGAGACCATCCGGATCGCCGGCTACACCGAGGACGAAAAGACCGAGATCGCCAAGCGTTACTTGCTGCCTAAGCAGGTCAAGGCCAACGGTCTGAAGGAAGGCGAGCTCAAGGTCAGTGACAACGCCATCCGCGACATCATCCGCCACTACACCCGAGAGGCGGGCGTGCGCAATCTCGAGCGCGAGCTGGCCAAGATCTGCCGCAAGGTGGTCCGTGAACTAATCACTGCCAAGGACAAGAAAGGGGTTTCGGTCACGCCCAAGAACCTCGACAAGTACCTGGGTGTACAGCGCTTCGACTACGGCCGTGCCGAGGAGACCGACCAGGTCGGTCAGGTCACGGGACTGGCTTGGACCGAGGTGGGCGGCGACCTGCTGACCATCGAGGCGACCACGGTGCCGGGCAAGGGCAACCTCAAGTACACCGGCAAGCTTGGCGAGGTGATGCAGGAGTCCATTCAGGCCGCACTCACCGTTGTGCGTGCGCGTGCCGACACCTTGGGCATCGATCCGGACTTCAACCAGAAGTGCGACATCCACGTCCACGTGCCGGAGGGCGCGACCCCCAAGGACGGCCCGTCGGCTGGCGGTGCGATGTGCACCGCGATCGTCTCGGCGCTGACCGGCATCCCGGTGAGAGCCAACGTCGGCATGACCGGCGAGATCACCCTGCGTGGTGAGGTCTTGCCGATCGGCGGGCTCAAGGAGAAGCTCCTGGCCGCTCAGCGTGGCGGTATCGAGACGGTGTTGATTCCCGAGCAGAACCGCAAGGATCTCGCCGAAATTCCCGACCAGATCAAGAAGAAGCTCGACATTCGCCCCGTGCGCTGGATCGACCAGGTGCTCGAGGCGGCGCTGATCCGTATGCCGATGCCCAACGAGACCACCCCATCGGGTGAGGTGGGCCTGATCGAGAAGAAAAAGCGAACCGGCAAGGGCAAGAATCTGGCGCACTGAGGTGGTAGCCTGTTGTTCGCCTGTCCACCCATGGCGCCAGAAGGCGCTTTGCGCAGGCCATTTGCGTGTTGACACGCTGAAGGTCGCACTTGTATAACTGTTTTGGCTGTTTTCCGTGCGGTGGCCAGCTGCGCCGCGTCCTGACGCTGACGCGCGGTGAGCCGGGACCCGAACAGACATTTTTTCACCAAGGGATGACAAGGTATGAACAAATCTGAACTGATCGATGCGATGGCCGACAACGCTGGTATTTCCAAGTCGGCGGCCGCGAGTGCCCTGGATGGCTTCATCGATGCCGTTGGTGGCGCGCTGAACAAGGGCGATCAGGTCACGCTGGTAGGGTTCGGTACCTTCCTGGTACGCGAGCGTGAGGCCCGGACTGGCCGCAACCCGCGCACTGGCGAGACAATCAACATCAAGGCCTCCAAGCTGCCGTCGTTCAAGGCAGGCAAGGGCCTCAAGGATGCGGTCAACTGATCGTTCCTGACCGGATGCACAGGGGTGTCGGGTCGATGTGACGACCCGACACCCGACGATAAGGGGCGGCAACGCCCCTTTCTTTTTGCCTGCAGCTCTTTTGCCTGGGGAAAAGGTCCGCGCGAATGGCCAACTCTTCGGCGGGCTTGTCGGCTTTCCCGCCCTCGGCGGTGTCGATTCTTGCCAGGCCCGAATAACGAGGCCCGAATAATCGTTCTGGACCTGCCTTCGAGTCGACCCCTAGGTGGCGAAAAGGTCGGTGTGCCAATGGCATCGGCTGTTTGTGCCGGCTTTTTCTGGCGCACGAGAGGGAGCCGACGCGGGCGACGACACGCGTTGATGGCATGGGTTGGCGGCCTCGCCCCTGCTATGATGCGGCTCGATTTGCGCGGAACACGGTGCCGTCAAGGTTACGGCTGCGCCCCAAACCACCAAGACAGACCCGAAGCGGGAGTGACGTAGACATGTTGATGGATATCCGCGAGAAGATTCGCGGCTGGTTGGCTTATGTAATCGTTGGTTTGATCAGCATCCCGTTCGCGCTGTGGGGTGTGGGCGAATACCTGGGCGGGGGCAGCGACACGCTGGTCGCCGAGGTTGAGGGTGAAGAAATCACGGCTCGCCAACTGGACCAGGCCTTCAGCGAGCGCCGTCAGCAACTGATCCGTGAGAGCGAGCAGAAGATCACCGCCGAGATGATCGAGGAGATGGGGCTCAAGCGCCAGGTTCTTGATGAAATGATCAACGAGCGGCTGCTGATTCAATTCACCCGTGAGCAGGGTTACCAGGTTCCCGACGGACTGGTTGCGGCGACGATTCGCGGCATTTCTGCCTTCGAGCGCAATGGGGAATTCGATCGCGAGGCCTACGAACGCCGTCTGGCACAACAAGGCATGTCGGTGGACCAGTTCGAGAACGACGTGCGCCGCGACCTGCTGTTCAACACGCTCGACAACGCGTTGATCGGTAGTGCGTTCGTCACCGAGCCGGAAGTGCGCCAACTGGTCGCCCTACGTGACCAGGTGCGCGAGGTTGGCTTGGTGCGTATCGAACGGGACATCGTGGCCGCCGGTATCGACAAACCCGATGAGTCGACGCTCAGGGCCTATTACGACGATAACGGCGATGCCTTCCAGCGCCCGGAGCAGGTGCGCCTGTCGTACGTCGAGATGACGCCGGGAAGACTCGCCGCCTCACAGGAAATCAGTGACGAGGCATTGCAGGCGGCCTACGACGAATATCGCGAACGGCAGGCGGACGAGGCAGTCCGCCGAGCTAGGCATATCCTGATCCAAGTGGGTGATGACGCCGATGCGGCAACGGTCGATTCCGCTCGTGAGCGACTCGAAGAGGCGCGCGCTGCTCTCGAGGCGGGCGAAACGAGTTTCGAACGGGCCGCGGCGGAGCTCTCCGACGACAGCACGTCGCGCGATCATGGAGGCGATCTGGGTCGTGTGGGCGACGGTGAAATTGCCGAATCCTTCGATCGCGCCGTCGCCGATCTGGGCGAGGGCGAGATCAGTGACCCGGTACGAACCCGCTTCGGTTGGCACCTGATCGAGGTATACGAGGTCAGTCAGGCCGAGGTGCCGCCGCTTGAAGAGGCGCGTGGCGAACTGGTCGAGCAGCTAAAACAGGATGCCGCCGAGCGTGCTTACTACGACGCGGCCGAGCAGCTGGCCAGCGTGAGCTACGAACAGCCTGACAGCCTGGTCCCGGCCGCCGAGGCCGCCGGACTGGATATCGATACCAGCGACTGGATCAGTCGTCAGTCCGGGGACGGCATCGGAGAGCATGACGCGGTGCGCGAGGCCGCCTTCGACGAGGCCGTGCTCGAGGAGCGCTTCAACAGTCAGCTTATCGATCTGGACGACAACCACTCGGTCGTGGTGCGGGTCGAGGAGCATCGCGATGCCCAGCCGATGCCGTTCGATGAGGTTCGGGACCAAGTGCTCGACCAATGGCGCGCTGAGCAGGTCGAATCCGAGGTCGCCGACCTGGCCGACGCGATCGAATCCGATCTTGCCACCGGGGAGGACCCTGCCGAGCGTGTCGCCGAGGTCGAGGCTGCTAGCTGGACACAGGCAGGCTGGGTCGGTCGCGGTGACGCGAGCGACGATCTGCCGGCAGAGGCGCTGGAGGCCGTGTTTGCCCTGACTCCGCCGAGCGAGGATGCGCTCTCGGTCGCGACGACCCGTCTTGATGGGGGCGACAGGGCCGTTGTCATCCTAAGTGGCGTGCGTGCTGGTGAGCCTTCTCGACTGGACTCCGAGGCCCGCAACCGGCTGGCAGGGCAACTGGAGAACAATCAGGCGAGCCGTGCGATCGAAGCCTTTCTGCGTTCCTTGCGTGCCGAGGCGGACGTCGAAATCCGCGAGCGAGCCCTCGACTGACCGCAACCGTTCACGCCTGTCCTGACCATGGCAGGCGAGAAGGAGTGACTGCATGGCCCTGCACTGGCAGATCCTAACCGCTTTGGTCGCCGCCTTCCTGGTCGGCGCCGGATTCGGCACCGAGGCCGCCGGCATCCCGCTGCTCGCCATCTACGATTTCGTTGGCGGCTTGTTCCTCGATGCGCTCAAAATGCTGATCGTGCCGTTGATCACCGCCTCGATCATCACCGGTGTGGCAAGTATCGGCAGTGCCGGTGGGGTGGGGCAGATGGCCGGCCGCACGGCCATTTATTACCTGTTCTCGACCACCCTCGCGGTCACGACCGCCCTGATGGTGATGAACCTGTTCCAGCCGGGCATCTCCGGCGGGCAGCCGTTGTCGGAAACCGTTGCCCTGCCGCCGATCGGTGACGAGGTCAGCGGCCGTCTCGAGGGCAAGGAGCTGTCCGAGTTCTTCAATATCCTGCGCGACATGGTGCCGTCCAACATCGTCCAGGCGGGTGCCGAAGCGCAGATGCTGGGCCTGATCTTCTTTTCGGTGCTCTTCGGCATTGCCCTGACACGGGCGACCTCGCCGGGCATGCAGACGGTCAAGGATTTCTGGGCCGGCGTACAGGACGTGATGATCCAGATCACCCACTGGGTGATGAAGACCGCACCGATCGGTGTGTTCGCGCTGGTGGCCGGGGTGATCGCGGAAAGCGGCTTGTCGGTGATCCTGCCGTTGATCGATTTCTTCCTTGCGGTGGTCATGGGGTTGGCCATCCACGCCCTGGTCGTCTTGCCGCTGGTGTTGTGGCTGGTCGCTCGTCGTTCGCCCATCCGCTTTATCAAGGCGATATGGCCGGCCTTGCTGGTCGCCTTCTCCACTTCGTCCTCGGCCGGGACGCTGCCGGTAACCCTGCAGGCGCTGACCCAGCGGGCCGGCGTGTCGCGCGAGACCTCCTCGTTCGTGCTGCCGTTGGGCGCGACCATCAACATGGACGGGACCGCCCTCTACGAGTGTGCCGCCGTACTGTTCATCGCCCAGGCCTACGGGGTCGACTTGTCGCTGTCGATGCAGGTGCTGATCGTCGTGCTGGCTCTGGTGACCTCGATCGGTGTGGCGGCCGTGCCCTCGGCCAGTCTGGTCGCGATCGCCCTGATTCTCGGTGTCCTCGGCCTGCCGCTGGAGGCGATGGGACTGTTGCTGGTGGTCGATCGCCTGCTGGACATGCTGCGCACCTCGGTGAACGTCTACAGTGACGCCACCGGCGCGGTGATCATCGCCCGGTTGCGTGGCGAGGATCGTGTCCTGATGGACACCCGGCCGTATGACAGCGAGTCGAGCGTTACCGCTGCAAGTGGCGAGCGTTATTGATCGGTCATTGGGTGGTCACTGTCCCGCGACAGGGCATGCCGCCGTAGAAAAGCCCGCTGGGGTCGGCGGGCTTTCTCGTTGGGGACATTCGATTTCGCGCTGGCCCCGCAAATCGGTCGTGATTGCCGTATGCAGAGGCGTGCGGACTCCGGGGCAGACCGGCTCCGGTCGAGCCAGAGGCTTGCTCGATTCGCCGACCCGATCAGTGGATCCGATCAATAAGCTAGGCTGTCCAGGTCGATGGTGTCGAAGTTGGAGTCGTCGACCTCGACGTTGTCCTGGATGTTCCAGAGGTTGTATTCCGGAATCGCCCACAACAGGCCGAGGAAGGCGACCACCAGGATGACTTGCCACCACTTGACCCGCTGGATCGGCTCAAGGCGCTTGATGCGGCAGGCACCGCCCGGACAGAGCTGCGCCTGCTTGCCGGTGAGCAGGTTGTAACCGACGCAGCCCAGGCAGATGCCGAAGGCGGATTCGAAGGCCAGGAACAACAGGCAGGCCGAGCAACCGATCAGGTTCATCAGGCCGGTGTTCGCCTCGACAAAGACCACCCAGATCATGAAGGCCGCGATCAGCAGACCCAAGCCCCAGGCGACTCGTTTCTGCGGCGCGCCCACGTATTCCACCTCTTGATTGCGCGTGATCAGCCGCCCCATGATCATGAACGGCGCGTACTGGGGGTTGATCAGCACGCGGATGCCGAACTCCACCGTGAAGGCGAGGATCATCAGGCGTTCCCACATGAAATCGCCGGTCAGAAAGCCCTGAGCGAAGGCGAAACCGGCAAACAATGCCAACACGCCGGCCGCGGCGCGCGCCTCACGCTCGTTAATCACCCGTACCGGGTATTCGTCGACCTGTTCGCCGAAATGAAAGACCTTGCGGATACCTGTATCCATTTTCCCTGTCTCCTCCAGTATGTCCTGATTCACTTATATTTTTGTCATGGGATGGTGGTGGCGGGGAAAGGCCTTTTCCAATCAAAGTTTTCTCGGCAAGACTTCGCGTTTTTATCGGTCTTGTTAGAGCGCCGCAGCCTGAAACAAAAAGGGCGCCCTTAGGCGCCCAGATAGTCGACGTCGAACCGAGGGGTCAGTCGTCGCAGCGGCCCATGCCGGTGATGAAGTAGCCGGAATCGACGTGGACGTTCTCGCCGGTGATCCCCGAGGCGAGATCCGAGCAGAGAAACGCGGCGGTATTGCCCACCTGATCGATGGTGACATTGCGACGCAGGGGCGCGTTGGTGGACACGTAGTCGAGGAAGCCCTTGAAGTCGCCGATCCCCGAGGCGGCCAGCGTCTTGATCGGACCGGCGGAGATGGCGTTGACGCGGATGCCCCGCTCGCCAAGCTTGGAGGCGGCCAGGTAGCGGACCGTGGCCTCCAGCGAAGCCTTGGCCACGCCCATAACGTTGTAGTTCTTCATTACGCGCTCGGCACCGAGATAGCTCAGCGTCAGCAGGGCGCCCTCGTCGCGCATGTACGGCTCGCCGGCCTTGGCCAGCGCGGCGAGCGAGTAGGCCGAGACGTCATGCGCCTGGGCGAAGGCCTCGCGGGACATGCCGTCGAGAAAATCGCCGTCGAGTGCCTCGCGCGGGGCGAAGGCCATGGCGTGGATGACGATGTCCACGCCCTCGGGCCAATGCTCGGCCAGCGCCGGGAATAGCGCGTCGATCTGTCCGTCATCGGTGGCATCCAGCGGCAGGTAGATGGACGAACCCAGGTCCTTGGTGGCCTTCTCGACCTTCGGCTTGAAGCGGTCGTTGAGGTAGGTGAAGGCCAGCTCGGCGCCTTCGCGGTGCATGGCCTCGGCGATGCCGTAGGCGATCGAGCGGTTGTTTGCGATGCCGGTGATCAGGGCACGCTTGCCGGATAGGAATCCCATCAGTCTCTCCTGTGTTCCAAAGGTGGCGATGGCGACATCGGTGCGGGCAGGGAAATCACCCGGTGATGCTTGGCCTGCGTTCGAGTTTCACCGTATTGTATTCGCCTGATGACCAACAAGCATCCCACAACCGGCTATTGCACCTCGACCGGCGCCCAGTCGCACGCCGTGCCGTCGGGGGCGAACGTGCTCTCGCCCGATCGGCGATTGTTCCTGCGTCGAATGGCAGGGATGGCGGGTATGGCCGGGGTGGCGGGTTTCTGGCCCGGGGCCTTTGGGACGGCGTGGGCGGCCGGGTTTTCCGAGGCGCTGGGGTACGACCCGGGCTACCCGGTCGACCTGCCGCATTTCGATTACGTCAATCCAACCGCGCCGCAGGAGGGATCATTGGCCCTGTCGGTGTTCGGCACCTTTGATTCGCTCAACCCCTTCCTTCTCAAGGGGCTGGCCGCCACCGGCACCAACACCCTGCTGTTCGACACGCTGGTCGTGCGGGCCTGGGACGAGCCATTTTCCGTCTACGGCCTGCTGGCAGATCGGCTGGAACTGGCCGATGACGGCCTGTCGGCGACGTTTCGTATCAACAGCGCGGCGCGCTTCGACGATGGTCGGCCGGTCACCGCCCGAGACGTGGTCTTCAGTTTCGAGACCCTGGTGGGCGAGGCCGCCCACCCCCGCTATCGCTACTACTGGGCCGACGTGGCCGGCGCCACGGCAGTCGATCCGTCGCATGTGCGGTTCGATTTCCGTCGCGCCAATCCCGAACTGCACCTGATCATCGGCGAGTTACCGGTGTTCTCCCGGGACGCCCTGATCAACCTCGATTTTGCCGAGCATTCGCGCACGCCGCTGCCGGGCAGCGGCCCCTATCAGGTCGATGTAGTGAACTTCGGTCGTGACATCCGCTACCGGCGCCGGGATGACTACTGGGCACGCGATCTGGGCGTGAACCGGGGCATGCACAGCTTCCGCACGCTCGGTTTCAAGTACTACAAGGACGAGACGGTGGCGCTCGAGGCATTCAAGGCCGGCGAGTTCGACGTCTTCCACGAGAGCAATTCAAAGCGCTGGGCGCGCGCCTACAACGGCAAGCCCTTCGAAGAAGGACGCATCCGGCGCCGCGAGATCCCGCATCACAACAACGCCGGCATGCAAGGCTTCGCCATGAACACGCGCCGGTCGCTGTTTCAGGATCGTCGCGTCCGACGTGCCCTGAACCTCGCCTTCGATTTCCACTGGTCGAACGTTCACCTGTTCTACGGCCAGTACAGTCGTTGCGACAGCTATTTCGCCAACAGCGAACTGGCCGCACAGGACACCCCCGAAGGCCGCGAGCTCGAGCTGTTGGCGCCGTACCGCGAACAACTGCCGGCGGAGCTGTTCGAGCGGGCGCATGTGGTGCCCTTCGCTCCCAACCCCGAAATCCAGCGACGACACTTGGTTCAGGCACAACAGCTGCTGGACGAGGCCGGTTGGGAAATGCGGGACGGCAAGCTGCGCAACGCCGAGGGCGAGCCGTTCGCCTTCGAGATCATGCTGGCCCAGCGGGGCTTCGAGCGGATCGTCGCGCCGTTTGCCTACAATCTGCGTCGACTGGGTATCGACGTCTCCTATCGCACCATCGACGTGGCCCTCTACCAGCGGCGCATGAATCGGTTCGAGTTCGACATGACCGTGGTTTCCTACGGCCAGTCGCAATCGCCCGGTAACGAGCTGCGCGAAATGTTCGGCAGCGAGTCGGCGCAACGTGAGGGTTCGCGCAATTACAGCGGCGTGGACGATCCGGTGGTCGATGCGATGATCGAGGCGGTGATCTACGCCGAGGATCGCGAGGCGCTGGTCATTGCCTGCCGGGCGCTCGACCGGGTGCTGATGTGGCAGGAGTACCTGGTACCCAACTGGTACATCGGCTCGCATCGCCTGGCGTGGTGGAACCGTTTCGGCTACCACGACGAGCCGTTGCCACGCTATTTCAGCGGCGCGGAATGGGTCATGCAGACCTGGTGGGAGACGCATGCAGAGGCCCAGCCGGGCCCCGTGGTCAACGAGGTGAGCCGCCCGAGCGGAGGGAGTGCGTGATGAATGCGATCGACTGGCCGGTGCCTCGCACCGGGCTGATAGCCGTGGTGCTGGTTCTGACGGCCGCGGTGCTACTCGCCGGCTGTGCCGCGCCGCGCTACGCCACCGAGGTGCGTTACCTGCCGCCGACGAGCGAGGCAGGTCTGTCCTGCCTGCAGGGCTGCCAGATCGACATGCAGGCCTGCCAGGCCGATTGCCAGTCGCGTCGCCAGAGCTGTATTGCCGGCATCGGCCCGCAGGTGGATGACGCCTTCGAACAGGCCTTGCGCCAGTACGAGGCCGAGCGGCGCGTCTACATGCGTGAGCGCCAGTCTTACCAACTCGATCACGCCATGCGATTCGGCCTTTACCGTGATCCGTTCTACTTCGGCTACCCGGCCTCGTTCTGGTACACCGACCGCTTCTACGACGACCCACCGGTCCCGCCAGCGGCACCCAGCCGTGAGTCGGTTCGCGCCGAGGTGATCGACCGCGAATGCAATATCGATTGTGGCTGCCAGGGCGCCTTCGACCAGTGCTACATCGGCTGCGGCGGCCAGGTGGAACGTCGGATGGTCTGCTTGGAGAACTGCGATGGCGAAAAGCCGGCCTCGCGTATCCCGGCCAATCCGAACGTGGGGCCAGGCACGGTGCCTAGCGACAGGGGCGGGGCAGAGTAGATGGGCGCGTATATCGCCAAGCGCCTGGCCCTGATGATCCCGACCCTGTTCGGGATCCTCTTGATCTCGTTCGCCGTGATCCAGTTCGTCCCCGGCGGCCCGGTCGAGCAGTTGATGATGCAGCTCAAAGGCGGCACGCAGGGCGCGGCGGCTGAGGCCGGCGGTCAGGCCAGTGGCGGCCTGTACCGCGGCGAGCAGGGGCTGGGCGAAGAACAGATCGAGCAGTTTCGCGAGTTCTACGGCTTCGATCAGCCGGCATACAAGCGCTTTGGCGACATGCTCGGCAACTACCTGACCTTCGACCTGGGCGAGTCGTATTTCTACCAGCGGTCCGTCGGCGAGCTGATCGTCGAGAAGCTGCCAGTCTCGATCAGCCTCGGGGTCTGGACCTTCCTGCTCACCTATCTGGTCTCCATCCCGCTCGGGGTGGCCAAGGCGGTGCGCGACGGCAGCAAGTTCGACTCGGTTACCTCGACGGTCATCCTGGTCGGCTACGCCATCCCCGGCTTCGTGCTCGGTCTGGTGCTGCTGGTGCTGTTTGGCGGCGGCAGTTTCGTGCAATGGTTCCCGCTGCGCGGGCTGACCTCGGACAACTTCGAGCAGCTCTCCATGATGGGCAAGATTCTCGACTACTTCTGGCACCTGGTATTGCCGATCACGGCGATGGTGGTGGGTAACTTCGCCGTGATGACCATGCTGACCAAGAACAGCTTTCTCGAGGAGATCCGTAAGCAGTACGTGCTCACCGCGCGGGCCAAGGGGCTGGCCGAGCGCACGGTGCTCTACCGGCATGTCTTTCGCAACGCGCTGATCCCGATCGTTACCGGCTTTCCGGCGGCGTTCATCGGTGCATTTTTTACTGGCAGTCTGCTGATCGAGACGATCTTCTCGCTCGACGGGTTGGGGCTGTTGTCCTACAACGCGGTCCTGCAGCGCGATTACCCGGTGGTGCTGGGCACGCTGTACGTCTTCAGCCTGATCGGGCTGTTCGGCAAGCTGCTTTCCGACCTCGTCTATGTCTGGATCGACCCGCGTATCCATTTCGAGGCGGTTCGGTAGATGTCCGCAGGAGTCCGATAGATGTCCATCGTTGACGCCGGAGCGCAATCCGCGGTCGCCAAGGGCAGCGGCGCCGAGGGCCAGGTCTCCACGGCGGCGCGTGCCTGGAAACGCTTTCGTCGCCACCGGCGCGGCTGGATCAGCCTGTGGCTGTTCCTGGCGCTCTTTATCCTGAGTCTCGGCGCCGAACTGATTGCAAACGATCGTCCGCTGCTGGTTCAGCACCAGGGCGAGATGCTGTTCCCGTTGTGGAACGATTACCCGGAGACCCGCTTTGGTGGGGATTTCGCTTCGGCCGCGGACTACACCGACCCGCACGTTATCGAGCTGATCGAGCGCGAGGGCTGGGTGATCCGCGCGCCAATCCCGTTCTCCTTCGACACCATCGACTACTACAACCAAGAGCCCAATCCGGCCGCGCCCAACAGCCGCCACCTGCTGGGCACCGACGACCGCGGCCGCGACGTCGCCGCGCGGCTGATCTACGGCTTTCGCATTTCGGTACTGTTCGCGCTGGCACTGACGGTGATCGGCACGGCCATAGGCGTGATCGCCGGGGCGGTGCAGGGGTATCTCGGTGGCAAGACGGATCTCGTCTTCCAGCGATTCATCGAGGTCTGGGCGGCGCTTCCGGAACTGTATCTGCTGATCATCTTCGCCTCGATCTTTGAGCCGTCGATCGGGCTGTTGCTGGCGTTGCTGGCGCTTTTCGGCTGGATGGGGCTGTCGGACTACGTCCGCGCCGAGTTCCTCAAGGGCCGCAACCTCGACTACGTTCGCGCCGCGAAGGCGCTGGGGGTCTCCGGCCCGCGGCTGATGTTTCGCCACCTGATGCCTAACGCCATGACCCCGGTGATCACCTTTCTGCCGTTCCGCATCTCCGGGGCGGTACTAGCCCTGACCAGCCTCGACTTCCTCGGCCTGGGCGTGCCGCCGAGCACGCCGTCGCTGGGCGAACTGCTCTCGCAGGGCAAGAACAATATCGATGCCTGGTGGCTGTCGGTATCCACCTTCTTTGTGCTGGTGGGCACGCTGGTGCTGTTGATCTTCGTCGGCGAGGCCACCCGCGACGCCCTCGATACCCGCCGCGGCTGATTTCTCCAACGTAGGAGCGCCTTGAGGCGCGAAATCCTATCGTGGGCAAGCCGCTGCTTTCGCGCCTCAAGGCGCGCCTAAGACACCGGTGTGCCGCGCTTGGCGCGGTTTCTTGTCGCCCATCCCGCGCACGCTCGAGAAATACTCCAAATCCATGCTCGGTGCCTTGCCACCCGGCCGACCCGCTCGGGTATCATGGCGCGTCGAGATAGTCCTCCAACCGCCCCGTCACGGATCGATCGCGCATGCCGAAAAAATCCCGCCAGAATCGCCTTCCCGGACAGGCCTACGCCCCGGGCATCCACGCCCGGCTGTGGCTGATCGATGAGGCCGGCGAGAATTACCTGGGCGTGGGCAAGGTGCGGCTGATGGAGGCGATCGACGAGTTGGGTTCGATCAGTCACGCCGCCCGCACGCTGGGCATGAGCTACAAGCGCGCCTGGTCGCTGATCCAGGAGGTCAACCAACTGGAGGACGAGCCGTATGTGGCCAAGGAGGTCGGCGGCGCCGGCGGCGGGCATGCCACGGTCACCGAGACCGGCCGGGCAGCGATCGCCCGCTACCGTGAGCTGGAGGACGACCTGCGCGCCTTTCTCGCCCAGCGTGCCGAGCAGCGCGCCCGAAAGCGGGGAGGGCAGGCATGACCGACACGCTGCGCGAGCGCGCCGGCCGGGCCCTGCACGACAACGACCCGGCGACCAAGGCCGACGCCATCCGGGCGCTCTATGACGAGGCGATGGCGATGCCGGACGCCGAGGTGACGATGCCGCCGTCGTTCATCGAGCCGGTCCCCGACCCCGGCCGCCCGGCACGCCCCGATCTGGTCGCCCCGCGCGACGTGCCCAAGCGCGGCCCGGCCACGTCCGAGGGCCGCGCGTCGATGGCGCATTCGTTTGCGCATATCGAGTTCAACGCCATGAACATCGGCCTGGACGCCTGCTACCGCTTCGATGCCATGCCGGCGGATTTCTATCGTGACTGGCTCTCGGTGGCGCGCGACGAGGCCAAGCACTTCGAGCTGCTGGACGCGTATCTCCGCGAACGCGGCTACGAGTACGGCGCCTTTCCGGCGCACGCCAGCCTCTGGGAGACCGTGCATGGCACCGAGCACGACGTGCTGGTGCGCATGGCGCTGATTCCGCGCGTGCTCGAGGCCCGCGGGCTGGACGTCACCCCCGGCATCCAGCGCAAGCTCGTTCAGTATGACGACCAGCCGCTGATCGACATCCTCGGGGTCATCTACAACGAGGAGATCGAACACGTCCACATCGGCACCCGCTGGTTCCGCTACGCCTGCGAACAGCGCGGTGTCGATGCGCGAACCACCTTCCGCGAGCTGTTGCAGCAGTACATGGCCGGGCGCATTCGCGGCCCCTACGACGAGTTCGGCCGCAAGGCCGCCGGCTTCACCGACGGGGAAATGCAGGACCTGAAGGACATGGAGGCCGAGACGCTCGCCATGCTGGAGGGCAAATGAGCCTGTTCCGTGTTGATGGCCGCCGCGAGCAGATCGGGGTCCATGTGGGAGCGAGCTCTGCTCGCGAATCGCGCCGACAGGCGCGAGTCCCGCTTCCAGAATCCTGCCGACGGCATGCCGGGACGGCGGCTGACGCCGCCTTCGCGAGCGAGGCTCGCTCCCACATCGCGGAGGTGGCCGCATGAACTTCGTCCACCTGCATGTGCACAGCGAGTACTCGCTGATCGACGGCACCCTGCGCATCAAGGACGCCGTGGCCCAAGCGAAGGAACGCGGCATGCCCGCCATCGCCCTGACCGACCAGGGCAACCTGTTCGCGATGGTGAAGTTCTACAAGGCGGCGCTTGGGGCGGGCATCAAGCCGATCTTCGGTGCCGACTGCCTGGTCTACGAGAACGCCCAGACCCCGCCGTCGCGCATGGTGCTACTGGCGCAGAACGACACCGGCTTCCTGCATCTCACCGAGCTGCTCTCGCAGGCCTACTGCGAGGGCCAGCACGACGACAAGCCCTGCCTGAGCCGCGACTGGCTCACGCCTGAGAAGACCGACGGGCTGATCGCGCTGATCGGCGTGGACAGCGATCTGGGTCGCGGCCTGGTCCACGGGCTGGATCACATCGTCGACGACGCGCTCGCCTTCTGGACGCAGCTTTTCCCGGATCGGCTGTACCTCGAACTCACGCGCACCAACCGCGTCAACGAGGGCGGGTTCATCGAACGGGCCGTGGATCTCGCCATGGCGCAGGACCTGCCGGTGGTCGCCAGCAACGACGTGCGCTTTCTCGATCAGAGCGAATTCGAGGCCCACGAGGTGCGGGTGTGCATCAACCAAGGCCGCACGCTCGAGGACCCACGCCGCCCGCGCGACTATTCCGACCGCCAGTACCTGCGCAGTGCCGTCGAGATGCGGGAACTGTTCGCGGACATCCCCGAGGCGATCGACAACAGCCTCGCCATCGCCGAGCGCTGCAACGTCACGCTCAAGCTGGGCGAGAACTTCCTGCCCAACTTCCCCACGCCCGCGGGGCAGACCGAATCCGACTACCTGCGCGAGCTTTCCGCCCAGGGGCTGGAAGAGCGCCTCGAACGGGTGCCGGAGGCCGACCACCAGACCTACCGCGAACGCCTCGAACGCGAGCTGGACGTCATCATCCAGATGGGCTTCCCCGGCTACTTCCTGATCGTCGCGGACTTTATCCAGTGGGCCAAGCGCCAGGACATACCCGTCGGGCCGGGGCGGGGCTCGGGCGCCGGCTCGATCGTCGCCTGGGCGCTGCTGATCACCGATATTGACCCGATGGCCTACGACCTGCTGTTCGAGCGGTTCCTCAACCCCGAGCGGGTCTCGATGCCCGACTTCGATATCGACTTCTGCATGGAAGGCCGCGACCGGGTGATCGACTACGTCGCCGAGCAGTACGGCCGTGACGCGGTCTCGCAGATCGCCACCCACGGCACCATGGCCGCCAAGGCGGTGGTCCGCGATGTCGGCCGGGTGCTGGGCTATCCCTACGGCTTCGTCGACCGCATCGCCAAGCTCATCCCCTTCAAGCCGGGGATGGACGTCTCGCTGGACGATGCCCTCGGGCGCACCGAAAAGAGCCAGAAGGAACCCGAGCGCTACTCGGCCGACCTCAAGGACCTCTACAACCGCGACGAGGAAGTACAGGCCGTCATCGACATGGGCGGGGCATTGCAGGGCCTGCCGCGCTCGGTGGGCAAGCACGCCGGCGGCGTGCTGATCGCGCCCTCCAAGCTGACCGACTTCACGCCGATGTTCTGCGAGGCCAACCACGCCTCGCCGGCCTCGCAACTGGACAAGGACGACGTCGAGGCGGTGGGCCTGGTCAAGTT